>NZ_JABXFD010000244.1 GCF_013372625.1 Actinomadura sp. BRA 177
GAACGCACAACTCAAGTCATGGCGGATCCTACGGAAGCTGCGCTGCAGCCCGAGCAAGGCCGGCCACATCGTCAAGGCCATCGCCGTCCTGCAAAACCACCGCGTCGCTCAGACCGCCCGAGGATGAAATGGATTCAATGAGGACCTTCCAATTGCACCTGATTCCTGGTCTCATGCAGACAAAGGAGTACGCCTGTGCCGTCATCGAGTGTGGCTTCTTCCAGGGGTTCTCGCCCGACGTTGACGGACTGGCAGAGATACGAATGCGCCGCCAGCTGGTCCTGGACTCCGAAGATCCGCCCCATCTTTGGGCCGTGGTGAGTGAGGCTGCACTTCGGCAGCAGTTTGGCGGACGAGAAGTGATGCGTCGTCAACTTGAACGTCTGGTCCAACGCTCCCGTCTGCCGAACGTCACGTTGCAGATCCTTCCGTTTACGGCAGGTGGTCATGCAGGGCTGAATGGCTCCTTTACCACCTTGACGACGACTGATCTCTCCGTGGTGTTGGTCGAGAACCTGACTACGGGCTGGTATCTGGAGGCATCTGAGGAGATCCGCCGCCACGACATTGTCTTCGACCACCTCAGAGCCGCCGCGTTATCAGCATCAGACTCCCGATCGTTCATCGAACGACTAGTGTCGGAGTCATGACCAGTGAGCAGTTTGTCTTCTCTCCATGGCGCAAGAGCAGCCACAGCGGCAGTGTGGGGCAGGAGTGCGTCGAGGTCGCTGCGATGTGGCGCAAGAGCAGCCACAGCAGCGGCGGCGAAGGTCAGTGCGTTGAGGTGGCAGCGCTGACGGGCCAAGGCGTGGCGCTGCGCGACTCCAAGGACGCGGATGGACCGATGCTCCCCATCGCCCCGTCCGCGTGGACGTCCCTCCTCACCGGCATCAAGGACGGCTCCTTCGACCTCGCCCCGTGAATCAGCGGCTCGTGACGTCCGCCGAGTAGGGAGGCGGCGCGGGTGGCGCGGTGGTTCGGTGTTGAGAGCGGCGAGGATCTCGTGGACGGACGGCCGCCGCGCGGACTCCTTCTCCCGGCAGTGGACGATCAGGTCGCGTAGGTGCAGGCCGGAGAGGCCGGCCAGGTCGGGCGGTGCGCCGACGATCTTGTGGGTGAAAGCCGGGATGGTCGGCGCGTCGAACGGCCGCGGCCAAGCGCGGTGTAGGCGAGGACACAGCCGGTGCGAACATCTCGGTCGCGCGGGCGATGCCGAAGCCGACTATCCGGGGGCCGTCCGGGGCCATGATGACGTTGCCCGGCTTGAGGTCCCGGTGCACCAGGGCGCACGCGTGGACCGCGGCCAGACCCTCGGCAAGCCCCCGGCCCAGATCGCCGACCGCGGACGGCGCGAGCGGCCCTTGGCGCTGCACGACTTACCGCACGTACGGGCAGCGGACGAACTCGGTCACCGTCCAAGGCGACGCGGAAACGGGATCGGCGCGCACGACTTGTGGGGGTGTCGAACCCGCCGATCTTGCGAGCCGCCTCGATCTCGCGGGCGAACCGGCGGTGGAATGCCGGTTCGGCGGCGTACTCGGCGCGGACGACCGTCACCGCGACCTTGCGCCCGCTCGGCGAGGCCCCGAGGAACACCTTGCCCACGCCGGCGGCGCCCAGCCGTCCTTCCAGCGGGCAGGGGCCGACCTGCCTGGGACCATCGTCGTGCAGTGGATCCACGGATGGGACAAGGATGTTCCTTGGACGTCGCCCGCGCCGCAGTGTGACGCATGGCATGCCGAAGCTGGCGCGCCGCGACCGGATGCCCGCGCCGCCTCCAAAGCCTGCATCGGCATCGGCACCCCTCTCGGCATCGAGTTGCTGAACGAGGCTGAACGTCAGTGGTGGACCTGGTTCTGGATGTTCTGGTGGTCAACCACCGGGCCCGTGCCCTCTACGAACGGCTCGGCCCGCACGAGGCGGCACGTCACGGGGACGGCAAACGTCAAGATCAGGACGCGCTCCCGCCCCCTAACGCGGCGGCGCAGATTTTTCGCAACGAGGTCGCGGCCCCGAGCGGCCATGCCCAGTTTGCCGGACTACCCGGCGAAAGCCGTCAAGCCGGGGCCTACGCCGGTGAACCCGGCGACGTGGAGCTCGGTGATCGTTCCGACCCTTCATGAAGCTCGGCCCGCACGGTCGGGGACGGAGGGGCGGTCGCCCGCAGCACAGCAGGCCACTGGGCTCGGGATGCGGTGTGTAGCGAGGCCTGGCGCTGGGGCACGGAGAGAGGCCCTGCTCTCCGGCTTGCGGTTGGTGGCATGCGGAAGCTGTGACCTCGCGAGTCCGAGGGGGCCCCACGAGGACTGTCCGTGTGGACGGCTCCGGGAGCGGCGGCTGTCAGGTGTGCATTGCAAATACGCGCTCGGGGGAGACAGCCAGTGGAGCCACTGCCGTTACTCGAGCGCGTCCGCCGCCGCGGTCTTTGGCCAATCGCGGCCCTTGCTCGGCGAGTCCCGCATGTACTGAGGGCGGTGCATGTCGGCGATTTAGGCGGCTTGGAGCCAGGGTGGTGGACGGACGGTCGCGGCGGTGCCGGGTGGTGCTAGGACGCGGTAGGTGTGACGTCCGTTGGTGTCGGTGGTGATGTGAATTCTGCTGGGGTTGGTGTGTTTGTAGCGGTTGTGCCAGCCGCAGCACAGGGCGAGCTGGTCGATGTCGGTGGGGGAGCCGAGGGCCCAGCCGTGGACGTGGTCGACCTCGCACAGGGTGCCAGGGACTTCGCAGCCGTGGACAGCGCAGGTGGAGTAGAGGGTTTCGAGGACTTGGCGTTGCGGGGCGGTGGCGAACCGGGCCCGGTGGCCGAGGTAGAGGGGGTGGTTGCCGGTGCCGAGCAAGAGGGGCGAGACTCCGGCGGTCAGGGCGATCCGGCGGGCTTGGGCGGCGGGGATCGGGGTGCCGTCGGTTAGTCGGGCTGGGACCTCGCCGCCGGTGAGGGTGTCCAGGTCGCAGATGACGGTGACCTTGGTGGTCCGGTGTCCGCCGGACAGGACGCTGGTCAGCGCGGCGGCGGTGCGTTCGGACAGGTCGCGTGGGTCATCGGTTCCGGTGGGTTTGGCCAGCGGGCCCAGCGTGCCGTCCCAGATGGCGGCGTCCTCGGCGTTCAGCCATCCTTTGATGTAGCGGTCGCCGTCCAGGGAACGGGTGGAGTCGATCCAGGACCGTTCATATCCGCGGCGCGAGTCGGCGTCAGGCTGCTCGGTGCCGTCGCGTTCCGCGATCACCTCGCGGATGCGTCTGCCGAAGGTGGCGACTTTTCCTGCTGAGAAGCCTTGGTCGGCCAAGCTGAGCAGGGCTTCTTCGGCGACTTGGCACTCGGTGTCGCCCAGGCGGGTGACTGCTGCGGCGATGGTGGCGACGTAATCGTAGGAGAGTTCGCCGGCCGTCCAGCGTGCGGTGGTCTGCGGGACCCGGTTTCGGTGGCACGCCAGAGTCAGGCGCTCTTTTGCCCGGGATTCGCGCATGCCGAGGCGGGAGCGCAGCCAGGAGCGGGTGGAGGGGTATCCCCACCGCTGCACCTCACGGGTCCGATCGACTACGCCGATGAGGTCGGACAGGGCGGCCTCGTGCAGGTCGGTGGTGGCGCTGAGAGTTTCGGCGAGTTCCCTGCACACAATCGCCGATTCGGGTGCCTTGCGGCGGGCGAGTTCAGCGGCGATCGCCGATGCCGCGTTCACCAATTCCATGGTGGACGCCTCACCGAGGTCGACCGTTACCGCTTCCATACCCCCAATTTTATCCGACCGTACACAGCTTCGCCCTCCCACACCCGAATTCATGCCATGATTCTTTAGCCCCTTCTTCGAAGTCGATCAATGCCACAAAGAGGCCGATTCGGGCAATTCCTATATATCGATATTCGGCACCTCTTGAGGGTGCTCGCGTCGATCCCTCTTGGACGGGGTGGGGGCGGCGCGTCGGGCAGAGGGCAGGCGGAGCCTGCCCGACGAAAGCTGCACTCAGGGGCCGCAGAGGCTCCGAAGTCAAGGGTGGCCGGAGGCCATCGCGAAGCGACGCGAAGCGCCCTTGACTTTGGAGGGGCGGCCCCGTACGCAGCGCCGCCCCCACCACGATTCCACGAACATGCAATGGCGCGATTTGGAACACTCCTCGCCCGAAAACCGAGCCCGGCACGGCCGCTTGATCCAGCCTCTGGCGGCACTGCCCGGCCCGCCGCAGGACCGACTGCCGCCCCTGTGCGCGGCATCATCGATGCCCTCACCCAGTGGGCCGCCGCGTGCTCCGCCGGCAAGCAGGCACAGGTGTTCCCTCGGCACCGTCCCGGCCACAGCGTGACGCATGGCATGCGCAACCGACCGCACTCCCCGGTGACGTCGCAGAAAGCACCGCCCCCGAGTCCCGTATCGGCTGCCTTGGCGTTGCTTCGGTGCCTTTTGGAGACCTGAGTCTTCGGCCGAGGAGTCCCAGAGGAGTTCCAGACGAACCCCAGAGGAGTCACCTGCCGAAGAGTGGGAGGCTTCGCTCGGCGGGTTCTGCCGTCCTGGTGTGGGCCGTCCCGGTGGTAGTTCGCTCCGCGAACTGTGCGCTATTCGCGTGGGTAATCAGGGTGACGGGCGGATCGGGATTGTGTTGGCGCTGGTGCGGGGCACCTTCCTAGTGAATGCCGTCTATGCCGAGTCGGTGCGCAAGTACGGCATCACGTCCCAGCAGAGGCAGTTGCTGGGCATGCTGATGGCGCGGCCGCGAGGGATAAACGAACTGGCGGGATGCTGGACCTGGCCAAGTTGAGTCTCACCAGTCTGGTGGATCGCACGAAGCGGAACGGCCTGGTTCGGCGCGAGGCGGATCCGCAGGATGCTCGCGCGGTACGGGTCGCGCTGACCGCGAAGGGCAGCGGGCTCGCGGACGAGTTCTACGCCGAGACCTACCGTCGGATAGCGGAACTGGCCATGGGCTCGGCCCCGCCGAACGGGACATGCTTGGCGGCGTCGTCCTGGACAACAAGGTGCCGGTGCTCTTTGAGGAACCGGGTGAAGTGGGCGAGTCCGAGCACTGAGTGTGACGCCATGGCTCGTACGGTTGCCGTCATCGGCGGAGGCTACGGAGGTTCAGCGGTCGCCATGGCGCTGGACGCGGAGGCCGACGTCATCCTGATCGATCCCCGGGACGCGTTCGTCAACACGGCGGCGGCGCTGCGGGCGCTGACCCGGTCCGACTGGGCGGAGAACATGTTCTTCCCCTACGACACCTTGCTTACGAGGGGCGTGGTGATTCGCGACAGGGCCATCTCGGTGGATCCCGGCGGTGTTGCGCTGGCCTCCGGGCGGCGTATCGAGGCTGACGATCTCGTCCCCGCGTCCGGTACCAGCTATGCATATCCGGCGAAGCCCAACGCCGACTCCATCGGGGATGCGTTGGACGATCTTCGCCGCATACATAAGAAGGTGGCCAGCGCCGACCAGGTGCTGATTGCCGGTGCCGGGCCTGGTCGGTCTGAAGCTGGCCGGCGAGATCAAGGACGTCTGGCCGGATAAGTAGGTGACCATTGTCAATTCGTCCGGTGAACTGCTTCCAGGCTTCGAGGCGGAGTTGCGCGGGGATCTGCACTGGCGGATTGACGAGATGGACGTCCGGCTTCGGCTCGGCACCGGCCTCGTGATGTCGCCAGCGACTGAAGCGGGGCATGGCGGGACGTTCACGGCCACCGCCGATGGCGGCGAGGAGATCACCGCTGACATCTGGTTCCAGGCCCATCGGGTGCGGATCAACATTGGCTACCTTGCGGCGGACGGCTCACGACCTGGACGTCTCAGGGGAGGTTCCCGTCATCGGCGCCTTGAACGTCTACGGGCGCGACCATGTCTACACGGTCGGCGATATCACCGACGTCCCCGAGGCCAAGCGGGGCTCGTGCGCGATGCGGCACGGCAAGGTCGTGGCGGAGAACATCACCGCCCAGCTGCGTGGCGAGCGGCCGGCGGTCGTGTAGCGGGTCACGTCCGTGCCCATGACCTTTCTGCCGCTGGGGCTGCACGGAGGCGTGGGCCAGCTGCCCGCGCCCGGCGGCCAGACCATCGTGATGGTCATCGAGAACAAGGGCACCGAGTCGTTCGGCACCGCCTGATCGTCGGAGGAAAGAACGACCGGCGGCGAGTCGCTAGACGGTCGGACGTGGCCAGGTCGGACACTGCCAGGTTGTGCCGTCCCACTCGGTGAGGAAAGGGTGCGCGTGTGGGAGGGGAGTTCCCCAGACCTCGGCGCCTAGGCCGCACAGGCGGCTCAGGGTGATGGTGAGGCTTGCCACGTGGCCTACGAGGGCGACGGTCTCGTCGGGGTGGGCGGCGGTGATCCGCTGGAGCGCCGTTGTCATGCGGGTGACGACCTGGTGTCCTGTTTCGCCGTCTGCGACCCGTTGCGCCAGGTCCTGGTGGACGATCCAGGCGTGCAGGACTTCCGCCGTACGGGCGCGGACGGCAGGGTCGTTCGTTCCCTCTTGCTCACCGATGCCCATCTCGGCGAGGGCCGGGAGTGCACTGACGGGGATTCCCGGCGCGGCCAGGAGTTGGGCGGTTTGCCGGGCTCGCAGGGCTGTGCTGGAGTAGATGTGAGCGATCGACTCGGTTGCGAGAGTCCGGGCTGCGGCTAAACCTGGATCCACCGGGTGACTGATCTTCCAGGTGTCGGAAACGGCAAAAGGGATGCCCCGTGGCCTGCGATGATGGGCTTGTCGAAGGCTTCATCACGCAGGATCAGCGAGGCATCCCGTAAGTGCAATCCTCTCATGCCGCTGCGGCGGTCTCTTCGGTGTTCGACGAGGACAACCTGATCGCCGATGCGGGCCTGGTGCCCGTGGTCCGGCTTGCAGAGCGGGCCGGTCTGCCTGAACTGGTCGACACGGCGGTACGGATCAGCGGTTCGGGCAACGGCGGCGGTGCGAACCCGGCGGCGAAGGTGATGTCGCTGGTGGCGGCGATGTGCGCCGGAGCCGACAGCATCGATGACACCGGCCGGTTGCGGCACGGGGCGATGCCGACCGCGTTCGACGGTGTCCGGGCGCCTTCGACGCTGGGCACGTTCCTGCGCTCGTTCACCCACGGCCACGTGCTGCAACTGCACGCGGTGCACCACCGGCTGCTGGGCGAGCTGGCCCGGCGGGCGCCGCTGCTGCCCGGCGCCGACCAGGTCGCCTTCATCGACGTCGACTCCACCCACAAGCGGGTGTTCGGCCGCGCCAAGCAGGGCGCACAGATCGGGCGGTTCAAAGGGGTACGGACCCTGCATCCGCTGCTGGCCACGATCTGCACCCCGATCGCCCGCCCGATCGTGGCCGGGGTGAGGCTGCGCCGGGGCAAGGCCGCCGATGCCCGCGGCGCGCAGCGTTTCGTCGCCGAGGTGCTGTCCACCGCACCGCAGGCCGGGGCCACCGGCCTGCGTGTGCTGCGCGCCGATTCGCAGTTCTACAACGCCGATGTGGTGGCCGCCTGCCAACGAGCCGACACCTGCTTCTCCATCACCACTGGCATGAACCCGTCCATCAAGCGGGCCATCGCCGCCATCGACGAGAATGCGTGGCGGCAGATCCGCTACCCCACCGGCGTGCTCGATCCCGACACCGGCGAGCTGATCTATGACGCCCAGGTCGCCGAGATCCCCGCCTACGCCGCCTTCACCGGCCGGCCCAAAGCCGAGCAGGTCACCGCCCGGCTGATCGTGCGGCGCGTCCGTGACCTGGCCAAACCCGCCACCGCGGGCGAGCAGGGCGAACTGTTCCCCGCCTGGCGCTACCACCCGTTCTTCACCAACAGCCCGTTCGAGACCTTGCAGGCCGAGCGCCACCACCGCCACCACGCCGTGATCGAGCAGGTCATCGCCGACGGCAAGGCCGGACCGCTGGCCCACCTGCCGTCCGGCGACTTCAACGCCAACGCCGCCTGGTTGATCTTGTGGGCGATGTCGTTCAACCTGCTGCGCGCCGCCGGCGCGCTCACCTCGGCCTTCCACGCCCGCGCGACCACCGCCACCATCCGCGCCCACCTGGTCAACGTCCCGGCCCGGCTGGCGCGCTCGGCCCGCCGCCTGATCCTGTACCTGCCCCGCAACTGGCCCTGGGCCGACGCCTGGCAGCAGTTGTTCGACACCCTCCACACCCCTCCCGACAGCCGCTGACCTGCCGTCATCCACCGCCCGAACGGGGCCCGACCGGAACCCAACACGTGGAAAAGCTGGGCAGACCAGCCGATCACCCCTGCCCACAGGCGGCCGACAACTCGACCGTCCTCCCGAAAAGACCGAGAGATCGACCTCGATTCACCATCGGTGGATCGAGGCTAAAGCTTGTTGGCGGCCGTGTGCTGTTAGGGGCATGGTGGGAACGGCTCCTGCGATGCCGGACGTGACGTTCTCGGATTCGGCGTGGCGCAGGCACCATAAGCGCACTCGGCCGGTCATGAATTGCGGGACGCGGTCGCCACCATCGTGGTGTAGCGCATGGTGAAGTCGCCGCCCGCCGCGTCGATCGCGGCGCCGATCCCGGACAGAACCTCCTGTTGCTCGTCCGGTGGGATCTGGGAGTGGAGGCCGAACGTGGGGACCTGTTCCAGCCATTCGTCGCGGGTGTAATGGCGCTCCCAGTCGAAGCGCCACTCTTCGGGTGCGCCGAACGCCTTCGTTTGCCGCATGCCGTCGGACGCTTTGTCGCACAGCATCGAGTACGCGTCCGCGGCCGGCAATGGGCGGTGGAAAATGGGGGAGTCGGGCAGGACGCGGCGATAGACCGCGGCGAAGGCTTCCCCGAGGCCGGACGGAAGCAGGAACGCGTTCCAGAACACGGCCAGGCGGCCGCCGGGGCGCAGGGCCTGTGCCGCCTTGGCCGCGCCCGCGACCGGGTCCACCCAGTGCCAGGCCTGCCCGGCGATGACCGTGTCGAAGGTCCGGCCGGCCGGGTCCCAGTCCTCGATCTTCGCGACCTCGGTCTCGATGCCGGTGCGCCGCGCCAGGCCGGCCATGCGCGCGTCCGGCTCGACGCCGAGCACGCGGCAGCCGGCTGCCCGGAACTGGCGGGCCGCGATGCCCGTCCCGCAGCCGACGTCGAGGACGTCCGGCCCGGGGGTGGCGAGCCGCTCGACGAGGGCGTTCGGATAGCTTGGCCTGGTCCGGTCGTAGCGGTCGGCGTCCGCGCCGAACGACTCCGCCACGTGCCGCTGGTGATGCGGCTCGTTCGAGAGAGTGGGCATGTGCCCACCATAGTGGGCAAGCGCCCACTCGGCTAGGGGAGGATGCGCGGTGCCGACAGGGGTGGCCCTCCGGGATGTGCGCGAGCAGCTGTTCGACGCCGCCGAGCGGATCCTGCTCAGGGACGGTCCGAGCGCGCTGACCAGCCGGGCGGTCACCGACGAGGCGGGTGTCGCCAAGGGCGTCCTGCACCGGCACTTCACCGACTTCGACGCGTTCCTCGCCGAGTTCGTCATCGACCGGGTCGGCAGGATGGACCCGAAGGCCGCCGCACTGCGCGAGTCCGCCGGGACGGGCACGGTCGAGGGCAATCTCACCGGCGCGCTGGTGGCGCTGTTCGAGTCGGTCGCCGTCGCGATCGTCCCGCTTGTCACGTTCCGGGTGCAGTTGCAGGTCCGGCTGCGGCGGACGTGGCCCGCCGGCGTCCCCGTCCTGACGGAGGCCGTGATCGTGATCGAGTCTTACCTCGGCGCGGAGTGCGAGCGAGGACGTATCGCGCCCGACGCCGACGTCGAGACGCTCGCTCCTACTCTGATCGGCGCCGCGCACCTGCTGTTCGCCGACCGTGCGGGCCCCCGGCCGGAGCGTGATGCCGTTCGCAAAATGGTCGCCACTGTCATCGCCGGAGTCGTCCGATAATCCGTGGCGAAACAGCGCCTGGGCGGGTCAGGATTTGAGAGCCAGGCCGCCGTACATGGACACCTGGGAGTCGTCGATCGCGCGGGCCTCGTCGTCCGGCCGCCAGTGGTGGACGGGGGTCACGCCCGGCTCGACCAGCTCCAGGCCGTCGAAGAAGCTTGTGACCTGGGCTTTCGTCCGCCCCTTGGAATTGATTCCGCGCGAGTTGTACTTCTTGACCGCGTCCCCGACCTCTTCGGGGGCGCTGTCGATGGTGATCGTGGACAGGGCGAGATAACTGCCGGACGGAAGCGCGTCCATGAGCCGCCGGATAACGCCGTGCGCCAATTCCTCGTCGTGGATGAAATGCAGGATGGCGATGAGGGACAGCGCCACGGGCCGGCCCAGGTCGAGCGTTTCCCGGACTTCCGGCGACGCCAGAATGGCCTCCGGCTCGCTCAGGTCGGCGTGAATGTAGCGGGACGTTCCCTCCGGGGTGCTGGTGAGCAGCGCCCGAGCGTGCGCGAGGACGATCGGGTCGTTGTCGACGTACACCACGCGGCAAGACGGATCGACCTCTTGGACGACCTCGTGGAGGTTGGGTGAAGTCGGCAGGCCGGTTCCTATGTCGAGGAACTGAGTGATGCCGCATTCGGCGGCCAGGTGGCGGGCCACCCGCACCATGAAGTTGCGGTTGGCGCGCACCGATGTGCGCATATAGGGGGCGATCCTGACGACCTCTTCGGCGGCGGTGCGGTCGGCGGCGTAGTTGTCCTTGCCTCCCAGCAGGTGGTCGTAGACCCGGGCCGAGTGGGCCACATCGGTCCGCAAGTCGGCCGAGGACGGT
This sequence comes from Actinomadura sp. BRA 177, assembly GCF_013372625.1. GTDB lineage: Bacteria > Actinomycetota > Actinomycetes > Streptosporangiales > Streptosporangiaceae > Spirillospora. The sequence continues at coordinate 10,658 of NZ_JABXFD010000244.1, forward strand.
TGACGCTCCGCTGCGTCCGGCACGAAAGCCCCCATACGTCGGTGGAGTGGCGCAGGTCACATAATAGTAAGTTTTGTTGCCATATGGGCCACTTCGCCGACGTTGCAGGCGGCTATGTCCGCAGCCGGGCGTAGACGTCCCCGGAGCGGCCGCGCGGCCGGATGCGCTCCAGCTGCCGCCGCAGCTCGGACGCGTCCAGCCACCGCGGGCTGGCGAACCGCATCGTCTCGATGGGGGAGTACTTGTACTCGTACGCGCCGAGTTCCTCCACGATGCGCAGCACGTCCAGGGACGCGTCATGCGCCGACGGAATGTACTCGAACGACAGCGCGGGGACCGGCTGCGACAGGCCCGCGAGGACGTCCGCCTCGAACCCCTCGACGTCGATCTTGCAGAAGGTCGGCACGCCGTGGGCCGCGATGAGATCGTCCAGCGTGGTCACCTCGACCTCGACCGACCGGTCCCAGCGGACGCGCGCGAAGCTGCTGTCCGTCGTCACCGACTTGATCCAGCCGGGCGACATCGACGACACCGTCGGCGTCGCACTGGAAAGCGCCAGCTGCGCCTTCCCCGGCTTGGCCCCGGCGGCGCCCGGCACGATCGCGACGTTCCGGTCGCGTCCGAAGAAGAGCCGCAGGACGCGCAGGCAGTCGGGCTGCGGCTCGACCGCGACCACACGCGCCCCCAGGTGCCGCCACACGCGCACTCGCCCGCCCACATGAGCACCGATGTCGAAGGCCACGTCACCGGCCCCGAGAAATTCCCCGTAAAGGCGCATCGCCCGCCGGTGCTTACCCGGAATCCCGTAGTACATGACCAGCGAACGAGCGATCCCATAGGCGCGCAGCAGCATCCACCGACCCTACCCCGCCGGCCCCCGCGCGAAGGGGCGTGCAACAGATCCGGCGGGACGGGCGTCCTGGGTGTGAAAGGAAGGACGGGCCTTTGGACGACGACGATGGCGTGACGTACGAGGAATACGTGGCCACCCGCGCGCAGGCTCTGCTGCGATACGGCTTCGTCCTCACCGGCAATGCCGATGACGCGGCCGACCTGCTGCAGGAGGGTCTGATCAGGTTGCGCGGCGCCTGGGGACGGGTCGTCAACAAGCACGATCCCGAGGGATACGTCCGGAAGATCATGGCGCGGCAGCACATCAGCATGTGGCGGCGGCGCAGGCGCGAGCACCTGGTGGACAGCGTGCCGGAGCGGCACTACGACGACCGCGGGCTGGAGCGGGCCGAACATGATCCCAGGCTGTGGGAGGCGCTGACCGCGCTTCCCCGGCGGCAGCGGGCGGTCCTCGTCCTGCGTTACTACGAGGACCTGTCCGACGAGGAGATCGCCGCGACGCTCGGCATCTCGCGCGGGACGGTCCGCAGCCAGGCCGCCCGCGCCCTCGGCAAGCTTCGCGCGGACTGGCGACCGGCCACCGCGTCCACGGCGGGAGGGCACCATGAACGATGAACTGGACCGGACGCTGCGGGGCACGCTCGCGTCCGCCGCGCGGGAGGCGCCGACCGTCCCGCCTGGGCTGCTGGCGCAGGTCGAGGCCGGGCACCGCAGGAGGCGGAACCGCCGGACGGGGGCCGCCGCGCTCGCCGTCGCGGTCGTCCTGGGCGGGACGGGGGCGGTCTCTTATCCCCATCTGACGCTGCCGACGCAGAGGCACTTGTAGATCTTTCTGGACGCTCTATCAGCACAAAAAAACGTCACA
>NZ_JABXFD010000725.1 GCF_013372625.1 Actinomadura sp. BRA 177
CCACCCTCCCCCCGCCCACACCCCCGGACAAATACCGATTCACCCGACGGCTATCACAGCCCCGCTATGCGCCGCCGCGTTAAGATCTTGCCCGTCCACTGCACACCCCTGGACCGCAAAGGCGCCGGATGCGCGACCCCGTCCCGACCGTCACCGGACTGCGGCAAGCGGGCCGGGAACTCGCCGCGACCCTCCAGATCGTCCAGGACGGGCGGCCCGCCGCCTCGCCGCCGCGGTTTCCCGCCGGCGCCTTCCCCGAGGACTATGTCGCGCTGATCTCCCGAAGCGGCCCGGGAACGCTCGCGGGCGTGCTCCGCCTTCTCGCTCCCGGCTGCGCCGAGGAGGGCTTCGACAGCGAGGCCGAGCAGCGCAAGGTCACACCACCGCATCCACAGGCGCGGCTCTAAGGCGTGTTCGCCGGCGGGGAGACGTGCTGGTGGCTGCCGTTCGACGACGACCCCGCCCGCTGGCTGGTCGCGCTCGACGGGCACGGGGCGCAGCAGCTCAACCTCACCACCACCGAGTTCCTCGGCGAGTGGCTGGACGGCCTCCTCGACCTGCCCGTCCTTGCCCTCCCGCCCGTAGCGCGCGAGCGCACGCTCGTCCCCGCCGGCCACCCGGTGGGCCCCACCCCTCCGGCCGAGGGCGGGACGCGGGATCCGCTGGCCCAACTGCAGACCATCGTTGGGCCGGGGACTCCGGGCACGTACGACTGGAAGGCCATCGAGCGGCAGTTGGGCGTCCCGCGGCTGCCCGCCGATTACAAACGCCTGTACGAGACCTACTGCTACGGCCATTGGATCGTTTTCAACGGCTTCTTCATCGAACACCCGGACGACCTGGCCTCCCGGCACACGTCCCATGCCGAGCTGCTCCTGGAGATGGCGAGGCCGAAGCCGGAGTGGGGGCTTGACGGAAAACCTCGCCCCGTAGTGCATCCCGAGCCGGGCGGCCTGCTGTACTGCGGGAGCACCGAAGGCCGCGACTGGCTTTTGTGGGACACCGGCGATCCCGATCCCGACCGCTGGACCGTGCGGACCGATCATGGCGAAGAGGCAGAGGGCGGCGGAACCATCACCGAGTTCCTGGTCGCCGAACTCACCGGTGTCGGTCCCGGCCTGACCGCTTCCGAACTCGGCGACCCCAAGACCTGGGCATGGCCTTTCTGGGGCCCCCGTCTCCCCCGCTCATACCCGCGCCGCCGACGCGCCCCGTCGTAGACAAGTCGGGGGTGTCCTCATGGGTTTCGGCGGCGGCTGTTTCGCTGGGTTTCTGCGGATGGCTCAGGTGACCATTGCGTCGTCGTGGTGCCGACTGAGCTCGGCCAGTGCGGCAATGCCGGGGTCGTTCGGGGTTTCCAGCGCCGGTAGACGACCACCACCGCGGTCGACCAGGACGATGGCGGTCGCGGTGAATCCCTCCATGAGGGACCGGAGGATCACGTGGTTCGAGCGCGCGTATCGGCGGATCAGGGCGTCCACGAACGTGCTGAAGACCTCAACGTCGATCTCACACTCGTCCGCCTCCATCGGGCCGAGACCCGATGGGAGGTCCGTCAGGGTGGCGAACGACTCCGCTGCGCGCAGGAAGACTTGAGCGACGCCTGTCGCAGGATTCCAGAGGACGCGTTGGCCGATCTGAAAGTACTGGCTCATCGCCCTCCTTGCCGCAGTGCGCTTGAGCAGGGTGCAGGTGATCGTCGATCCTAGAGTCCCCCGGTCGGTGCGGGACGTCTCGCTGCGCCCGTCCCACCGACGGATGCGTGGCTTTGGCGCGGCGCCTCGAAGGTGGGGCGGCGTTCTCCGGAGTGCGGTTCGTGATTCGGTCGTGCCGGCCTGGGGTCGCACTGAGAGCGACCGGGTCGTCCCCAGGCAGAACGGGGGGCTGTGCTCACCCCGGCCCTCAACCGGCACCTGAACGGCCCGGACGCTATGTGGGGGTGGACGACTCGTGGACGTGGCCGGATGAGGTGAAGATCAGGTAGCGGTCGAAGTCGGCGGCGAACCCGCGGTCGTAGGTGACGGCCAGGACGGTGCCCGAATAGGACGCCAGCCCCTTCTGGAGAGCTTCGGCGCTGGCCAAGTCGAGGTTGTCGGTCGGTTCGTCCAGGAGGAGCAGCGTCGCGCCGGACAGTTCCAGGAGCAGGATCTGCAGGCGGGCCTGCTGGCCGCCAGAGGGTCTCGAACGGGCGGGAGCCGGCGGGAGCCAGTTCGTAGCGGGCGAGCGCGGCCATGGCGTCGTTGCGGGTGAGCGCGTGCTGCGACATCACGATCTCAGCGGGCGTGCGGCCGTGCAGGTCGGGGCGGGTGTGCGTCTGAACGAAGAGGCCGGGCATCACGCGGGCGCCAAGGCAGAACTCGCCCGTGTGGGGGACGTCATGCCCGGCAAGCAGGCGCAGGTATGTCGATTTGCCCGAGCCGTTCGAGCCCAGCACCGCGACGCGTTCGCCGTACCAAATCTCGGTGTCGAAAGGATGCGTCAGGCCGGTCAGCTCCAGTGACTCGCAGATCAGCGCGCGTTTGCCGGTGCGACCGCCGCGGAGGCGCATCCGTACGTTCTGGTCCTTGGGTGCGCTGCGGGGCGGGCCCGCCTCCTCGAAGCGTTGGAGGCGAGTGCGGGCGGCCTGGTAGGAGGAAGCCACCGCGTCGTTGTTGGCGGCGCGCTGGCGGAGTACGTGGACGAGTTGTTTCAGGCGCGTGTGCTCGTCGTCCCAGCGGCGGCGCCGCTCGTGGAGGCGTTCGGTGCGTTCGCGGCGGGCCCGCGCGTAGCCCGTGAAACCGCCGCCGTGGATCCAGATGTCGCATGACTCCACGGTGATGATCCGGTCGGCCGTGTCGGCGATGAGTCGCCGGTCGTGGGACACCAGGAGAACGGTCTTGACCGTGGCACGCAGCTTCTCCGCCAGCCATTCCTTCGCCGGCACGTCCAGGTAGTTGTCGGGCTCGTCGAGGAAGAGCACCTCGTCCGGGCCGCAGAGGAGTGCCTCCAGGACGAGACGCTTCTGCTCCCCGCCCGAAAGGGTCGTCACGCCGCGGGCCTTCGCCTCGTCGAACGGCAGGCCGAGCGCGGCCGTCATGCAGGCGTCCCAGACGACCTCGATGTCGTAGCCGCCCGCGTCCGTGTAGTCGGTGATCGCCTCGGCGTAGGCGAGCTGGCTGGGCTCGCCGTCGTCCAGGCCGCGTTCGGCGCGGGCCAGGCGGTCCGCCGCGTCGCGTACTCGTTCGGGGGCCACCGACAGCAGCAGGTCGTGGACGGTTCGGCCGTCGCGGATGCCGCCGATGAACTGCCGCATCACGCCGAGGCCGCCGGTGCTGGTCACGACGCCGTCCGACGGCTGGACATCACCCGCGATCAGCCGCAGGAGCGTGGTCTTGCCCGCCCCGTTCGGGCCGACGAGCGCGGCCTTCGCACCCTCTCCCACGCGGAAGGAGACATCGTCCAGCAAGAGGCGCCCGTCGGGCAGCACGTAGGTCAGCCGGCTCGCCTCGATGTGCCCCATCCGGCCTCCTAGGACAGCGGTCGAGTCACTCGACCAATGATTTGGTACCCGTTCAATGTACTAGTCTCGGTCGCATGACGGAGAGCGTGTGGTTGCGCGAAGGGCACCGGTCGCGGCGGGAGGGGCCACCGCTGTCCCGGGAGCGGATCGTCGCCGAGGCCGTGGTGCTGCTGGACGAGGAGGGCGTCGGACGGCTCACCATGCGACGCCTCGCCGAGCGCCTCGACACCGGATCCACGACCCTGTACTGGCACGTCAAGACCAAGGACGACGTCCTGGAACTGGCACTCGACACGATCTTCGGTGACGTCCCGCTGCCGGAGACCGGAGCTCGGTGCCGCGCCGGCGTCATCGCCCTGATGTCAGGCTGGCGGCGCGCGATGCTCGACCATCCGTGGTCGGCGGCGGTTCTGGGCGGGCGTCCTCTGCTCGGCCCCAACGTGCTCGCTCGCACCGATTTCCTCTACGCGACGCTGGCCACGACCGGCCTGGCCGGCACCCGGCTCGCCACCGCCGCCTACGCAGTGGCGAACTACGTCATCGGGTCAGCGCTCATGCAGGTCGGCGCGCAGAGCGACACGGCGAGCGCCGCCGCCGAGCACCTCGCCCGGAACCGCGATCTGTACCCGGCTCTCGCCGAGCACGGCCATCTGGACGACGGCGACTGCGACGCCGCGTTCGTCCAGGGGCTCGACTATCTCCTCGACGGGATCGGCTGCGTCACTTCCCCGTGAGGGTCACGACCTTGAGGCCGGGCGCCTTGGCGATCTCGTTGGAGCAGAAGCGTTCGGTGACCCACTGGTTCTTGGAGAAGAGGCGGGTCTGGTCGGCGTAGTGCGGGGATGTCGGGTCGGCCGACTGGGAGTAGGTGAGGAGAGTTCGGGTGTCGGGGCAGGCGTCGCCGTCGAAGCTGACCACCTGGATGTAGCTGGAGCCCATGGTGACCTCCGTGTAACCCTTGCCCGGCGTCCACGGTGCCTCGATCTTGTTGAGGATGCCGAGGTCCTCGGTGCCACCGGCGAGCGGGATTTTCTCGCCGTTGCGGGTGACGTACTGGTGGTCACCTAGGGGCGCGTCGAGTAGGATGTTCGACTTGCGTAGTTCGTCGACTGCGTCGATCAGGGCCTTGCGGGCGGCCCAGGAGCCGGTGTTGAAGTCGCGTGGGGTGTGGACTGGGTCGGAGGCGTTGAACGGCGTCTTCCACAGGTCCCAGGCGGAAAGGGCCTTGCGCCAGTAGCGGTCGAAGAGGAGGGCGCCTCGGCTGTCGGTGTTGGCCGTCCTGTCCCACTTGGCCAGGACGTCGCAGGGTTCGCCGAGGTGCATGTCGCGGCACATCTCCACGGTGCCGGCGGCGGCCAGTTCGCCCGCCTGGTTGCGGTTCGCGAAGACCAGGTTCTGCATGTCGGCGCGGGTGAACTTGCTCTTTGCCAGCTGGTCCCGGACGGAGATGATGCCGCTTCGGGTGCGCAGGCTGCGCGCGGTCTTCTCGTCGCCGATGATGCGGTCGTAGCCGGTCAGCGGCTCGTCCGGGTTCGACAGCCAGTAGCTGTCGTTGGAGTTGGTGACATAGTCGCCCCGAGTCAGCACCGGATACCGGTCGGGGTCGAGAATGCCCGGCTGGACGGTTCCGGGGGCGTTCCCAGGTGCGCACGACGAGCGGGTGCCGTCCAAGATCGCGAGGCCCGCCTGGCGGAACGTCAAGTGTCCGAGGAGGCTGTTGCAGCGGTCCGCGAACGCGTTCGTGACGTTCGGCAGCACCTGGATCTGCGCGAACAGCGTCTCCCCGCGCGAGTCGGACGCGATGGTGTTGACCCAAGGGAGCCCCTGGGTCTGCTTCAGCGCGCGGACGGCGTCGTCGGTGGTGCGGGCCTTGTCCAAGGCGAGCGAGGTGTTGGCCAGGCGCAGGTTGGTGGCGTTCGGGTCGGTGATCGCGTACGCGTTCCAGGTCGTCCACGGGAGCCCGATGGACGAGACGGACGTGACGATCGGCCCGTAGCGGCTCCGCCACTGGGTCTTCGCGACCGGCTTGAGCGATCCATCGGGCTGCTTCACCTGGACGGTGACCCGCCGCTGGGTCATCCTCTCGATCTTGCCGTCCACGAAGTAGGACGTCGGGTCGCCCGGCACCAGCCGCAGCTCGGTCAGGCTGAACGGGACGCCGGTCGCGACGGTGTGGCTCCACGCGAACGTCGAGGTGTGGCCGATGTTGACGGACGGCGCGCCGAGCAGCGCGGCGCCGCTCACGTCCAGCTTCCCGGGGATCGTCTGCTGCATCTGCCAGAAGCGCCGCCCGTTGTGCCAGGGATAGTGCGGGTTGCCGAGGAGCAGGCCGCGCCCGTTCGCGGTGGCGTCGGCGCCCACGGCGATCGCGTTGCTGCCCATGTCGGTGTTCGCCAGCAGCTTGCGGGCGCCCTCGGCGGTCTTCTGCAGGGACGCGGTCTTGGGCTGCGCACCGTCCGGCGGCGCCGCCTCGGTGATCTGGTCGGTGACCATGCCGGAGCCGCCGAGCATGGCGAGGGCGTAGCCGCGCCGGTAGACGTCCATCTCGGTGATGGGCCGCAGCCACGCGGCACCCTTGCACGCCGGGTCGGTGATCTTGCCTTCGCTCAGGTAGCGGTTGTAGCCGGCCGCCCAGCCCCGGCTGAGCTCGCGCACCTCGCCGGTCGGCCCGTCGGGCGCGGGCGCGGCGGCGAGCCGTTCGACGATGCCGCTGTCGTTGATGGCGGTGAAGAAGACGTCGCTGGCCAGGTTGGTGGACGCCGACGACAGCGCCTTGTCCGGCGAGGCGTCCGGTCCGAAGTACTTGGAGCGTTCCCCGTGGAGCGTGATGACGCCCTGCGCGATCAGGCAGATGTTGTCCTTCGCCGCCGCGTAGCCGGTGCCGTATCCGAGGCCCGCGTAGTCCGGTGCCGTGATGTGCGGGATGCCGTACTCGGTGTAGCGGATGGTCGCCGACATGCCGCCCTCGCCAACGGTGGCCGCGGACGCGGACACGGGCGTCAGCACGGCGGCGGCGAGCAGGGCGGCTCCGGCAATGCGCGGACCGGTACGCGGCATGGGCGCTCCTTGATCACAGAAGTCCCGCAAAATTGGCATAAGCCGCCGCGTTCGGCAAGACCTACGGGACGAGGCCGGGGAGGTCGGCGGCGTGATCGTGCAGGTAGGCGCCGAGGGTCTCGGGGATCAGGGCGAGAGGGGCCAGCGAGTCGGGCGCGCAGGGGACAATGTCGACGTCGTAGCGGCCGTTCGAAGGGTCGTCGAATTCGGGGCCGTGGCGGCGCGACAAGTCCATCGAAGTCAGGCGGCAGACATAGAAGGTGTTGAGCCGGTGCAGGTCCGGCGACTGCTCCGCGCACGCGAAGACCTGGCGCAGCGGGCCCGCCGTCGCGCCGAGTTCCTCGTCCAGTTCGCGGCGCAGCGCGGCCTCCGAAGACGCGTCGGAAGGCTCGATCTTGCCGCCCGGAGTCGTCCAGTAGACGGGGCGGCCGGGGCGGGTGCGGCGGATCAGGACGAGCGCGTCGCCGTCCAGCAGAAGGGCTCGGACGGCGCGGCGGATTCTCACGAGTTCAGATAAGCCAGCACGGCGAGGACGCGGCGGTGCCCGCTGTCCGAAGGCGGCAGGCCCAGCTTGGCGAACACGGCGCCGATGTGCTTGCTGACCGACCGCTCGGTGATGACCAGTGTGGACGCGATCGTGGCGTTGTCGAGGCCCTGCGCCATCAGGCCGAGGACCTCGCGTTCGCGGGGCGTGAGCGCCTGCAGCGGGTCCTGCCGGGTCGTCATCAGCTGGGACACGACCTCGGGGTCGAGGGCGGTGCCGCCGGCGGCGACGCGGTCCAGGGCGTCCAGGAACTCGTCGATGCGGCTGACGCGGTCCTTCAGCAGGTAGCCGATGCCCTCGGCGCCACCGGCGAGCAGTTCGGCGGCGTAGGTCTCCTCGACGTACTGGGACAGCACGAGCAGCGGCAGGCCGGGGATCCGCTTGCGCGCCTCGATCGCCGCGCGCAGCCCCTCGTCGCGGAACCCGGGCGGCAGCCGGACGTCGAGGACGGCGGCGTCCGGACGGTGCTCCAGGATGGCGGGCAGCACATCAGGTCCTTGCCCGGCGACGGCGACGACCTCGTGCCCGCCCGCGTTCAGCAGCATGACGAGCCCCTCGCGGAGCAGGACGTTGTCCTCGGCGATCACGATCCGCACGGCAGGTCCACCTCGAGCGTCGTCCCTTCTCCGTGGGGGCTGTCGATGCGGGTCGTCCCGTCGAGCGCCGCCACCCGGCGGCGGATGCCCGCGAGGCCGCTCCCCCTGTCCGGGTCGGCCCCGCCCTTGCCATCATCGCGCACGCTGATCACCAGGCGGGCCGGTTCGCGCCGCAGTACCACCCGGCCGTGCCGGGCGCCGCTGTGCTTGGCGACGTTGGTGAGGGCCTCGGCGACGACGAAGTAGGCGGCGGCCTCGACGGCGGCGGGCGCCCGCCCGTCCGCGACGTCCATCTCGATCGGGATCGGCTGCCCGGCGGCGAGCGCGCGCAGCGCCCCAGCGAGACCGCGGTCGGACAGGATCGGCGGGTAGATGCCGCGGATCACGGTGCGCAGCTGCGTCAGCGCCTCCTCGATGCCGTCGCGCGCCTCCAGGAACAGGTCGCGGGCGGCGTCCGGGTCCGTCCGGTAGCGGCGGTCGGCGAGGCCGAGGCGCAGCGCGGCGGCGACGAGCTGCGCCTGCGTCCCGTCGTGCAGGTCGCGTTCGATGCGGCGCAGCTCCGCGCCGTGCGCCTCCAGGGCCTCGGCGCGGGTCTCGGTCAGTTCCTCGACCCGCTCGGCGAGGCTCGTGCGGCCGGTCGGGCCGAGCAGCGCCGCGGCGAGCCGGGCCTGCCAGCGGACGAGCCGCGGCACCAGCCACAGCAGGATGAACAGGTCGAGCGCCCCCTGGACGAACGGCATCGTCAGCGCCTTCGGCCAGCTGTCCAGCGTGATGATCGCCGACGTGGAGCCCTCGGGCGCCGCCCACCACCACAGCGGCAGCGACAGCGTGAACGGGATCGCCGGCCAGACCCCCACCGCCAGCACCGCGGCCACCAGGCCGGTGAGGCCGTGCGCCGCCATCCAGGCCGCGTCCCGCCAGGTGGTCCACGACCCGGCCAGTCGGCGTCCCGCCGCCACGCCCTCGCCGACCGGCCAGTACGGCGCAGGGATCTCGCGGCCGAGCAGCCGGCCGGCGCGGCGGCGTTCGGCGTCCGCGAGCGCGCGCAGCGGCCGCACCGCCGACGGCAGCCACGGCAGGGCGAGGGGCAGCAGGACGGCGAACGCCAGCAGCGGGCCCAGCCCGAGCAGCGCGGGCAGGGCGGTGCGGAGGGCGCGGACCAGTTCGCGGGTCGCCTCCGCGCTGCGATTCAGTGCGCTTCTCATGTCACCTCGCCGCTCACCGTAAGGGACCGGGAGGTCCCGCGCAGCCGGGCCCGCCCCCGGAAAGAGGGTGTAGCCCGCTACACCAGGGTGCCCGGAACGACGGAACCGTGCGGGTCGTCCCCCGGGCGGGCCCGCCGCCGTTACGATCGCCACTGGCATGCTCTGTACCGGAACGGCGTGAAATGGATGATGTGGAGGTCCGGCACCTGCCGGGCGACCTGCCGCAGCTGTTCGGCGACGGCGTCGGGGACGACACCGCCGCGCGGACGCTGTCGGCGCCGCTGCCCGACGGGGATCTCGTCTGGCCCGACCCCGGCTACCCGCAGCGGCGGCCGGACCTGCGGCCCGCGTTCTGGCTGAGCGACGACCCCGTCGGCGCCGAGCTGTGGGCCGCGCTGCGCGCCGAGCACCACCGGTCCGGGCTGTGGCCGCTGCTGATGGACGAGACCGACCAGCCCTGGGCGGCCGGCCAGATCGCGCCGGAGCCGGTCGGCGAGGTCGCCAACTACCACCCCCACGCGTTCATGTACGAGGTGTGGGCCGACTTCGCCGAGCAGGCGGCCGACGAGGACCTGGACGACCTCGCCCCCTACGGCCGGCACTGCCCCGGCCCCGCCCCCGCCGGGGTGCCGCTCGACGACCCGGGCACGGTGGCCGACCGCTACGCCCGCGTCCTCGCCGGCCGCGGCCTGCCGCTCGGCCTGGCCGCCGTCGGCCGCGGCGCCGACGCGCTGACCGCCGTCGGCTGGCAGGGCGCCCTCAACCACAACGAGTGGACGGCGCCGCTGTCGGCCGTCCTGCGCAGCTGGGAGGACCGGTTCGGCGCCCGCGTCATCGGGCTCGGGTTCAACACGCTGGAGCTCAGCGTCGCCGCGCCGCCGGTCACCACCCGGCACGCCGTCCATGTCGCGGCCGAGCACTGGACGTTCTGCCCCGACATCCTGTTCCAGGGGCCCGGCACCCTCGCCGGGTACGCGGAGGAGATCCGCGGCAGGACCCACTGGTCGTTCTGGTGGGACTGACCCGCTGATCCAAAACGTGGTCATGCCGCGTGAACGTCCAGGTCATCCCTGGTGAGACGGGTCCGCCGGGCGGTTACGGTGGGGCGGGTGAGCACCGGGGCGCGACCATGACCGAGGAATCCGGCGGCCGGCATGTGGCGGAGCTGCTGCGCACCTGGCGGCAGCCGGTGCTCGACCGCTGGATCGAGCTGGTCGGCACCGGCGTCCGCACACGGATGACCGAGCGGGAGATCAGGGCGGAACTGACCGAGCTGTACGACCTCGTCGAGCGGGCCCTCCGCGGCGACCGCACGGCCGCCGGGGAGCTGCGGGCGGCGCTGGCGGAGATCTCGCGCACCCGGGCCCGGCAGAGGTTCAGCCCGACCGAGACGGCGGTCGGCGTGTTCGCGCTCAAGCAGGCGCTGTACGAGCAGGTCCGGTCCACGCGGGACCAGCGCGCCTACGGCGAGCTCATCGACTTCTCGGCCTACGTGGACGAGCTCGGGCTGGCGACGTTCGAGACCTACGCGGCCGCCCGCGAGCAGGTCATCGCCGACCAGGCCGAGCAGCTCCTGGAGCTGTCGACGCCCGTGGTGCGGCTGTGGGACGGGATCCTCGGCGTCCCGCTCGTCGGCACCCTGGACTCGGCCCGCACCCAGGTGGTGATGGAGACGCTGCTGGAGTCGCTGGTGGACACCGGCTCCCGGTTCGCGGTGATCGATATCACCGGGGTCTCCGCCGTGGACACCGAGGTCGCCCAGCACCTGCTGAAGACCGTGATGGCGGCCCGGCTGATGGGCACCGAGTGCGTGATCTCCGGCGTCCGGCCGCAGATCGCGCAGACGATCGTGGCGCTCGGCATCGAGTTCGGCGACATCGTCACGAAGGCCGACCTCGCCGACGCGCTGGCGTACACGCTGCGGCGCAGCGGGCTGCGCCCGGTCCGGGACGCGGAGGCCTGATGGAGCGCGTGCCCATCCTGAAGATCGGGGACGTCCTGCTCGTGTCGATCCAGGTCGACCTGCAGGACCAGACCGTGCTGGCCCTGCAGGAGGATCTGGCGGAGCGCATCGTCGCCACCGGCGCCCGCGGCGTGATCATCGACATCACGGCGGTGGACATCGTCGACTCGTTCATCGGCCGGACGTTCGCCACCATCGCGTCCATGTCGCGGCTCATGGACGCCGAGACGGTCGTGGTCGGGATGCGTCCCGCCGTGGCGATCACGCTGGTGGAGCTCGGGCTCTCGCTCGGCGGGGTGCGCACGGCGCTGGACCTGGAGAAGGGCATGCGGCTGCTCGGCGCCTCCGCGGACGGCCCGGCGGACGGGCCGTGACGTCCCCGGCCGGGGAGGAGGTGCCGATCGCGTCGGGCGATGACGTGGTGCGCGTCCGGCAGCTGGTGCGGGCCGCCGCGGCGGCGGCCGGGCTGTCCCTGGTCGACCAGACCAAGATCGTCACGGCGGCCAGCGAGCTGGCGCGCAACACCTACGCGCACGGCGGCGGCGGCACCATGCGCATCGAGCCGGCGGACGGCGAGCGGGGCCGCCCGGGGATCCGCATCGTCTTCCACGACGACGGCCCCGGCATCGCGGACGTGGAGCAGGCCCTCACCGAGGGCTGGTCGAGCGGCACCGGGCTCGGCCTCGGCCTGTCCGGGGCGCGCCGGCTGAGCGACGAGTTCAGCATGACGAGCGAGGCCGGGAAGGGCACCACGGTGACGGTGGCCAAATGGCCGCGCTGACCGGGGACGGCTGGACGACCAGCCCGCCCGCCGGCGACTCGCTGCGGCTGCGGGTGGAGGAGCAGAGCGCCGCGGCCGGGGTGCGGCGGCGGGTCACCGCGCTCGCCGAGCGGCTCGGGTTCGCCGGGGAGCGCCTCGAACAGGTGCGGCTCGCGGCGACCGAGGCCGCGACGAACCTCGTCGAGCACGCGCGGCAGGGCGAGATGCTCGTCCGCATCGTGCGGGACGACGGGCGCGCCGTGCTGGAGTTCGTCGCCCTCGACCGCGGGCCCGGCATCGCCGACGTGCCGGTGTCCCGGCTGGACGGCTTCTCGACCCGCGGCACGCTCGGCCTGGGGCTGGGCTCGATCGAGCGGCTCGCCGACGGGTGCGGGATGTACTCGCTCCCCCAGACCGGCACGGTGCTGTACGCGCGGTTCCGGCCGCCGGGCGCAGCCGCCCATCCGGACGCGGCGGAACCGCCATTCGCCGGCCTGACGGTGCCGATCGAGGGCGAGGAGGAGTGCGGCGACGCCTACACGGCCCGGCTGGTGGACGGGACGGTCTACGCGCTGCTCTGCGACGGGCTCGGGCACGGGCCGCTGGCCGCGCGGTGGGCAAGCGTCAGGGGCCCAAGCTACGCCCAGAGCAACTCGGCGACTTGTCTCTTATACACACCCCCGAGCCCACAACACCAACACCGAACACGCATACTCACATCAGTATTAAATA
>NZ_JABXFD010000634.1 GCF_013372625.1 Actinomadura sp. BRA 177
ATGATGGGTATAGGAGACAGGGACCCGCCGCCGAGGCGCCCGGGCCGGCGCCGCGACCGCATGACGAGCAACGGGGGGAAACACTAGTGATCGCGGAGCATTCCGTGATCGTGGCCCGAGGAATGGGTGTCCGCCGCGGGGGGCGGTGGCTCCTGCGCCCGGTGACCTTCGGCGTGCCCGAAGGCGTGGTCGGCCTGGCCGGTCCACCTGGTGCCGGGAAATCCACTCTGCTGGCCACGTTCGCGACCTTGCGCAGGCCGAATGCCGGCCTGCTGCGCATTCTCGGACAAGACATATCGAACGCCGCCGGGCTGCGGGCCGCGCGGGCCGGGATCGGCTACCTGCCGGCCCGGTTCTCCCGCACCGAGAACATGACGGCCGGCGAGTTCGTCGCGTACGCGGCGTACTACAAGCGGACGAGCGCGTCCGCGGCGCGCTCCATGCTGCGGCGGCTCGACCTCGCCGACGCCGCCGGGACGGAGCTGGCGCTGCTGCCGCCGGAGGTCCGGCTGCGCGCGGGCCTCGCCGCCGCCTGCGTCCACGAGCCGAGCGTCGTGCTTTTGGACGACCCGTTCGGCGCGCTGTGCGCCGCCGCCGAGCCGTGGCCGACCGGCGCCGCCGGTCCCGGAGGGTCCGCGCTGACCGCCGCGATGTCGGAACTGATCCCGGTGCTGCGCGCGCTGGCGCCCACCGTGGTCGTCACCGCCGACGCCACCGAGACGCTCACCGGCTGGTGCGACCGCCTCTTCACGCTCGCCCGCGGCCGGCTGACCGAGCAGCCCACGCACTCGTCCGCCGCCCGCCGCGGCCGCTCCGCCGCCGACCGCCGCACCGCCGACACCCTCAACCGGCAGGGCATCGACGCCCTCGACCGGCAAGGCGCCAACACGCCGGCCCAGCAGGACGCCCACACGCTGGCCCGGCAAGGCGCCAACACGCCGGCCCCCGTCCCCTATCCACATCTGACCCCGCCCAACAAAACGACAAGGCCAACACCACG
>NZ_JABXFD010000066.1 GCF_013372625.1 Actinomadura sp. BRA 177
CGTTGCGGCTTGTCGGCGGCGGCTCGAGGTGGTGATGGGGCCCGCCCCGCCGGGAGCGGCGCGGCGGCGGCGCAGGGCGGGCGCGGCGCGGCGCTCGTCGGCGGCGTCGACCCCTACGACCTGCCCGACCCCGCCGCGATGCTCGCGGCCCTAGACGCCACCCCGTTCGTGGTGAGCCTGGAGCAGCGCCCGTCCGCGGTCACCGACCGCGCCGACGTGGTGCTGCCGGTCGCGGCCGTCGCGGAGAAGGCCGGCACGTTCGTCGACTGGGAGGGCCGCGGCCGCCCGTTCGACACCGTGCTGAAGACCGCCGGGCGGATGCCCGACCTGCGGGTGCTGGACGCGCTGGCCGACGAGATGGACGTCCACCTGGGCCTGCCCGGCCCGGAGGCGGCCCGCCGCGAGCTGACCGAGCTCGGCGGCTACCGGGGCGAGCGCCCGGACGCGCCGAACACCGCGCAGGAGCTGCCGCCGCACCCCGAGCAGGGCGAGGCGCTGCTCGCGACGTGGCGGCTGCTGCTGGACAAGGGCCGGCTGCAGGACGGCGAGCCGTTCCTCGCGGGCACCGCCAAGCCCGCCATCGCCCGGCTGTCGCCCGCGACGGCCGCGGAGATCGGCGCGACCGACGCGGTGACCGTGTCGGCGGCGCGCGGCGAGGCGACGCTCCCGCTGGAGATCACCCCGGACTTGCCCGACCGGGTGGTGTGGCTGCCGACGAACTCGGCCGGCTGCGCCCTCTACCGGGACCTGGGCACGGCCGCGGGCGGCGTCGTCAAGATCGCGAGCGGGGCGCTCGCGAGCGCCACCGAGATCGCTGGAGGCACCGAATGAGTCCCCTCGCCGCGGCCCCGGCGGCCGACCCGAAGCTGCAGGACTTCGGCAGCGACCCGTGGTGGCTGATCGGCGGCAAGGTCCTCGTCATCTTCGCGTTCCTCGTCGTGACCGTGCTGCTCACGATGTGGATCGAGCGCCGCGTCATCGGCCGGATGCAGCTGCGCGTCGGCCCGAACCGCGCCGGGCCCTTCGGCCTGCTGCAGGGCCTCGCCGACGGCATCAAGCTGGCGCTGAAGGAGGACATCGTCCCCCGGCAGGTGGACAAGGTCGTGTTCATCCTGGCGCCGGTGATGGCGGCCGTGCCGGCGTTCATCTCGTTCATCGTCATCCCGTTCGGGCCGACGGTGTCGATCTTCGGGCACCAGACGGCGCTGCAGGGCACCGACCTGCCGGTCGCGGTGCTGCTGGTGCTGGCGATGTCGTCGATGGGCATCTACGGCGTGGTGCTGGCCGGCTGGTCGTCGATGTCGCCGTACTCGCTGCTCGGCGGGCTCCGCTCGTCCGCGCAGATGATCTCCTACGAGATCGCGATGGGCCTGTCGTTCGTCGCGGTGTTCATGTTCGCCGGCTCGATGTCCACCTCGGAGATCGTCGCGGAGCAGCACGACACCTGGTTCGTGGTGCTGCTGGCGCCGTCCTTCGTGATCTACGTGATCACGATGATGGGCGAGTCGAACCGCATCCCGTTCGACCTGCCCGAGGGCGAGGGCGAGATCGTCGGCGGCTTCCACACCGAGTACTCGTCGCTGAAGTTCGCGATGTTCTTCCTCGCCGAGTACATCAACCTCACCACGCTGGCGGCGCTCGCCACCACCCTGTTCCTCGGCGGCTGGCGCGCGCCCGCGCCGATCTCCACCGTCTGGGCCGGCGCCAACTCCGGCTGGTGGCCGGTGCTGTGGTTCCTGATCAAGATCTTCCTGTTCATCTTCTTCTTCATCTGGCTGCGCGGCACGCTCCCGCGGGTCCGCTACGACCAGCTGATGAGGCTCGGCTGGAAGGTGCTGATCCCGGTCTCGCTCGGCTGGATCATGCTGGTCGCGGCCATCCGCGCGTTCCGCAACGAGGGCTACGACATCCAGCAGATCGCCATCGCCACCGCGGTGGTGGCGGCGGTCGTCCTGGTGGCGACGGTGGTCTGGGAGATGGTCCGCGGCGGCGAGGACGACAAGCAGATCGTCCCCGGCGCGGAGCGGGGCACGCAGGAGCCCGCCGATGCCGGCGGGTTCCCCGTACCCCCACTGGACGCCCCGCACTATCACGGAGCTCCGGCTTCCCAGAAGGTGCCGACCTCTCGGAAGGAGGTCACCAGTGGGACTCAGCCAACTGTCCGGGCATGAGCCCGGGCTCGCAGCTCCTGCCCGCCACTGGCAGTGGCGTATCGGGCGCATAGGGGAGGTTGGCGCCGCCCCACGACCGGAGTCGGCTCCGGTCGACGCCGTGGCGCTTACTGCGGACCGGAGAACCGTTCCCCGGCGAGCCGGGTGCGTTCAGTCCTCACGCCACGTGCTGCTACGCACTGTAGTGGCGCACTGTGACACGGTGACGCCGAATCATCGAAACCGCCCTCGAAAGGAGGCATGGCCGTGGGCTTCACGGACTTCCTGAACCCGGTCAAGGGGTTCGGGGTCTCGTTCCACCAGATGTTCATGAAGAGCGAGACCGTCCAGTACCCGGAGGTGAAGAAGCCGACCGCGCCGCGCTTCCACGGGCGGCACCAGCTCAACCGGTGGCCGGACGGCCTGGAGAAGTGCATCGGCTGCGAGCTGTGCGCGTGGGCCTGCCCGGCGGACGCCATCTTCGTCGAGGGCGCCGACAACACCGCGGACGAGCGGTACTCGCCCGGCGAGCGGTACGGCCGCACCTACCAGATCAACTATCTGCGCTGCATCCTCTGCGGGCTCTGCATCGAGGCGTGCCCCACCCGGGCGCTCACGATGACGAACGAGTACGAGCTCGCCGACGACAGCCGCGAGAGCCTGATCTACACCAAGGAGATGCTGCTGGCGCCGCTGCGCGAGGGCATGGAGGCGCCGCCGCACGAGATGCGGCTCGGCGACACCGAGGAGGACTACTACCGCCTCGGCCTCCAGCCCGACAAGAAGGGCGGTGAGGGCGAATGAACGCCGCCGTCCTCGCGGCCGAGGTCGCCGACAAGCAGTCCGGCGAGCCGTTCTTCTTCTGGGTGCTCGCCGTGGTCTCGGTGCTCGCCGCGCTCGGCATGATCTTCATGCGGAAGGCGGTGCACTCGGCGCTGCTGCTGGCGACCGTGATGCTCTGCCTCGCCGCGCTGTACGCGATCCAGAACGCGCCGTTCCTGGCGTTCGTCCAGGTGATCGTCTACACCGGCGCGGTGCTGATGCTGTTCCTGTTCGTGCTGATGCTCGTCGGGGTCAGCTCCACCGACTCGCTGGTGGAGACGATCCGGGGGCAGCGCTTCTGGGGCGCCATCGCGGCGATCGGCTTCATCGTGCTGCTGGCCGTCGGCCTCGGCAACGCGGCGCTCGGCGACTCGGCGGGCCTGAACCAGGCGAACGCCGAGGGCAACGTGGTCGGGCTGGCCCGGCTGCTGTTCTCCAAGTACGTGTTCGCGTTCGAGGCGACCAGCGCGCTGCTGATCACCGCGGCGCTGGGCGCGATGGTGCTGGCGCACCGGGAGCGCACGGAGCCGAAGCCGACGCAGAAGGACCTGTCCCTGAAACGGTTCCAGTCCGGCGACCACCCGGGCCCGCTGCCGGGACCGGGCACCTACGCGCGGCACAACGCCGTCGACATGCCGGCGCTGCTGCCGGACGGGACGCCGTCGGAGCTGTCGGTCAACCCGATCATCGCGGCCCGCACCGACACCGCCGAGCGGCACGCCGACCTGTACGGCGGCACCGAGGAGGAGGCGCTGGAGCGGGACGTGGCCGACGTCAAGGCGGTCACCGCGGAGGCCGAGGAGGCCGACGCCGAGTCGCGCTCGGTGAAGTCGGGGTCGCCGGCCACGGGCGGCGGCGCGAGTGAAGGCGAGGCTGGTCAATGAGTCCAGGGCACTACCTGGCGCTCTCGGCGATCCTGTTCACCATCGGAGCGCTCGGCGTCCTCGTGCGCCGCAACGCGATCGTGGTGTTCATGTGCATCGAGCTCATGCTGAACGCGTCGAACCTGGCGTTCATCTCGTTCTCCCGCATGCACGGCAACCTCGACGGCCAGATCATCGCGTTCTTCGTGATGGTGGTGGCCGCCGCGGAGGTCGTGGTGGGCCTGGCGATCATCATGACCATCTTCCGGACCCGCAGGTCCTCGTCGGTCGACGACGCGAACCTGCTGAAGTACTGAGAGGTCGGGAATGCAAGCGGAAGGCATCCAGGCCGCGTCCTGGCTTCTCATCGCGCTCCCGCTCGCGGGCGCCGCGATCCTCCTGCTCGGGGGGCGGCGCACCGACAAGTGGGGGCATCTGCTCGGCACCGGCACGGCGGTCGCGTCGTTCGGGCTGGGCGTCGCGATGCTCGTGCAGATGCTCGGCTACGACGCCGCGGCGCGCAGCCGGACCCAGCACCTGTGGGACTTCATCGACGTCGGCTCGTTCAAGGTCGGCATGGACCTGCTGGTGGACCCGCTGTCCATCAGCTTCGTCCTGCTGATCACCGGGGTCGGCTCGCTGATCCACGTCTACTCCATCGGCTACATGGCCGAGGACCCCGAGCGGCGCAAGTTCTTCGCCTACCTGAACCTGTTCGTCGCGGCGATGCTGCTGCTGGTGCTCGGCAGCAACTACCTGGTCATGTTCGTCGGCTGGGAGGGCGTGGGCCTCGCCTCGTACCTGCTGATCGGGTTCTGGCAGCACAAGCCGACCGCGGCGACCGCGGCGAAGAAGGCGTTCGTCGTCAACCGCGTCGGCGACATGGGGATCATCATCGCGATCGCGCTGCTGTTCGCCACGTTCGGCACGATCGACTACGGGCCGATCCTCGGCGGCGAGCACGCGGGCCTCGCGTCCCAGCTCAGCACCGGGACCGCCACCGCGATCGGGCTGCTCCTGCTGCTCGGCGCGTGCGGCAAGTCGGCGCAGCTGCCGCTGCAGTCGTGGCTGCTGGACGCGATGGAGGGCCCGACCCCGGTGTCGGCGCTCATCCACGCGGCGACGATGGTGACCGCCGGCGTGTACCTGATCGTCCGGTCCGGCCCGATCTTCGAGATGTCGGAGACCGCGCAGCTGGTCGTGACGATCGTCGGCGCGGCCACGCTGCTGTTCGGTGCGATCATCGGTTGCGCGAAGGACGACATCAAGAAGGCCCTGGCCGGCTCGACGATGTCGCAGATCGGCTACATGACGCTGGCGGCGGGGCTCGGCAAGGCCGGGTACGTGTTCGCCATCGCGCACCTCATCGCGCACGGCTTCTTCAAGGCGGGCTTGTTCCTCGGCGCCGGCTCGGTCATGCACGGCATGAAGGACGACGTGAACATGCGCCACTACGGCGCGCTCCGCGCCGTGATGATGTTCACCTACGTCACGTTCGGGCTCGGGTACCTCGCGATCATCGGGTTCCCGTTCCTGTCCGGGTGGTTCACCAAGGACGCCATCATCGAGGCCGCGTTCGACAAGGGCGGCACGTCCGGGGCGATCCTCGGCACCTGCGCGGTGGTCGGCGCGGCCGTCACCGCCTACTACATGTCGCGCGTGATGTTCATGACGTTCTTCGGTGAGAAGCGCTGGGCGGACGACGTCCACCCGCACGAGTCGCCGAAGGTCATGACGATCCCGCTGATGCTGCTCGCGGTCGGCTCGCTGGCCGCCGGCGGGCTGCTGATCCTCGGCGGGTTCGCCGACTTCCTCGAACCGGTCGTCGGGGCCCCCGAGCACGAGCACGAGTTCAAGTGGCTCACCGCCCCGGGCGCGGCCGTCTTCGTCCTGATGATCATCGGTGCGGCGATCGCGTGGCGGCAGTACGGCGCCCGCAAGGTGCCGCGCGAGGCGCCCAAGGGCTCGTTCGTCACCGTCGCGGCCCGCCGGGACCTGTACGGCGACGCGCTGAACGAGTCGCTGCTCATGCGTCCCGGGCAGTGGCTGACCCGGCTCGCGGTCTGGTTCGACGGACGCGGCGTGGACGGCCTCGTCAACGGCACCGCCGCCGGTGTCGGCGGCAGTTCCGGCCGGCTCCGCCGGGTCCAGACCGGTTTCGCCCGCTCCTACGCACTCTCGATGCTGGGCGGCGCGGCCCTCGTGGTCGCGGCGCTCCTGGTGGTGAACGTTTCATGAGCGACTTTCCCTGGCTGAGCGTCCTCATCGGACTGCCACTGGTGGGCGCGCTGCTGCTGATCGCCATCCCGCGCGAGCGGGAGACGCTGGTCAAGCAGTTCGCGCTCGGCGTCTCCCTCGTCGTCGCGGCGCTGACCGGCGCGATGGCGGCGGGCTTCGACGCGGGCGGGGCGCGCTTCCAGTTCGAAGAGAAGTACTGGTGGATCAGGGAGTTCGGGGTCCACTGGGCGCTCGGCGTCGACGGCGTCGCGCTGACGCTGATCCTGCTGTCGGTCATCCTCGTCCCGCTGGTCATCCTGGCCTCCTGGAACGAGGCGGACCGGTCCGGCGGGTCGGACGT
The DNA here is from genome assembly GCF_013372625.1 of Actinomadura sp. BRA 177. Lineage (GTDB taxonomy): Bacteria > Actinomycetota > Actinomycetes > Streptosporangiales > Streptosporangiaceae > Spirillospora. The sequence continues at coordinate 6,414 of NZ_JABXFD010000066.1, forward strand.
CCCGGCGAAGCGGTCGGTGAAGACGTACTTCGCGCTGCTGCTGACGCTGGAAGCGGCCATGATCGGCGTCTTCGCGGCGACCGACGTGTTCCTCTTCTACGTCTTCTTCGAGGCGATGCTGATCCCGGTGTACTTCATCATCGGGTCCTACGGCGGCGCCCAGCGCTCCTACGCCGCGGTGAAGTTCCTGCTGTACTCGCTGTTCGGCGGGCTGGTCATGCTGGTCGCGGTCATCTGGCTGTACCCGCTGTCGGCCAAGTCCGTCGCGGACGGCGGCCTCGGGCAGGGCACGTTCATGTTCGACGAGCTGTCGAAGATGAACATCGACCCGACGACGGCGAAGTGGCTGTTCCTCGGCTTCTTCCTCGCGTTCGCGATCAAGGCGCCGATGTTCCCGGTGCACACCTGGCTGCCGGACGCGGCGCAGCAGTCCCCGGCCGGTGCGCTGGTGCTGATCGTCGGCGTCCTGGACAAGGTCGGCACGTACGGGATGCTGCGGTTCTGCCTGGAGCTGTTCCCGGGCGCGGCCAAGTGGGCGACGCCCGCCGTGCTCGCGTTCGCGGTCGTCAGCATCATCTACGGCGCGATCCTCGCGATCGGGCAGGTCGACATGAAGCGGCTGATCGCCTACACGTCGATCTCCCACTTCGGGTTCATCGTGCTCGGCATCTTCGCGATGACGTCGCAGGCCCAGTCGGGCGCGGCGCTGTACATGGTGAACCACGGGTTCTCCACCGGCGCGCTGTTCCTGATCGTCGGGTTCATGATCGTCCGGCGGAGGTCGGCGCGGATCTCCGACTTCGGCGGCATGCAGAAGGTGGCGCCGGTGCTGGCCGGGATGTTCCTCATCGCCGGCCTGTCGAGCCTGTCGCTGCCCGGCCTGTCGCCGTTCATCTCGGAGTTCCTCGTCGTGGTCGGCACGTTCAGCCGCTACGAGTGGGCCGCCGTCGCCTCCATCATCGCCATCGTGCTCGCCGCCATCTACATCCTGTGGATGTACCAGCGGACCATGGGCGGCCCCACGGTCCCCGCGGTCGAGGGCATGAAGGACCTGTCCGCCCGGGAGAAGTGGGTCATCGCCCCGATCATCGCGATCATCGTCGCGATGGGCTTCTTCCCGCAGCCGGTGCTGCACGTGATCAACCCGTCGGTGGACCACACGCTGGCCCGGGTCGACCAGCACGACCCGGCGCCGGACATCACCGGTAACGTCGCCGAGAACGGAGCCCGTCCATGAGCACCACCAGCCAGGTGAGCGCGGTCCTCGCGCAGGGGGGTGACATCCCCGCACCGCACATCGAGTACGGGCACATCATGCCCCTGATCCTGGTCCTCGGCATCGCCGTCGTCGGCGTGCTCGTCGAGGCGTTCGTCGGCCGCAACGCGCGCTACTACGTGCAGGTGCCGCTCGCGTTCATCGGCCTCGCCGCCGCGTTCGCGTGGACGATCGGGCTGGGCTGGAGCGAGAACCCGCACCACGTCGCCGCCGAGGGCGCGCTCGGCGTGGACGGGCCCACGCTGTTCATCCAGGGCACCATCCTGGTGCTGGCGCTCGTCAGCCTGCTGCTGATCGCCGAGCGCGGCGGTGCCCGCGCCGACGGGGCGTTCGCCGCGCAGGCGTCCGCGCTGCCCGGCACCGAGGCCGAGCAGCGCACCGCGGAGGCCGGGGTCATCCAGACCGAGGTCTTCCCGCTGATGATGTTCGCCGTCGGCGGCATGATCATGTTCCCGGCGGCGAACGACCTGCTCACGATGTTCGTGGCGCTGGAGGTCATGTCGCTGCCGCTGTACCTGCTGTGCGGGCTCGCCCGCCGGCGCCGCCTGCTCTCCCAGGAGGCGGCGGTCAAGTACTTCCTGCTCGGCGCGTTCTCGTCGGCGTTCTTCCTCTACGGCATCGCGCTGCTGTACGGGTACGCCGGGTCGGTGCGGCTGTCGGCGATCTCCGCGCAGATCAGCCGGGACGCCGGCAGCGAGACGCTGCTCCTCGCGGGCGTCGCGCTGCTGTCGGTGGGGCTGCTGTTCAAGCTCGGCGGCGTCCCCTTCCACATGTGGAAGCCGGACGTCTACCAGGGCGCCCCCACCCCGATCACGGCGCTGATGGCGTCCGGGACGGTCGTCGCCGCGTTCGGCGGGATCCTGCGCGTCTACTACGTCGCGTTCGAGACGCTGCGCTGGGACTGGCGCCCCTTCATGTGGGGCGTGGCCATTCTCACGATGGTCGCCGGGTCGATCATCGCGATCACGCAGAGCGACATCAAGCGGATGCTGGCCTACTCCTCGATCGCGCACGCGGGCTTCCTGCTCATGGGCGTGATCGCCAGTTCCCCGCACGGCCTGTCGAGCACCCTGTTCTACCTGCTCGCCTACGGCTTCACGTCGGTCGGCGCGTTCGCCGTCGTCACGATGGTGCGGGACGCCAACGGCGAGGCCGGGCACCTGTCCAGGTGGGCGGGGCTCGGCAAGCGGTCCCCGGTGGTCGCCGGCGTGATGGCCTTCTTCCTGCTGGCGTTCGCCGGGATCCCGCTCACCAGCGGGTTCACCGGGAAGTTCGCGGTGTTCAAGGCGGCCGTCGAGGGTGGCGCGACGCCGCTGGTGATCGTCGCGGTCATCGCGTCCGCCGTCGCCGCGTTCTTCTACGTCCGGGTGATCGTCGTCATGTTCTTCAGCGAGCCGGACGCGGACGGGCCGGTCGTGGTGGCCGGGCCGGCGACCGCGGTCGCGGTCGCCCTCGGCGTGACGGCTACTGTGGTACTCGGCGTGATCCCGCAGCCGGTTCTGGACCTCGCGGGTCAGGCCACGACCCACATGTTCGTCCGTTAGGGAGTCTTGGGTGAGCAACCCCTCCGCTGCGAAGTCCGGCGGGCCGGCCGGTACGGTGACCGGCCCGTTCGGGCTTCCCATCGACGCCGCGCTCGCGTCCAGTGCCAACGCGCGCTTGGCCGATGTCGAGACCATGCTGCTCGACTGCGTGCGCGGCGAGGACCCGCTGCTCACCGAGGCGTCCGAGCACCTCGTCGAGGCGGGCGGCAAGCGGTTCCGGCCGATGCTGGTGCTGCTCGCCTCGCACTTCGGCGACCCCGCCGCGGCCGGCGTGGTGCCCGCCGCCGTCGTCGTCGAGCTGACCCACCTCGGCACCCTCTACCACGACGACGTGATGGACGAGGCGACCGTCCGGCGCGGCCAGGAGTCCGCCAACTCCCGCTGGACGAACACCGTCGCGATCCTCACCGGCGACTACCTGTTCGCCCGCGCGTCCGACCTGCTCGCCGACCTCGGCCCGGAGGCCGTCCGGATCCAGGCCCGCGCGTTCGCCCGCCTCGTCCGCGGCCAGATCCAGGAGACGATCGGCCCCGGCACGGACGCCGACCCCCTCAAGCACTACCTCCAGGTCGTCGCCGACAAGACCGCGTCCCTCATCGCCGTCTCCGGCCAGTTCGGCGCCCTCCTCTCCGGCGCCCCCGCCCCCGTCGTCGACACGATCACCTCCGCCTGCGAGAAGATCGGCATCGCCTTCCAGCTCTCGGACGACATCCTCGACATCGACTCCGAGACCGAGGAGTCCGGCAAGACCCCCGGCACCGACCTCCGTGAGGGCATCCGCACTCTCCCGGTGCACCTCGTCCTCGACGGCGTCTCCGCGGGCCCCGACGACGCCCGCCTCCGCGACCTCCTCACCCAGGACCTCACCGACGACGCCCTCCACGCCGAGGCCCTCACTCTCCTGCGCGCCCACCCCGCCATGGACCGCGCCCGCGCCGACCTCCGCCAGTGGGCCGAGGACGCCCGCGCCGAACTCCTCACCCTCCCCGACATCCCGGCAAGGGACGCCTTCACCAACCTCTGCGACTACGTCGTCTCCCGCACGGGCTGAGCGGTTCCCCAGCTGCCGGACGGTGTTGACAAGCGGGGCCGTTCGCGGCGTCGGCGTCATGCCGGCGGCGCGAACGGCCCCGCTTTTGGTCAAGCGTTCTGGGGAGTCGGCTCTTCGGTCACGCCTCGGTACTTCATGGCGTGGACGACCAGGTTGATGAGGACTTCTTTGCAGGAGTCGAGGCTGCGGGCGTCGCAGAGCATGACGGGGACCTTGGGGCCCAGGTTGAGGGCCATCTGGATCTCTTCGAGGTCGTAGCGCTTGGCGCCCTCGAAGCAGTTGACGGCGACGACGAACGGGGTGCCGCGGCGCTCGAAGTAGTCGACCGACGGGAAGCAGTCGGACAGGCGGCGGGTGTCGGCGAGGACGACGGCGCCGAGGGCGCCGAGGGCGACCTCGTCCCACATGAACCAGAAGCGCTCCTGGCCGGGGGTACCGAACAGGTAGAGGACGTACTCGTTCCGCATCGTGATGCGGCCGAAGTCCATCGCGACGGTGGTGGTGTCCTTGCGCTCCACCCCGGAGACGTCGTCCACGCCGACGCCGCGGTCGGTGAGGAGTTCCTCGGTGCGCAGCGGCTTGGTCTCGGAGACCGTGCCCACCATCGTGGTCTTGCCGACCCCGAAGCCGCCCGCGATCACGATCTTGACCGCGGTGGGGAGCCGGCGGGCGCGCACGCCCTTAGAGGGCCCGGAGACCATCGATCACCGCCTTGTAGAGCCTGATGTCGTGCATGTCCGCCTCCGGTTCCGGTTCCTGCATGGAGACGAACCCCTTGTCGAGCAGGTCGCCGAGCATCACCCGCACGGTCGCGACCGGCAGGTTGAGGTGGCCGGTGAGTTCGGCGACCGACATGACCTTCGTGCAGAGCCGGATGATGGCCAGGTGCTCGGGTCCGAGGCCGATCGCGCCCTCGGGTTCGGGGCCGTCCGCGACGACCAGCGTGATCAGGTCGAACTTGCCGCGGGTCGGCTCGATGCGGCCGCTGGTCATCACGTACGGCCGCACCATCGGGCCGGCCTGGTCGTCGAGATACCGGTCGTGGCCGGGGTACGGCGCCGGCTCGTCCGCCCAGGCGTCCGGCGCGGGATCCTCGGGGGGCATCATGCCGGGCGTCCCTCCCCGGCGGACTCCGAGCGCGCGGGCGAGGTCAGGTGGTGGCCCATCGCGGTGACGAGCATGGCCATCTCGTAGGCGATCAGGCCGACGTCGGCGTCCTCCTCGGCGAGGACGGCGAGGCAGGCGCCCTTGCCGGCCACGGTGACCAGCATGAACGCCGACGCCATCTCGACGATCGTCTGCCGGACGGGGCCGCCGCCGAAGCGGACCCCGGCGCCCTTGGCGAGGCTCTGGATGCCGGCGGCGACGGCCGCGAGGTGCTCGCCGTCGTCCTGCGTCATGCCCTCGGAGGACGCCATGAGCAGGCCGTCCGCCGACAGCACCACCGCGTTGCGGGCGTGCGGCAGCCGGTGGACCAGGTCGTCCAGCAACCAGCCCAGATCGGAGGACGTACCGGTCTTCTGTGTCACTGATCTTCCTCGCCTTCCGCAGCGTTGGTGCCGGAGTCCGTGTCGTCCCGCTCGTCCGGGCGGCCGGCCGCGGCCTGCGCCGCGTCGGAGCGCCCCCGCCGGGTGCCGCGCTGGTAGGAGCCCATGATGCGCTGGATCTCCGCGGGCGAGCGGCCCGGGTCGTCCTGCTCCTCGGGCTCCTCGGCGACGACGGGCTCGTCGGTGCGCAGCGGTTCGGCCAGGTTCGTCTGCGGGACGCGGACGGGCAGGCCGGACGGTGTGGTGGACGTGTCGGGCACGGGTGACTGGTCCTCCGGCTCGATGGTGTCGGGCCGCCCGCCGTCTCCGGCGGCGGGCTCCCCGGGGGAGCCGGCGCCGGCGGGGATGTCGGGCTCCCCGGACGGCGCCGCTGCACGCTCGGCCCGCCCGGAATCGCCGAGCGCCTGTCCCTTACACACCTCTGACGCTGCCCACGAAGCGGACAGCGCACACCCCTGGTGCACCCCCACCCATCACAAA
>NZ_JABXFD010000068.1 GCF_013372625.1 Actinomadura sp. BRA 177
CAGCGGGTGAAGGCGGGGGTTTGGACGGCGACCATGAGGAGGCTGCCGCAGGCTACGCCTATGGCGGCGCTGGTTATTCCTATGAAAGGGGCGAGGGTCGCTATTAGGGCGAGGATGCCGATGTTGTAGGCGAGGTAGATGGCGGCCGGTGGGCCGAATATGTGGTGGGCGCGCAAGGTTGCGCTCATGAAGCCCGCCAGGCCGAACGTCACTACGGTGACCGCCGTTAGGCGGACGCATTGGACGGCCGGGCCGTGGTCGGTCAGGCCGGGGGCGAGGACGTCCACCACCAGGGGGGCGGCGACTATCAGCGTCAGCGTGATTAGGGAAAGGCCCAGCACCATGCGCGGGAGTGTTGAGCCGGCCAGGGGGCGCAGGCCGTCGCCGCGTGCCAGGAGGCGGGTGACGACGGGGACCATGAGGAGTGCCATCGCGTCCTCGATGAGGAGCGGCGACACCGTTTCCGGAATCGTCCAGGCGACTAGGAATGCGTCGGTGCTCTCGCTGGCGCCGAACATGTGCGCCATGACGAGGTCGCGGGCGAAGCCGAGGCCGGTGCCCGCGGCGATGAGCACGCCCGACAGCGCGGCGGCGCGTCCGACGGAGCCCATGCCGGCGGTCATTCGCGCACCGTCCCGAACGCGCGGGCGGCGACGGCGCCGATGACGATGGCGGTGAGCGCGCAGGTCGGCCCGCCGAGGTCCGCGTACAGGAAGTTGACCAGCAGGAACGCCAGCAGGCCGACACTCGCGAGCCAGAACGGGTCGCGGGCGCGGCGGCGCGTCCACAGCCCGGCGAGGAGCACCGCGAGCAGCGCGCCGAACCCGGCGAACCCCACGATGCCCTGCTCGGACAGGAACAGCAGGTACTCGTTGTGCGGCGAAAGCAGCGGCTGCCGCACGTACCCGTTGACGGAGTCGGCGGTCTCGCTGCCGGACGACAGTTCGATCGTGGCGTAGGTGTCGCGGTAGGCGGGGAAGTTCTTCACGCCGACGCCGGTGCCGGGATGGTCCTCCCAGATCCGGAGGGCGGCGGCCCACAGGTTGTACCGGTCGTCCACCGACTGGTCGGGGTGGCTGATCGAGGCGGCCATCGACTTGGACCGCTCGATGACGGCCTGCCCGCCGCCGCCCATGACCGCGACCATGACGATCAGCAGCGCGGCGCAGCAGGTCAGTACCTTGGCGGCCGTCCACCGGCTGAAGATCACCAGGGTGAGGACGGCGGCGGCGCCGAGCGCGAGCCACGTGCCGCGGCTGAGCGCGAGGGCGAGCGCGGCGGCCATCACGGTGAGGCCCGCCAGCGCGGCCGGGACGGCGGCGGGGCCGCGGCCGGGCGCGGTCAGCGCGAACGCGGTCAGGATGAGGAACGCGAACCCGACGACGATCGACATCGCCATCACGTCGAGCGCGCCGAACGTCCCGACGGCGCGAATGTTCTGCCCGCCCATCGAGGCGCCGTTGCCGGTGACCGACTGCCAGATCCCGTACCCGGCCTCCGCCAGCCCGAGGCCGAGCAGCGAGGAGAGCACGATCGCGAGGTCGCGGCGGTCGCGGACGAGCAGCACGACGGCCAGCGGCACCAGCACGAAGATCTGCAGGTCGCGGACGAACCCGGCCAGGCTGGTCCCGATGTCCGCTGAGTGCACGGTGCTGATGCCGAGACCGACCACCAGCGGTGCGAACGCCCAAAACGCCGGGCGCGGCATCTCGACCCGTCCGGTCACCAGCAGGAACGCTGCGACCAGCACGAGCGCGCAGCTCGCGACGTCCCCGACCGTGACCTGGACGCCCGGCCCGAACGCCTCCGAACCCGGCGGTATCCCGACGCTCGCCACGGTCGCCGCGATCAGCCAGCTCGGACGCCGCGGAACCCGGGCGGCGGCGAGCGGCGGGGCGAGGACGGTCATCCGGCGTCCCGGCAGAGCATCGCCCGCGCGGTCAGCAGCAGGATCTTCAGGTCGCCGGCGAACGTCCAGTGGTCGATGTAGTGGTTGTCGAGCCGCGCCCGCAGCTCGATGGACGTGTCGCCGCGAAACCCGTGGATCTGCGCCCACCCCGTCATCCCCACCGGGACGCGGTGCCGCAGCATGTAGCCGGGGCACGTGCGGGCGAACTGCTCCACGAAATGGGGACGTTCCGGACGCGGCCCCACAAGGCTCATGTCGCCGCGCACCACGTTCCACAGCTGCGGAAGCTCATCCAGCGACGTGTTGCGCAGGAACCGTCCGACGCGTCCCATGCGCTCGTCGTTCTTCACCGTCCAGCGAGTGTCGGACTCCTGCTCGTCCACAGGCTTCAGCGTGCGGAACTTCAGCAGCACGAACTCCTCGCCGCCGAGCCCGATCCGCCGCTGCCGGAACAGCACGCCGGGCCCGCCCTCCAGCCGCACGGCCAGCGCGCACGCGGCGAGGACCGGCGCGGCGACGACCAGCAGCAGGCACGCCACCGCGAAGTCGAGCGCCCGTTTCGCCCACCGGGCGGCGGGGTCGCGGAGCCGCCAGTCGACCCGCGCGCACGGCAGCCCAGCGAGGTACTCGCGCCGCGCCGGCGCCACCGGCACCACGTCCGACGGCGGCTGGACGAGCAGCGTCTCGCACGGCAGCCCGAACGAGATGCGCAGGATGGCGTCCAGCTGGTCGGGGTGGACGTCCTCGGCGACGACGATCAGCGTGTCGATCGCGTGCTCCTCGACGAGCGCCGGCAGGTCGGCGGTCTCGCCGAGCACCGGCGCCGACGCGGGACGTCCCGCCGCCACCTGCCCGACCGCCGACAGGCCGAACTCGCCGCGGTCCCGCAGGATGTCGACCATGTGCGCGGCCGTCCCGCCCGTCCCGACGACGAGCGCGGGGCGCGGCCGGGCCCGGCGGCACCGGTAGGTCCGGACGGTCGCGTTCACGAACACGCGGAAGCCCAGCGACATCGACGCGGACACCGCCACCGCCCACAGCAGCGCCGCCACCGGATGCGGCAGCAGCACCGCGACGACGGCGCCGACGACGAGCATCCGGGCGAGCAGCGGCGGGGCGTCGGCCAGCAGCGACGGGCTGCGGCGCGTCCGGTAGAGCCCGCCGGACGCGTTGAAGACGACGACGGCCAGCGCCGCGAGGCCCGCCAGCACACCGCCCCGCGACATGGATGCGCCGACGGCCATCGCCCACCCGTCCACCACGGCGACGCACGCCGGGCCCATACCGGCCAGCGTCCGCGCACCGCGCCCGGCCGGCATCAGGACGTCGAGGCCCGCCGGAACGAGATCAGCGGGGCCGCCGCCAGAGTCGATGGAAGGACTCAGCCCCTGGGCTCTCATCGCGCGCGTCCCTTCACAGCCAAGTTCACCTAGCGGGGCCGTCGCGGGCGGCCACGGTCCAGCATCGCAACTGGTCAGCATGCGGATCGCCGCTTTTAACCGCGCCCAGCACAGTCTTGAAGAGAAGATCGACGGAGCGCCCGGACGGTCAGCGGTCCACGAAAGATCGGCCGAATCGTCCCCCGCGCGCGAACCTTCGCGGGACGATGGACGTCCTAAGTGATCGGACGTCGCCACCGTGCCGCCCCGCCTCCGGACGGGCCGGGAATAAGGGCCGTTCCGTAAGCGATCTTGTTGCCGTCCCGCGACACGCGGGCCCGGCCGGCTGTTGGGGGAGAACGGTGCGACGAAAGGCGTTGGTGCTGGCGCTGGTCCTGGGGCTGGCGACCGCGTGCGGCGGCGGTGACGGGGAGACCGGCGGGACGACCGCGAAGGGCGGCGACGCCGGCACGCCGGAGGTGACGATCACCCCGGCGAACGGCAACGGCGAGGCCCGCCCCGACCAGGGCGTGACGGTCACCGCCGCCGGCGGCACGCTCGGCGCCGTCTCCGTCAAGCTGAAGGGCGCCGAGGTCCCCGGCGCCCTGTCCGCCGACAAGACCAAGTGGCACTCCACGTGGACGCTGCAGCCCGGCGGCCGCTACCAGGTGTCGGCCACCGCGACGTCCCCGAAGGGCAAGTCCACCACCGCGACCAGCGCGTTCCGCACCAGCCGCGCCACCGCCGCCACCCGCGTCAACAACGTCGTGCCCAGCGAGAACGAGACGGTCGGCACCGGCATGCCGGTCTTCGTCCAGTTCACCAAGGCCGTCCCCGACAAGGCCAAGCCGCTCATCGAGCGCGCCACCGAGATCTCCTCCACCACCCCCACCGAGGGCGCCTGGCGCTGGCTGAGCGCCGGCGAGTCCTTCAACGGCCTGCCCTCGATGGTGTTCCGCCCGGAGCACCCGTGGAAGCCGCACCAGCGCGTCACCGTCAAGGTCCACTACGCCGGCCTGAAGATCGGCGACAGCGTCTTCGGCGACCGCGACGTCACCCGCACCTTCAAGGTCGGCGACTCCCACGTCATCAGCATCAACGCGAAGACGCACCGGCTCACCGTCAAGAAGAACGGCCGCACCGTCCGCAAATGGGGCGTCAGCCTCGGCGCCGGCGGCGACGTCCAGCGCGACGGCGTCGACCACCTGCTCACCACCAGCGGCGTCCACCTCACCATGGACCACGTCCGCCTGGAGCGCATGCGCCCGCCGGGCAAGAAGAAGGGCGACCCCGGCTGGTACGACGAGAAGGTCCCGTGGGCGACCCGCATCTCCAACAGCGGCGAGTACATCCACCAGAACATGGACGACCCGACCTGCCTCGGCAACCGCAACTGCAGCCACGGCTGCGTCCGCTCCCCCGCCGCCGACGCCCAGTGGTTCTTCCACTGGTCCTACCGCGGCGACATCGTCAGCATCACCGGCACCAAGCGCAGCCTCCAGTGGACGAACGGCTGGGGCTACTGGCAACTCCCCTTCACCAAATGGACCAAGGGCAGCGCCCTCGGCAAACCAATAACCACCACCAGAGCCTGACCGGGCGGCGGGACGGACGTCCAACCACCGGGTTTTCTAGGGGTTAGCGGGCCTCGACTACACTTTTGTCATTCGTTGTCGGGAATCGTGCGCGTCTAGAGGTGGGGTATGACCGCGTCGCAGGGCATCGCCGAGGAGTTGCGCGGTGTCGGGCTGCGGGTGACGGCCGCCCGCGTCGCGCTGCTGGAGACCGTCCGGACGGGCGATCACCTCGATGTCGAGTCGATCGCCGGCGGGGTGCGCGACCGGGTGGGGCACATCTCGCTGCAGGCCGTGTACGAGGCGCTGCACGCGCTCACGGCGGCGGGGCTCGTGCGGCGCATCCAGCCGGGCGACAGCCCGGCACGGTTCGAGGGACGCGTCGGCGACAACCACCACCATCTGGTGTGCCGCGACTGCGGGTCGGTGAAGGACGTCGACTGCGTCGTGGGGCACGCGCCCTGCCTGGAGCCGGTGGACGAGGCCGGGTACCTGGTGGACGAGGCCGACGTCACGTTCTGGGGGCTCTGCCCCAACTGCCGTCCCTAACGACGTTCAGGCCGACCCGGGAAGCGGGCCGGCCTGAAGCGTTCGGGCGGATCAGGCGAGTTCGAACCGGTCCAGGTTCATCACCTTGTGCCACGCGGCGACGAAGTCCTGCACGAACTTCTCGTCCGCGTCGTCGGCGCCGTAGACCTCGGCGACCGCGCGCAGCTCGGAGTTCGAGCCGAACAGCAGGTCGACGCGGCTGCCGGTGAACTTGACCTCGCCGGAGGCGTCGCGGCCCTCGAAGGTCTCGGCGTCCTCGGACGTCGGCTCCCACGTGATGTTCATGTCGAGCATGTTCACGAAGAAGTCGGTGGTCAGCGCGCCGGGACGGTCGGTGAGCACGCCCAGCTTGGACTGCTGGTAGTTCGCGCCGATGGCCCGCAGGCCGCCGACGAGCACCGTCATCTCGGGCGCGGTGAGGTTCAGCAGCTGCGCCCGGTCGACGAGCAGGAACTCGGCCGGCAGCCGGTTGCCCTTGCCGACGTAGTTGCGGAACCCGTCGTGCGTCGGCTCCATCTCGGAGAACGACTCCACGTCGGTCTGCTCCTGCGTGGCGTCGGTGCGCCCCGGCGTGAACGGCACCGTGACGTCGTGGCCCGCGTCCTTCGCGGCCTTCTCGACGCCCGCGCAGCCGGCGAGGACGATCAGGTCGGCGAACGAGATCTTCTTGCCGCCGGCGTTGAACGACGCCTGGACGCCCTCCAGCGTGCCGAGCACCTGCGCCAGCTCGTCGGGCTCGTTGACCTCCCACCCGCTCTGCGGCTGCAGGCGGATGCGGGCCCCGTTGGCGCCGCCGCGCTTGTCGCTGCCGCGGAACGACGCGGCCGACGCCCACGCGGTGGTGACCAGCTGCTGCACCGACAGGCCGGTGGCGAGGACCCGCTGCTTGAGGTCGGCGATGTCCGCGTCGTCGACGAGCTCGTGGTCGACGGCGGGCACCGGGTCCTGCCAGATGAGCTCCTCGTCCGGGACCTCCGGGCCGAGGTAGCGGACGACCGGGCCCATGTCGCGGTGCGTCAGCTTGTACCAGGCACGGGCGAAGGCGTCCGCGAACTCGTCGGGGTTGTTCTTGAACCGCTCCGAGATCGGCCCGTAGATCGGGTCGAAGCGCAGCGACAGGTCCGTCGTCAGCATCGTCGGGTGGGTGGTGCCGTCGGAGTGGGCCAGCGGGATGGTGCCGGCGCCGGCGCCGTCCTTGGGCCGCCACTGCTGGCCGCCCGCGGGGCTCTTGAACAGCTCCCACTCGTACCCGAACAGGATGTCCCAGAAGCTGTTGTCCCAGGTGGTGGGCGTGTCGGTCCAGGTGACCTCAAGGCCGGAGCCCATCGCGTCGTCGCCCTTGCCGGTGCCGTAGGTGCCCTTCCAGCCGAGGCCCATCTGCTCCAGCGGCGCGGACTCCGGCTCCGGCCCGACGTTGGCGTGCGGGTCGGCGCCGTGCGTCTTGCCGAAGGTGTGGCCGCCGGCGATCAGCGCGACGGTCTCCTCGTCGTTCATCGCCATCCGGCGGAACGTCTCGCGGATGTCGCGGGCCGCGGCGATCGGGTCCGGGTTGCCGTTCGGGCCCTCCGGGTTGACGTAGATGAGGCCCATCTGGACGGCGGCGAGCGGGTTCTCCAGGTCGCGGTCGCCGGTGTAGCGCTCGTCGGCGAGCCATTCGCGCTCGGGGCCCCAGTAGACGTTCTCGTCGGGGGCGTAGACGTCCTCGCGGCCGCCGCCGAACCCGAACGTCTTGAAGCCCATCGACTCCAGCGCGACGTTGCCGGCCAGGATGTACAGGTCGGCCCAGGACAGGCTCTTGCCGTACTTCTTCTTGACCGGCCACAGCAGCCGGCGGGCGCGGTCGAGGAGGACGTTGTCCGGCCAGCTGTTGAGCGGCGCGAAGCGCTGCTGGCCGCCGCCGGCTCCGCCGCGGCCGTCGTGGACCCGGTAGGTGCCGGCGCTGTGCCAGGCCATCCGGACCATGAGCGGGCCGTAGTTGCCGAAGTCCGCCGGCCACCAGTCCTGCGAGTCGGTGAGCAGGGTGGCGATGTCGGCCTTCACGGCGGGCAGGTCGAGGCTGTTGAACGCCTCGGCGTAGTCGAAGGCCTCCCCGTAGGGGTTGGTCTCGGACGGCTGCGGGGCGAGCACCCGCATGTTGAGCTGGTTCGGCCACCAGCCTCGGTTGCCGCCGCCCTGGGTGGGGTGCGGGGCGCGTGCGCTGTGCACGACCGGGCAGCCGCCGGCGCTTTCGGTGTTCTCAGCCATGTGCTTCCTTCCAGGACGAAGCAGGGGTGGATCAGGAGGGACAGTCGGGGCACAGGCCCCAGTAGACGACCTCGGCCTCGTGGATCGCGAAGCCGCGGTCGTCCGAGGCGGTCAGGCAGGGGGCCTCGCCGACGGCGCAGTCGACGTCGGCGATGGCGCCGCACGACCGGCAGACGACGTGGTGGTGGTTGTCACCGGTCCGCGACTCGTAGCGCGCCACGGAACCGGAGGGCTGGATGCGCCGCACCAGGCCCGCCGCCGTCAGCGCGCGCAGCGAGTCGTACACGGCCTGGTGGGACACCTTCGGCAGGTCGCCGCGCACGGCGCCGATGATCGAGTCGGTGTCCGCGTGCGGATGCGCGTGCACCGCGCGCAGCACCGCGATCCGCGGCCGGGTCACCCGCAGATCAGCCTCGCGCAGCATCTCCCGGAACTCCAAGGGTGTCGCCACGCGAGCCAGCCTGGCCCATTTTCTTGAATGAGTCAAGATAAGGAGTCGTCCAAGTTTGGGACGGGACGGCGCGGGCCCGTGCTGTGCACCGCCTGCCTGGATTTTGGCCGTGCGTGACCGGCTCGGCCAGGCGCGTTGACGGAGACGCGGCCGATTCAGCTTCCTGTGAACAGGGCCGTCCGACGGGACGGCTCGCCCTCCAGGCACGCGTGCGATGCGCCGTGCCTCCCCGCCAAGGAGAAGCAGGATGCCAAGGAAGACCAGCCTCGCCGTGGCCGCGGCCGTGACCGCCGCACTGCCGCTGGCGCTCGCCGTGCCGGCGTGGTCGCACGGGTTCACCACGTCCCCGCCTAGCCGCAGTTACCTGTGCGGCACTCACCAGGTCCGGAACTGCGGCCAGGTCCAGTGGGACCCGGACGGCGTCGAAGGGCCGAAGGGGTTCCCGCAGCGCGGGCCACGCGACGGGGAGATCTGCGCCGGCGCGGACGGGCGGTGGGCACCACTGGACGACCAGCGCGGCGGCACCGGCTGGCCCGCGACGTCGGTGACCGGCGGCCAGTCCTTCAACATCGTCTGGCAGTTCACGGCCCGGCACTCCACCACGTCGTTCCGCTACTTCGTTACCAAGGACGGCTGGGACATCACCCAGCCGCTGACCCGCGCCGCGCTGGACCTCACGCCGTTCATCCAGGTGAACTACGGCGGCCGGCAGCCGTCCAACCCGACGACCCACAGCGGCACCCTCCCGCAGCGGCACGGCAGGCACATCCTGCTCGCCGTCTGGGACATCGCGGACACCGGCAACGCCTTCTACCAGTGCTCCGACCTCGACTTCGGCTGACGTCCGCGCGGTGCCCCCGTGGGGCGGACGGCGAGAAAGGAGCGCGCGGGGGGAGGTGCAAACCGGGACGTTTCACTAGGATGCTCGCGTGCGCGAAGATCAAGAGGCCCTGGACGAGAGCGTGTTGACCGCGCCTCTCCAGCTGCCGAGCGACGGCGAGGACGAGCCCGCGGAGCGCAGCACGGCCGGCCGGGCCGATCCGGGGCCCGTGCGGGCGTTCGGCAAGGACGTCGAACGGCTCGCGGGGCTGGTGACGCAGCTCGCGACCCTCGCCTCCGCGCTGGGCGGACGGCTGGACGGCGAGGTCCGCAAGGTCCTCGACGACGCCGAGCAGGCCCTCGCCGAGGCGAGCGGCGCCCGGAAGCAGTCGCTGGACGCGGACGCGCGCGCCGCCGAGGCCGAGGCCCGCACCGAGGAGGCCCGGCGGGAGACCGCCGAGGCGCGCGAGGAGTTCGAGAAGGCGCTCGCCGCCGCGAAGGCGAGCGTCACCGCGGCGCAGGAGAGCGAGGCCAACGCGTGGAAGGAGGCCGGCGCCCACCAGCAGGCCCGCGCCACGTCCGCGAACGAGGCCGCGAGCGCCGAGGGGCTGCGCAAGCGCGCCGAGGCGGCGTGGAGCACCGAGCACCAGGCCCGCGGCGACGCCGAGCGTGAGCGCGACGACCTCACCACGCGGCTGTCGGCCGAGCAGAGCGCGCTCGCCGCCGCCCGCGGCGACCTGCGGGACGTCCGGTCCGAGCTGGCGGAAGCCCGGTCCAAGCTGGAGGCCGCCGCCGAGACCGAGCGGCGGCTGCGCGCCGAGCTGAGCGTCGTCCAGGGCGAGGTCGCCGGGCTGACCGTGGAGCGCAACGCCGCCACGGGCCGGGCGGAGGAGCACGCCACCCGTGCCAAGCGCGCCGAGCAGCTCGCCGACTCGGCGGAGGACCGCATCCTCGCCGCGATGGCCCGCGCCGACCGGGCCGAGCAACGCGCGGACGCCGCCGAGGAGCGCGCCGACGCCGCCGAGATCCGCATCGACCGCGACGCCGCCACCGTCCGCGCGCTGCAGGACACCCTGCGGGCGGCGCTCGACCTGCCGTCCGTGGAGGACCTCGACGACGGCCGCGGGGTACGGGTCGGCGACTCCGCCGCGGTCGTCGCCCAGCCGGGCGGCCTGATCGGCGTCGACCAGGTCCCGGAGGAGATGGACGGCGAGCTGGCCGGCCGCTTCGCCCGCGCGATCCTGGCCGTCCGCGTCCACCAGGCCACCCACCGCCCGGCCCCGGAGGCCCCCACCGAGCAGTCCGACCCCGAGGACTAGCACGGCAAGCATCAACGTTCATTGACCACGAGCAGCCGACCCGGCCGACGTCCGTGGACAGCGCACTAGCGCGGCGGCGCGGCTTCAGGACAGCGGACTGACCGGGCATGGCGCGACCAATCCGCCGATGAGTTCTTACTCGTCGCAGTTCGGCTATGGCGCGCGGAGGGCGGCGGGGGCGGTTTCGGGGACGGCGGGCTTGGTGGGCATGACGCGGTCTATGCGCTGGTAGGCGGTGCCGGGCTCGGGGCGGGGGTCCTTTTCGCCCTGGTTCGGCCAGAAGGCCATGGCGCGTTCGGCCTGGGCCGTGATGGTGAGGGACGGGTTGACGCCGAGGTTCGCGGTGACCGCCGAACCGTCCACGATGTGCAGGCCCGGGTGGCCGTGGACGCGGTGGTACGGGTCGATGACGCCGGTTTCCGGAGTTTCCCCGATGACGCAGCCGCCGATGAAGTGCGCGGTCGTCGGGATGTTGAACAGGTCGAACCACGTCCCGCCTGGGGTGGCGTCGAGTTCCTCGGCGAGCATCCGGACGGCGTCGTGGGCGACGGGGATCCAGGTCGGGTTCGGTTCGCCGTCGCCCTGGCGGGCGACGAGCTT
This sequence comes from Actinomadura sp. BRA 177, assembly GCF_013372625.1. Lineage (GTDB taxonomy): Bacteria > Actinomycetota > Actinomycetes > Streptosporangiales > Streptosporangiaceae > Spirillospora. The sequence goes on from NZ_JABXFD010000068.1 coordinate 10,845, forward strand.
GCGGCGGCCCAGGCGGCCGCGCTTCTCGTCGAGGGTGATCGAGTTGTCGGCGGTCTGCATGACGAGCGCGATGACCGTCCGCTTGGCCCAGTCTTTGAGGGAAAGTCCGCGCAGGATGATGGTCGGGTGCCGGACGGACTGGCCGAGGAACTTCAGCCAGCGGGGCGCGCCGCCGCCGTCGACCAGGAGGGTGCGGATGACGCCCATCGCGTTGTTTCCGGCGCCGTAGCGGGTCGGTTCGATGTGGGTCTTCTCGTCCGGGTGGAAGGACGAGGTGATCGCAAGGCCCGTGCTGTGGTCGACGTCCTTCTTGCGGTGCCACACCGTCATGCGCTCGACGCCGAGCAGCGCCTCGGAGTTGGTGCGGGTGAGTTCGCCGAGGCGGGGCGACAGGTGCGGGAGGCGGCCGGCGGCGCGCATGCGGTGCAGGAGCCGCTGCGTCCCGTACGTTCCGGCGGCGAGGACGACGTGCTCGGCGGTCAGCGTGCGGCGGCGTTTGCGCAGCGGTGTGGTGTGCTCGGTGGCCACCTCGTAGCCGCCGTCCGGTCTGGGCGAGAGTGAGGTGACCGTCGTGTCCGGGATGACCTGGACGCCCGCCTTCTCCGCCAGATACAGGTAGTTCTTGGTGAGCATGTTCTTCGCGCCGACCTTGCAGCCGATCATGCAGGAGCCGCAGGCGGTGCAGGTCGTCCGGCGCGGGCCGGCGCCGCCGAAGTACGGGTCGTCGGCGTCCTCGCCGGGCTTCTCGCCGAAGAACACGCCGACGGGGGTCGGGTGGTAGGTGTCGCCGACGCCCATCCGGTCGGCGACCCGCTTCATCGCCTCGTCGGCGGGGGTTATGAGGGGGTTCGTCGTGACGCCGAGCATGCGGCTGGCCTGGTCGTAGAACGGTTTCAGCTCGTCCTGCCAGTCGGTGATGTGGCCCCACTGGCGGTCCTTGAAGAACGGCTCCGGCGGGACGTACAGGGTGTTCGCGTAGACGAGCGAGCCGCCGCCGACGCCGGCGCCGGCCAGCACGAGCACACCGGCCTTGCCGCCGACCAGGTGGACGCGCTGGATCCCGCGCATCCCGAGGCGGGGAGCCCACACGTACTTGCGCAGCCGCCAGGACGTCTTGGGCAGCGTGTCCTCGTCGAAGCGGCGTCCGGCCTCGATCACGGCGACCCGGTAGCCCTTCTCGGCCAGCCGCAGCGCCGACACGCTGCCGCCGAACCCGGAGCCCACCACGATCACGTCGAAGTCGTCGGCGTCACCGGACATCGCACACCACCTTCGTCGCGGGAAGGCCCCGAGTGTGGACCCTCCGCGGAGTCGTCCGCCATGCACGCGGAGCAACGTAGCTATTCAGCCTGAAGGAGGTGCTGTGGCTGGTGGTAGCCAGGGCCCGGTGCTGAAGAGTCGGTGGAGGGCGTCGAGTTTGTCCAGGCCCCATTTGCCGGCGGTGGAGAGATAGGAGTGGACGA
>NZ_JABXFD010000193.1 GCF_013372625.1 Actinomadura sp. BRA 177
AGATGTGTATAGGAGACGGAACCGGGCGGACCGCGGGTGCCGCCGGATCGACGAGCTGACGGCGCGCAGCGGGCCGGCGGCACCCGCGGTCCGCAAGGTGATCCGGCAGCTGAACGCGTCCGCCGCCGCCGGCTGACCGCCCGGCCGTCCCCCGCCAGTGCGGATTCCTACAAGATCCAGGCCCCCCGGTTTGTATCGGGCGCCAACGGCGGCGGGGACGGCGCCCCCCATAGCCTTCTCGGACATGGATCCCGAACGAGTTATCTACCCGCTGATGAAGTACGTCGTCCTCGGGCCCGCGATGCGCGCCGCGTTCCTTCCCCGGGTGAGCGGCCTGCGGCACGTCCCGCGGCTCGGCCCGGTGATCCTCGCCGCGAACCATCTGGCGTTCCTCGACTCGTTCGTCCTGCCGCTGATCGTGCCGCGCCGGGTCCACTTCCTCGGCAAGTACGAGTACTTCACCGGGGCGGGGGTGAAGGGCCGCGCCACGGCGACGTTCTTCCGCAGCGTCGGCGCGATCGCGGTCGACCGGTCCGGCGGGCGGGCGGCGCTGGACGCGCTCGACACCTCGGCGGCGGTGCTGGAGCGCGGCGGCGTGTTCGCGATCCACCCGGAGGGCACCCGCTCCCCCGACGGGCGGCTCTACCGGGGCCGGACGGGCGTGGCGCGGCTGGCGATGCGGACCGGCGCGCCCGTCGTCCCGGTCGCGATCCTCGGCACCGACCGGGTGCAGCCGCGCGGGCAGGCCGTCCCGAAGCCGGGCCGGATCGGGCTGCGCATCGGCCCGCCGATGGACTTCCGCGGACGCGGCGACGGCGTCCCGCGCGGGAAGGCGGCGCGGCAGGTCACCGACGAGATCATGGAGGCGATCCAGGGGCTGTCGGGCCAGGAGTATGTGGACGACTACGCGCCCCGGCCCGCCGAGGCGGAGTGACCGAAGGCCGTCCGGCCCGGGTTTGAGCGTGACCGAAAGGGCACGATTCAGGGGGACGGACGGAGATGATGTGGAAATCAGCCTGGACCTCCAGCTTCCGCGGGACGCCGCGAGCGTCCCGGCGACACGGAGGCTCCTGGACGCGGCGCTCGCCGCGCTCGGGGTCGAGGACCACATCCGCGACGACATCGAGATGATGCTCACCGAGGCGTGCACCAACGTGATCAAGCACGCCGAGCACGGCGCCGACTACACGGTGCGGGCCACCATCCAGGACCGCCGCTGCGTGATCAAGGTGATCGACTCGGGCGCCGGGTTCGACGCCGAGCGGGTGCCGCGGCCGGAGCCGTCCGCCGAGCACGGCCGCGGCCTGCTGATCATGCGGTCGCTGGCGGACGACGTGCGGTTCCGCTCGTTCCCCGAGGACGGTGCGCTGGTCTCCCTGGAGAAGCGGCTGAGCTACGGGGAGGACAGCCTCGGCGGGCTGCTCACCGCGGACAGCCGGGTTCCGGTCATGACCGGAACCGACCCGGAGGCGGCGGACTTCGCGGCCAGGCTGTTCGAGCTGGCGCGGACCGGCGAGACCCGGCGGCTCGTCGACTACGTCGAGGCCGGGGTGCCGGTGAACCTGTGCACCGACCGGGGCGACACGCTGCTCATGCTCGCCGCCTACCACGGCCACCCGCAGACGGTCCGGGCCCTCGCGGCGCGCGGCGCCGACCCCGAGCGGGCGAACGACCGCGGCCAGCGGCCCCTCGCGGGCGCGGTGTTCAAGAAGGAGGCGGGGGTGGTGCGGGCCATGCTGGACGCGGGCGCCGACCCGCGGGCGGGGTCGCCGTCCGCCGCCGACACGGCGCGGATGTTCGGCAACACCGAGTTCCTCGCCTGGTTCGACGAGGCGGCTCCCCCGCCCGCCTGACTCACCGCGGGACGCGCAGCACGAGCACCGCGACCACTAGCGCCGCGACAGCGAACCCGGCGCCGGTCGCGAACGCCGCCTCCATGCCGTGGACGATGTCCCGGCCGGACGAGACGGAACCGTAGACGGTGACCATGACCGCCGAGCCCAGCGACCCGCCCGACCACAGCATCGTCTGCGCCACCCCGGACGCGGCGCCCGACTGCTCGGGCTCCACGCTGGCCAGGATCGTCGCGTTCAGCGGCAGGATCGCCAGCCCGCCGCCCGCGCCCATCAGCATGAACGGGACGAGCAGCCCGGCGGCGTAGCCGTCCCCCGGGGAGAGCCGCGACAGCCACAGCAGGCCGCCGGCGAGCAGGACCGTGCCCGCGACGATCAGCGGCCGGGCGCCGGCGCGCGACATCAGGCGCGGCGCCAGCCGGACGACGGCGAACTGCATTCCCACCATCGGCAGGAACGCCGCGCCGGCGCGCAGCGGCCCGTAGTGCAGGACCTGCTGCAGGTACTGGGTGAGGAAGAAGAACGCGCCGAACATCCCCGCCGTCAGGCACAGCTGGACGAGGTAGGAGGCGGCGCGGTCGCGTCCGGTCAGCAGCCACAGCGGCATGACCGGCTGCCGGACGACCCTCTCGATCGCGACGAACGCGGTCAGTAGGACGGCGGCGAGCCCGAACGCGGCGAGCGCCCGCCCGTCGTCCCAGCCGTCCGATCCGGCCCTGATCAGCGCGTAGACGAGCGCGGTCATGCCGAGCGTGGAGGCGACCGCGCCGCCGGCGTCGAACCGGCCGGGGCGGCGCTCGGTCTCCGCGAGGACGCGCGGCGCGACCAGCAGCAGGACGAGGCCGAACGGAACGTTGACGAAGAACACCAACCGCCAGGATCCGGCCTCGGTCAGCACGCCGCCGGCGAGCATGCCGATCGCCGCGCCCGCGCCGGTCACCGCGGAGAAGACGCTCAGCGCGCGGACGCGGGCGGGGCCCTGGAAGTTCACGGCGATCAGCGCCATCGCGCTGGGCGCGGCGACGGCGGCGGCGACGCCCTGGGCGGCGCGGGCGGCGAGCAGCCACCAGCCCGCGTCCGCGAACCCGCCGCATAAGGACGCGGCGGTGAACAGCGCGACCCCGGCGGTGAACGTGCGGCGGCGGCCGAACACGTCCCCGGCGCGCCCGCCGAGGAGCAGCAGGCCGCCGAACGCGAGCATGTAGGCGTTCTGGATCCAGGCGAGGCCCCCGGTGGACAGGCCGAGCCCGTCCTTGATCTCCGGGAGCGCGATGGTGACGATGGAGCTGTCCAGGCCGATCATGAGCTGGCAGCCGACGATGACGGCGAGGACGGTTCCTGGGCGATGATGGGAGGCGGCGGCCCCACCCGGAGCGGTGAACTCCGGGGCTGCGGCCGTCCGCTCGTTGGACGCGGTCAAAGGCGGGACCTTCCCGGGATTTAAGGAACGGCGACGTACACTATGTGGGGAACGTACCACCGATGCGCGCGAAAGAGAACGCTAGCGTTCACTATTTTGGGGAGTGCGGCGTGACCCCGGCCACCCGCCGCCGCGGCGGCGACCTGGAGGCGGCGATCTTCGACGCGGTGTTCGCCCAGCTGGAGGCCGTGGGGTACGCCAGGCTGACCATGGAAGGGGTCGCGGCCGCCGCCCGCACCGGCAAGGCCGCCCTCTACCGGCGGTGGAAGTCCAAGGACGAGCTGATCACCGACGCGCTCAAGCACGTCCTGCCCGAGCCGCCGACCGCGCCGCGCACCGGCAAGGTCCGCGAGGACCTGCTCACCATCCTCACCTGCACGCGGGACACGCTCGTGGCCTGCCGGGGCGCCGCGTTCAAGGTGCTGAAGGAGGAGTCGGACGACGGCAAGGGCATCGTGCACGAGGTCGTCCACGACCGGCTGTCCGCGCCCGTCCGGGAACTGCTGTACGAGGCGCTGGTGGCGGCCGCCGAGCGCGGCGAGATCCGGCCCGGGGCGGCGACCCGGCAGGTCGCGAACGTCGGCCCGGCCGTGATCGTCTACTTCAACCTCGTCGAGGGCGGCCCCCTCGACGACGCCTACGTGGCCTCGGTCGTGGACGAGGTGATGATGCCGCTCGTCCGGCCGTGACGGGTCAGAGGGCCAGTTCGTCCTTGCGGGGGACGCCGTTCGTGCGGGCCTGCTCGTCCATGACCACGCGGTGGTGCCAGTAGGGCGGCGCGATGCCCGCCTCGCGGATCGCCCGGTGCAGGCGCTTCAGGTACTCGTGCTTGATGCGGAACTGGTCGCCGAACTCGCTGGACCGCAGGATCACGTGGAACCCGACGGTGGCGTCGTTGAAGTCGTCGAAACGCACGAAGATGTCGGTGTCGGCGACACCGCCCTGGACGTCCTTCATGACCTCGTGGCCGACCTGGATGAGGAGCTCCTCGAACTCGTCGAGGTCGACCTCGTAGGCCACCTTCGCGTACACCAGCACCGACATGTCCTGCGCGGGCCGGTGGTAGTTGGTGAGGATCGTGTCCGAGAACCGCTGGTTCGGGATGACCTCGATGTTGTCCGACAGCGTCCGGATGGAGGTGTTGCGCCAGTTGATGTCGACGACGTACCCCTCCTGGCCGGTGGCCAGCTTGATGTAGTCGCCGGGCTCGATCGTCTTGGACGCGAGGACGTGCACGCCCGCGAACAGGTTGGCGAGCGTGTCCTGCAGGGCCAGCGCGACCGCGAGACCGCCGACGCCCAACGCGCCCAGCAGCGGCGTGATCGACACGCCGATGCTCTGCAGCATCACCAGGACGCCGATGCCGAGCACGATCACCCGGGTGATGTTCGCGAAGATCGTGACGTTCGCGGCGACGCCCTGCCGGGCCAGCGCGATCGAGGTCACCGACGCCGCGATCAGCCGGGCCAGCGCCAGCGACACCACCAGGATCGTCACCGCCGTCAGCACCTTGGCGATCACGTCCAGGGTGCCGCGCGGCAGCTCCAGCACCTTCGCCGCCGTCCACAGGCCGAGCAGCACCGACAGCGGCATCGCCAGGTCCCGGATGAGGCGGGCGGCGAGGTCGTCCCACGCCCAGCGGGTGTCCCCCGCGCGGCGCGTCAGCCGGCTGGTCAGCAGCCGCAGGAGGACGGCGATCGACAGCGCGACCGCCATCACGACGGCGGCGGCGATGACGCGCGTCCAGCTCAGGTCGCCCAGGTCACCCATGACGCGTAAACCACTCCCTCCGCGGGCCGTCGCGGCCCGCAAGATCCCGATTTGCCGTGTTACGCGTCCTCGATCGTAGTGAAGACCCGGAGTGCTGCGAGGCAGATCACGCAGGTGTGGCTCCGGGTTCGGCCGACCTGGCCGTTACGATCGGCCAGGTGGTAGGCGTGGGAATGATGCGCCGGCTGGGGGTCACGGCGCTCGGACTGCGGAACGGCCCCCACCGGGTGACGGTCGAGCGCGATCTCGCCGTCCCCGCCGCCGACGGCGTGGAGCTGCTGGCCGACCGGTACGCCCCGGTGGACGTCGACAAGGCGCCCACCGTGCTCGTCCGCTCCCCCTACGGCCGGCGCGGGCCGTTCGGCCTCATGTGCGGGCAGGCGTTCGCGTCGCACGGGTTCCAGGCCGTGGTGCAGAGCGTCCGCGGCGGGTTCGGGTCCGGCGGCGTCTTCGAGGCCCTGGACGAGCGGGAGGACGGGCTCGCCACCATCGAGTGGCTGAAATCACAGCCGTGGTTCGGCGGCACGTTCGCCATGCACGGCCCCAGCTACCTCGGCTACGTCCAGTGGGCCGTCGCCGCCGAGGCGGGGCCCGAGCTGAAGGCACTGTCGATGCAGGTCACCGCCTCGACGTTCCGGGACGCCGTCAATGTCGGCGGCACCTTCGCGCTCGAATCGGCGCTCATCTGGGTCGACCTGACCGCGCGGATGAAGAACTCCCTGTCCGGCATCACGACGGGCATCATGTCGCCGCGCCGGGCCCGCCGCGCCACCCTCTCCGGACGTCCGCTGGAAGAACTCGACCGGCTCGCGACGGGCGCGCAGCAGCGCTTCTTCCAGGAACTCCTCGTCAATGGCCCCGACACGCCGTTCTGGGACAAGCGCGACTTCAGCCCCGCCGTGTCGGAGGTCACCGCGCCGGTGAACATGACGGGCGGCTGGTACGACATCTTCCTGCCGTGGCAGATGAAGGACTACGCGGCCCTGCGCGCCGCCGGCCGCCGCCCCTACCTGACGATCGGCCCCTGGTTCCACGCCGACCAGCGCATGATGCGCGGCTCGGTCGCCGACTCCGTCGCCTGGTTCCGCGCGCACCTCCTGGACGACCCGTCCGACCTGCGCGAACAGCCCGTCCGGCTGTACATCACCGGCGCGGACGAGTGGCGCGAGTTCCCCGACTGGCCCGTCCCCGGCATGCGCGAGGAACGCTGGCACCTGCACCCCGCCGGCGCCCTCTCCCCCGACGCGCCGCCCGAATCCGACCCCGACACCTACCGCTACGACCCGAATCACCCGACGCCGTTCCTCGGCGGGCCCACCCTGCTCGGCGAGACCCGCCCGTCCACCGACCAGAAGCGCCTGGAACGCCGCCGGGACGTCCTCGCCTACACCTCCGCCGTCCTGGACGAGGACGTGGAGATCATCGGCCCGGTAACCGCCGACCTGCACATCCGCTCGGACCGCGACCACACCGACTTCGTCGTCCGCCTCTGCGACGTGACCCCCGACGGCGAATCCCTCAATCTCTGCGAGGGCATGCGCCGCCTGGTCCCCGGCACGCCACCGGCCGACGCCGACGGCATCCGCCACGTCGCCGTGGAACTCTGGCCCGCCGGCCACCGCTTCCGCGCCGGCCACCGCATCCGCGTCCAGGTGGCGAGTGGCGCCTACCCCCGCGTGGCCCGCAACCCGGGCACCGGCGCCCCCATAGGCACCGCCACCGAAATGCTCACCGCCGACCAGGAGATCTTCCACGACCCGACCCACCCCTCGACCATCAACCTCCCCGTCGTCCGCCTAACGGACGCGGAGGGCTTGGAGTAGGGCGAGGGCGGGTCTCACGCGATGTCACCGACGTTCTTGGGCGGAACCTAGCAGCGCGGTGATCGACTGCGGGGTCCAGGCTCCTCGGGCGCCGGGGCGGGCGGCCAGGTAGGAGGCGGCGCGGGCCACGGGCCAGCTGTGAGCCTCGCGCAGGCCGTTGCCGAGCATCGTGAGGTACGGCGCGGTGGGCGCGTTTGGGCTGGCCGGGTGCGGTGAGGTGAAAGTGAGCATGGGGTGGCCGGCCCGTTCGCCCACCTTGAGAACGGTCTCGTAGCGGCCGGGACCGAGGCGCTGGCGGCCTCGGGCCAGGGCCTCGGAGAGGTCGTGGTCGGCGCCGGCGTCGCGGCGCATCTCCTGGGAGAGGACGTCGCAGAACTGGCGGCGGGTGAGGAGGTAGGCGCGGGCGGCGGCGCGGCCCGGCAGGTCCGGGTCGTAGAAGGCCATCCCGCCGCCCCAGGTCAGGGAGGTGTGCGCGAAGTAGATGCCGCCGGGGACCGTGATCGACTGCTCGGCGCGGGGCGGGCGGGGATCGCGGCAGCCGGTGTGGTGCCGGGTGCTCCCGCGCGGGGTGCCGCCGGCGAGATAGCAGTGGAATCTTTCACGGAAGAGGTTTGAGCCGTAGGCCACGTACCAGATCGGATCGTCGCTCATTCGAACCAGTATTACCGCAGGTCGCGGGTGGTTTGATGGGGCCCTGGCGGGCCGGATGGCGTTTCGCCGGGTTTGACGGCCGGTGCCACCGGATATGAAACTGATCGAGCAGGTGTCTACGACGCAGATACCTCCGTGCTTCCCCTGTGTTGTCCCGGAGGATTCGTCATGCACCGCACGCTTAACATCGCTCTCGTGTCCGCCTCCGACCTTGACGGCGAACACCTGCAGTCCGTCCACGTCCGGGATCTCGCTCGTTCGCTCACTCGTCCCCTTGCCACGGACGGGGAGCCGAACCAGGTCACGGTTTACACCCGGCGGCAGGACAAGTCCGCCCGCGGCCGTGTCCGGCTCGCCCCGGGCGCCACCCTGGTCCATCTTGACGCCGGGCCAGCCCGCCCGCTGTCGGATGAGGAGCTGCTGCAGCACATCCGCGACTTCGCGGACGGGCTGCGCCGCCGCTGGACGGGTGCCGGACGTCCCGACATCGTCCACGCGCACGGCTGGATCGGCGGGCTCGCCGCCTGCGCCGTGGCGCGTGAGCTGGGCATTCCGTTCGCGCAGAGCTACCACGGCGTGGCCGCGTCCGACCGCCGCGCCGGGCGCCGGGTGCACCCGCACCGCGACCGCCTGGAGAAGGCCATCGGACGGGACGCCGACATCGTCCTCGCCGGGCACGCGGAGGAGGCCGGCCAGGTCGTGCGGATGGGCGTGCCGCGCCCGTCGGTCTCGGTCGTCCCCTACGGCGTGGACGGCGAGCACTTCGCGCAGGTCGGCCCCGCGCTGCCGCACGGCGACCGGCGCCGCCTCGTGATGATCTGCGACGACCTGGAGACAGGCGACGTCGCGACCGCGCTGCGCGCCCTCGTGCACGTCCCGGACGCCGAGCTGGCCGTCGCCGGCGGCCCCGACCGCGAGGACCTGGAGAGCGACCAGGGCGTCCACCGGCTGCGCCTGCTCGCCAAGGAGCTGCACGTCGCCGACCGGGTGATCTTCCTGGGGCGGCTGCCGCACAAGAACCTGCCGAAGCTGCTGCGGACGGCGAGCCTGGTGCTCTGCCTGGCGCCGCACGAGCCGTGCCCGTCGGTGCCGCTGGAGGCGATGGCCTGCGGCGTGCCCGTCGTCGCGACCCCGGCCGGCGGGAACGCCGACGAGGTCCTCGACCACATCACCGGGCTGCACGTCCCGGCGGGGCGGCCGGTCGTCATCGGCCGGGCGGTCCGGCACCTGCTGGCCGAGGACACCACGCTCCACGGCTACTCGATCGCAGCCGCCGACCGCGCCCGCTCCCGCTACTCGCTGGAGCGCATCGCCGCCGAGACGCTGCGCGCCTACCTGAAGGTGCTGCCCGTTCCCGAGCCCGAGCCGGAGCCCGAGCCGGCGGCGGAGGACGCGGCGGAGCGCGAAGCCGAAAGGACCCCCGCCCTGGTCGGCTGACACGCACCGCCCCTGCGGGCCCTGGATCCCTCCCCGGATCCGGGGCCCGTCACGTTGTGCCCGGTGGATGCTCAGCCCGGGTCCTCGCTGGATCCGGGCCCGTGCACTTTGCGCCCGGTGGATGCTCAGCCCGGGTCGTCGCTGGATCCGGGGCCGTGCATGGTGCGGCCGGTGGGATACTCGGCGGAATGGGCAGGGTGCTGATCGGGCGGGCGGCGGAGCTCGCGGAGCTGACCGCCGCGCTGGAGCGGGCGGCCGCCGGGGCCGCCGGCGCCGTGCAGGTCAGCGGCGACGCGGGCGTCGGCAAGTCGCACCTGGTGGCCGCGCTGACCCGGGCCGCGCGCGCCGAGGGCGGCGCGGTGCTCGTCGGGCAGTGCGCGGAGCTGGGCGAGAGCATGCCGTACCTGCCGCTCGCGGACGCGCTGTGGACGGCCGCGCAGGCCGACGCCCCCGAGGCGGACGAGGTGCGCGCCGCGCTCGACGCCCGTCCCGTGCTGCGGCGCCTGCTGCCGGACGGCGACGGCGGTCCGGGCGCGGCGTCCGAGCTGGGCCAGCAGCAGCTCTTCGGCGCGGTGCTGGGGCTGCTCGGCGAGCTGGGGCGGGACCGGCCCGTCCTGCTCGTCCTGGAGGACCTGCACTGGGCCGACCGCTCGACCCGGCATCTGCTGACGTTCCTGTGCCGCGTCCTGCAGCGCGAGCGGGTCTGCCTCGTCGGCACGTACCGGTCGGACGACCTGCACCGGCGGCATCCGCTGCGGCCGGTCGTGGCGGAGCTGCTGCGGCTGCCGAACGTGACCGGCGTGGAGGTGCCGCCGTTCGGCCCCGGCGAGACCGCCGAGTATCTGGCGGAGCTGTCGCGCGGGGCGGCGCCGGTGACGGCGGAAGTCGTGGACCGGGTGCACCGGCGGTCGGAGGGCAACCCCTTCTACGCCGGCGAGTTGTACTCGGCGGACCCGGTGCTGCGGGACGAGCCGGCGGAGCTGCCGTCCGGGCTCGCCGACCTGCTGCTGTCGCGGGCGGAGCGACTGTCGGACGCCGGGCAGCGGGTGGTGCGGGTCGCGGCGGTGGCGGGGCGCCGCGTGGACGACGAGCTGGTGCGCCGCGTGTCCGGGCTGGACGAGGCGGCGGTCGGCGAGGCGCTGCGCGAGGTCGTGTCGCACCAGCTGCTCGTCCCGTCCGGGACCGGGTACACGTTCCGGCACGCGCTGCTGCGCGAGGCCGTCTACGCCGACCTGCTGCCGGGCGAGCGGACCCGGCTGCACGCCGACTTCGCGCGCCTCCTCACGGACCTGCCGGACGGGACGCGGGGGTCGGCGGCGGAGCTGGCCCACCACAGCCTCGCCGCGCACGACCTGCCGGCCGCGTTCGCCGCGTCGGTCCGGGCGGGCCGGGAGGCCGACCGGCTGGGCGCGCCCGCCGAGGCGTTCGAGCACTACGAGCGGGCGCTGGAGCTGTGGGAGGCCGTGCCCGGCCCGCAGGAGGCCGCCGGCATCGACCGGATGTGGCTGTCGCTGACCGCCGCGAAGGCGTCCGCGCGGGCCGGGGAGCTGCGGCGGGCCGTGCACCGGCTGCGCCGCCTGCTGGAGGTCGCCGACCCCGGCGACGTCGCGCTCGGCTCCACCATCCGCGAGCATCTCGCCGCCTTCCTCGGCGACATCGACGAGGACGCGGAGTCGCAGGCCGTGGCGCGGGAGGCGGTCACGATGCTGCCCGCCGACCCGCCGACGCAGGAGCGCGCCTACGCCCTCGCCACCTACGCCCGGACGCTCCTCTACCGGGACGCCGACGGCGAACTCCCCGCGCTGGCCGAGCAGGCGGTCGGGGAGGCGCGCGCCGCCGGGGCCGTCGGCGCCGAGTCGAGCCTGCTGGTCACGCTCGGCCTGTACCGGGAGTCGCGGGAGGCCGACACCGGCGTCGCGGAGGTGTTCGCCAAGGCCCGCGACCTGGCCGCCGCGAACGACGAGACGTCGATGAGCGCGATGCGGGCCGCGTTCCACTACGCGCGGACGAAGTTCGACCGCGGCGATCTCGCGGGCGCGATCCGCGCCGCAGACGAGGGCGTGAAGTTCGCCCTCGACAACGGGCTGGGCTGGAGCACGTACGGGACGGTGCTGCGCTCGCTGCGCTACCTCGTCCACTACACGACGGGGAACTGGACGGAGGCGAACCGGCTGGCGGACGGCTTCGCCGTCCAGGTCGTCCGGCCGTACGAGGCGCAGGTGTCGGCGTACGCGCTGTTCGTCGACGTCGCGCAGGGCAACCCCGGCGTGGACGAGCGGCTGCGGTGGATCACGCCGCTGCTGGATCAGGACGCGCTCCTCAACTACATCGCGCGGGGGCTCGCCGCCGAGCACGCCCTGTGGCGGGGCGACCCCGGCGCCGCGATCGAGCATGTCCAGGACGTCCTCCACGGCCTCTACGCCGACACGGTCGGCGCGATCCGGATCGCCGCGACCGGGCTGTGGGCGCAGGCCGACCTCGCGGCGAGGGCGCGCGCGGCCGGTGACGACGCGGCGGCGCGGTCGGCGGCGGAGGCGGGCGACGAGCTGCTGCGGGTGGCCAGGGCGGTCGTCGCGGTCACCTCCGACGGGCAGCCGCGCACGTGGCTCGGTCTCGAAGGCGCCGCGTGGCTGGCCCGCGCGGAGGCGGAGCGGCGGCGCGTCGGCGGCGTCCACGACGTGGACCTGTGGCGGAAGACCGCCGACCTGTTCACCTACGGCGACCCGGACGGCGGCTTCGTCTACGAGGTGGCCCGCTCCCGCTGGCGCCTGGCCGAGGCCCTCGCCGAGCACGGCGACCGGGAAGAGGCGGCGGCCCAGTGGCGCTCTGCCGTGGAGATCGCCGAACGCCTGGCCGCGAAACCCCTCCTGTCGGCCCTACGCGACCTCGGCACCCGCGCCCGCCTGAGCGCCGCCCGCCCGAAATCCGCCCTGGCCGGCCCGCTCGCGTCCCTCACCGGACGTGAACGCGAGGTCCTGAAACTCGTCGCCGAGGGGCTGGGCAACCGGGAGATCGCGGCGACGCTGTTCATCTCCCCGAAGACGGCGAGCGTCCATGTCTCCAACATCCTCGCCAAGCTGAACGTCACCTCCCGCACCCAGGCCGCCGCCGTAGCCCACCGCGAAGGAATATGAATCTTGCGTCGGGGTGCCGGTACTACATTCGCAGATCTTGAAACTGTTGGGTTGGCCGGCCCGTTGATCATGGGTGACTTCCCCTATCACCTACGATCAGGTCGTGTCGTGGGACGAGGCGCTGGCAGAGTTGACCGGCAGGGTGG
>NZ_JABXFD010000672.1 GCF_013372625.1 Actinomadura sp. BRA 177
TTGTGTGTTGTAGGGAGGGGGCATGCACTGGATTCGATGCGATCCTCTTCGTCGGCAGCGTCAGAGGTGTATAAGGGACAGACCGGCGGGGTGGAGGAGGAGTTCCTGCTGGTCGACGCGGTGTCGGGCGAGTGCGTCCCGGACTGCGAACGCGTCCTGGCGGCCGCCGGCCCGCACCCGTGGGCGGCGTCGGGCGGCTCGTTCCAGGTCGAGCTGCTGGCCTCGCAGGTGGAGGCGGCGACCGGGGTGTGCCGCGACCTGCCCGGCCTGGCCGCGCAGCTGCGTGTCGGGCGGGCGCGGCTGGCGGCGGCGGCCCGGGAGGGCGGCGCGCTGCTGGTGGCGTCGGGGACGCCGGTGCTGGACGGCCGCCCGCCGCCGCCCGCGCGCGGCGACCGGTTCGCCGCGATCATGGCCGCCTACGGCGACGTGGTGGAGGACTACCAGGCGTGCGGCTGCCACGTCCACGTCGGCGTCCCCGGCCGCGACACCGCCGTGGCGGTGGTGAACCACCTGCGGCCGTGGCTGCCGGTGCTGCTGGCGCTGTCGGCGAACTCGCCGTTCGACCACGGCCGCCCGACCGGCTACGCCTCCCGCCGGGCGGTGGCGATGGCGCGGTTCCCCGGCGCGGGGGTGCCGCCGTGGTCGGCGTCGGCGGCCGAATGGGACGCCAGGGTCGCCGCGCTGGTGGAGGCGGGCGTGCTGGTGGACGAGGCCATGACGTTCTGGCTGGCGCGGCCGTCGCCGCGGTGGCCCACGGTGGAGGTGCGGGCCGCGGACACGGCGGCGACCGCCGACGAGGCGGTGCTGCAGGCGGCGCTGGTGCTGTCTCTTATACCCCTCTGACGCCGCCGACGAAGAGGATAGTGTAGACTCTGGCGGTCGCAGTCCCCATAAAAACAACACAACTCTTAACACAAGCATACGCTTCCGCCGACGACACAACAGCAGATCTCCATGTACTACTCATCCATAAAACGAGAACAACTCACTCTAACCCACACAGGAGAGCATACACTATAT
>NZ_JABXFD010000636.1 GCF_013372625.1 Actinomadura sp. BRA 177
GCACCTACGTCGGCGGCGTCGACCCCGGCCGGGGCCTGGTGCGCGTCCACCGCCTCGTCCCCGGACCGTCCCCGTTCGAGCGGCGGCTGCGCGCCGCCGGCCTCGTCGGCGGCCCCGGCGGGGAGGCGCTGTGACCACCGACGCGGTGAACACCGCGGTCCCCGCCCTCGCCCTCATGGCCGGGGCGCTGCTGCCGGCGCTGCTGGCGATGCTGCGCGGCCGTCCCGCCACGCGGCTGGCCGGGCTCATCGTCACCGGGCCGCTGGTCACCCTCGTGCTGGTGCTGCTGGCCGCCGCCTACGGCCGGCCCGCCTACCTGGACGTGGCGCTGGTGCTGGCGCTGCTGTCGTTCGCCGGGTCGCTGGTGTTCGCCCGGTTCCTCAGCCGGACCCTGTGAGACGCCCCGCGGAGGGAAGCCCCCGATGAGCCTTGACCTGCTGGCCGACGCGCTGACCTGGGCGGGCGCCGCGGGTGAGCGGCAGCCGCCGCCCGCCTGCACACCGTCGCGCCCGTCACCGTCCTGGCCGCGCCGCTGCTGATCGCCGGGACGGCGCTGCGGCCCTGGTCGTCCTGGCACGACGTCGCCAAGCTCGCCGTCATCGCCGTGCTGCTCACCGCGACCGGCCCGCCGGCCGTGATCACCGCCGGGCAGGCCGTCGAACGCGCCGCCGGCAGATCGGAGTGAACCCGCCGTGAGCACCCAGTCCGCGGACGCGCTGTCGGGGCCGCTCGCCGACGCGCTCATCGCCGCCGCCCTCGCCCTGACCGCGCTCATGGCCACCGCGGTGTGCTGACCCGCCGCACCGTCCGGCAGGCGATCGTGCTGTCCGGTTACGGGATGGTGCTGGGCCTGCTGTTCCTCATCCTGCAGGCCCCCGCCGTCGCCATGTCCCAGCTCGGCGTCGGCCCCGACCTGGTCCTGTCCCTTATAACCATCTGACGGCGCCGCCGACCAGGCTCGCTGTAGGCCAGGTCGTCGCCCTACTCATGCACACAATAAGTACCCACGAACCACCCAA
>NZ_JABXFD010000247.1 GCF_013372625.1 Actinomadura sp. BRA 177
AGATGTGTATAAGACCCGGCGCCCGTGGCCGCGGTCGGGGGCACCGATGAGCGGGCGAAGGTCGCCGAGGACGGGCGCGGCCTCGTCGTGGTCGTCAACACCGGCTCGGGCGCGGGCGGCGAGGCGGGGATCTCGCTGCCGGGGCGCCCGGAGGCGGCGCTCGGCCTGCTCGAACACGAGCTGCCGGCCGCGGAGATCGTCCGGCTGGAACCGGACGCCGACATCGACAAGGCGTTCGGGGAGGCGGCCGAGCGCGCCGACGTGCTCGCGGTCGTCGGCGGGGACGGCACCGTGAACGCGGCGGCGCGGGCCGCGCTGAAGCACGACGTCCCGCTGCTGGCCGTCCCCGGCGGGACGTTCGACCACTTCGCCCGCGCGCTCGGCGTGGAGTCGGCGATGGAGGCGATCGACGCCTACCGGAGCGGCCGGCTCGGCCGGGTGGACGTCTCCTATGTCGCGCCGGCGGCCGGCGCGGGCCGCGACGAGGAGCACCTGTTCCTGAACACCGCGAACTTCGGCGCGTACACCGAGCTGGTCGACCGGCGCGAGCGGCTGCAGAAGCGGATCGGGAAGTGGCCGGCGCTCGCGGTCGCCGCCGTCCGCACGCTGCGGCACTCCGAGCCGGTCGAGCTGCAGGTGGACGGCCGCCGGGCGCGGGTGTGGCTGGCGTTCGTCGGCAACTGCGTCTTCGGGTCGCGGGGCGCCGCGCCGACCTGGCGCGCCCGGCTGGACGACGGGCGGCTCGACGTCCGGATGATCACGACCGGGCGGCGCGTCCCGCGGGCCCGCGCGGTCGCCGCGATCCTCGCCGGGCATCTGCACATCACGCCCGGGTACCGGGAGTGGCGGACGAGCGGGCTGGAGATCGTCGCCCCGGGCGGCGGGCTGCGGCTGGCGCGCGACGGCGAGGTCTCGTCGCTGCCGCCGGCGGTCCGGTTCGGCAAGCACGCCGGGGCGCTCGCGGTGCTGCGCCCGGCGGTCGGGTAGCGGCACGTCAAGATCGGCGCCCGGGTTGGTCGGGTGCCGGTCTTGTTCGGGTAAAGGCGCGGGAGTCGGCCCCGGCGGGGCGGCAGGGTCCGGTGCAGGATCCCGGTGGGGGATCTTCGGGGGGTGTGAGTCGTGGGACGGACCCGGCCGGGCCGGTATCGGCGCCGTCATCAGCCGAGTCGCCAGCCGCCGCTGCGGCAGTGCGTCCGGCAGTGGTGGCCGATCGTGGCGGGGACCCTCGCGACGACCGGGCTGCTGCTCGGCGCCTATCTGGAGGTCCCGCGCGAGCAGGGGGCGTCGGCGGCGCCGGCCGTCCCGGAGCGTCCCGTCCCGAAGCCGGCGGACGCGGCGGCGCGGGCGCGGCCGATGAGCACCTACACGACGCGTTTCAAGCCGGGCGAGCCGCGGGTGCGCAACATCGAGCTCGCGGCCCGGATCCTGGACGGTCACATCGTCGAACCGGGGGCGACGTTCTCGTTCAACGACGTCGTCG
This sequence comes from Actinomadura sp. BRA 177, assembly GCF_013372625.1. Lineage (GTDB taxonomy): Bacteria > Actinomycetota > Actinomycetes > Streptosporangiales > Streptosporangiaceae > Spirillospora. Next base: position 1,481 of record NZ_JABXFD010000247.1, read on the forward strand.
GGCCGCGCACCGAGAGCCGCGGCTACGTGCCGGCGCCCGCGATCATGGGGGCGCGGCTGGTGAAGGACGTGGGCGGCGGCATCTGCCAGGTGTCCACGACGCTGTTCAACGCCGTGTTCCGGGCCGGCCTCGACATCGAGAAATCGCGTGCCCACACCATGTGGATGCCGGAGTACCCGGAAGGGCGCGAAGCCGCCGTCTCCTACCCGCAGCTCGACTTCACCTGGAAGAACGACACCGACCGCCCGGTGCGCATCCAGGTCGCCTACACGGGCTCGTCGGTGACGGTGAATCTGTGGGGCGAGCGCACGTACGAGGTGCGGTCGCGGACGTCCAAGCGCTACGGGTTCAAGCCGTACCGGACGGGTGTGGGCCATGGCCGCGAGTGCGTCACCATGGTCGGCCGGAAGGGCTTCAAGATCGACGTCTGGCGGACGCTGTACTCCGGCGGCCGCAAGGTGCGCCGCGAGAAGTTCCACACCGAGTACCGCCCCCAGCCGAAGGTGAATTGCGTCTAGCGCAGCAAGGCTTCGGCGGCCCGCCGGGCGGTGGACGCGGCGGACGGGTCGTCGTTCATCGCCGCGGACACGGTCGCGCCGTCGATCAGCAGGAGGAGCTGGTCGGCCAGGGCCTCGCCGGCGACGAGGGTGCGCAGGTAGCGGCGGAGGCGGTCCTTGTGTGCGCGCGCGGCGGCCGCGACGGGCGGCGATGTGGCGCCCAGCTCACCGAACGCGTTGATGAACGCGCAGCCGCGGAAGTCCGGGCTCGCGAACCATTCGCCCAGCCAGTCGAACACGGCCGGGACGGGGTCGTCGCGGGTGGCGACGTAGTCCCGCAATGCTGCCGTCCAGTCGAGGTCGCGCCGTTCGAGGTAGGCGGTGACCAGGGCCTCCTTGGACGGGAACGTCCGGTAGAGGCGCTTGAGGGAGACGCCGGACGCGGCGCGGATGTCGTCCATGCCGACGGCCTGGACGCCGCGCGCGTAGAAGAGCGTCCGGGCGGCGTCGAGTGCCCGGGTCTCGGCCTCGCGCTGGTCCATGGCCACCTTCCTTGCGGGCGAGAACGTGCGTTCTCTAGGATAGGTGAGAGAACGATCGTTCTCCAGTTCGCTCGAAGGGAAGGCAACGATGAAGCCGCCGTTCACCGAAGAGACCGCCAGGGCCAAGGTGCAGGCCGCCGAGGACGCCTGGAACAGCCGCGATCCCGAGCGGGTCGCGCTCGCCTACACCGAGGACTCCGTCTGGCGGAACCGGGACGAGTTCATCACCGGGCGCGAGGAGATCAAGGCGTTCCTGCGCCGCAAGTGGGCCAAGGAACTCGACTACAAGCTGCGCAAGGAGATGTGGTCCTACACCGGCAACCGGATCTCGGTCCGGTTCGAGTACGAGTCGCACGACCCGGACGGCCAGTGGTACCGCAGCTACGGCAACGAGCAGTGGGAGTTCGACGACGAGGGCCTGATGCGGCGGCGCGAGGCGAGCATCAACGACGTCCCGATCGAGGCCGCGGAGCGCCGCATGGCAGGGTGAGAGGCATGGAGGGAACATTCGAGCTGGGGCCGGACGACGGGCGGCTGCTCGTGCGGACGGGCCGCAGCGGGCTCGGCCGGCGGGCGGGCCACGACCTGACCATCGAGGCCACCCGCTGGTCGGCGCGGGTCGAGGCCAGGGAGCCGTTGGACGCGTCGTCGGTCGAGGTCACCGTCGAGGTGGACGCGCTGGAGGTCCGGGAGGGTACCGGCGGCGCGCTGCCGCTGTCCGACCAGGACCGCAAGGACATCAAGAAGAACCTGCGCAAGGTCCTCGACACCGCGCGGTATCCGGAGATCACTTTCGTCGCGGCGGCGGTCGGCGAGGACGCCGTGGAGGGCGACCTGACGATCATGGGCCGGACGAAACCGGTACGGATCGGCGGTTCCCGCGACGGCGACCGCGTCCGGGGCTCCGTGACCGTGACGCAGACCCGCTGGGGGATCAAGCCGTACTCGGCGTTCTTCGGCGCGCTGCGGCTCGCCGACGACGTGGAGGTCGAGTTCGACCTCAAGCTTCCCGTCTAGCGCGTTTCTCGCCTGGCACGGGCGGCGCGGGCGAACTGGTCGTCCAGGCTGCGTGGGAAAGGCAGCATCCGGTGGCGGTCGCGCCAGGGCGCGTACTGGCGGACGGCGTTGAAACCGGCCGCGGTGATGATGCGCTCGACGTTCGGGCCTGGCGTGTAGGCCGGGTAGACGTCCAGGTGGGTGACGCCTGGGGGGAGGTCGTCCGGCCTATGGGGCGATACCAGGGTCATGGGCGGGGCGACCCCTTCGGCGGACGCCATGTCGTGCACGTAGGCGACGAGTTCGAGGGTCTCTAGGGCGGGCCCACTGTGGACGATGAGCCATCCATCGACGTCGATCGGCTCCGATGGGGGATCGGTGAGGACCAGGGGGACGACCTCGTCCGACACGTCGCGCAGGTAAGCCTCGTGGGCCGGGTCCAGCGGCTCCAGGACGAACGTGCGGTCGAAGCGCGGCGGGTCGGCGGGGAGCAGAGGTTCGTATGCGTCCCAGCGCAGCAACCGTGCCAGATGCGTGAGCCGCATCCCGGACGGAAAGCGAGTCAGCTCACCCTTGATCCCGGCGGGAAACGCGTCCACGATCACCTCGTCCGCTTCGAACTCGGCGAGATCCGCAGCCTCCACAACGTCCCACCCACCCGTAACGCGCGGATCCTCCGAAAACCTCGACCCGGTGACCACGGTCACCAGCCCGTCCAGCCTCCCGCTCGGGAACGGGTCGGTTCGGGAGAGGGTGTGGAGGAAGGAGCGGAGCCGGGTGAGGTGGCCTAGGCCGTCGCCGGACGCGTAGCAGACGATCATCGGGCGGCGTCGAGGACGGCCAGATACCCGGCGGTCTCGGCGGCCGGGGTGAAGTCGCGGCGGATGCGTTCCGCGCCCGCCGCGCCGAGCTTCGCCAGTTCCTCGGCGCCCGCCCGCGCCGCCCGGTCGATCGCCGCGCGGCAGGCGTGCGCGTCGCCGGCGGGGAACGTGAAGCCGATCTCGTCGTCCACGAGGTCGGCGAGGCCGCCGCCGTCCGAGGCGATCAGCGGCACGCCGAGCGCGGCCGCCTCCAGCGCCACGTTCGGCATGCCGTCATAGAACGACGGCAGCGCGACGAGGTCGCAGCTCGCGTAGACGGCCGGCAGGTCGTACCGCTCCATGAACGGCAGGAACGAGTGCGGGATTTCGCGTTCGGCGAGCCACTCCCGCACCGACTCCTCGACCTCGCCGACGAGCACCAGATGGAACTTGTCGGTGTGCCGGGACGCTTCGAGCGCGTCCAGGAGGAACCCGATGCCCTTCTTGACCTTGAGCTGCCCGATGAGGCCGATCGTCCGGCGACCCGGCTCGACGTTCTCGTCCCGCCACGCCAGGCCCTTGGCCCGCTCGGACGGCAGGATCCGCCACTGCGCGGTGTCGACGCTGTTCGCGACGAACGCCACGGCGGCGCCCGGAGCCAGCGCCGTCACCAGCGGCGCGTGCGACCGGGCGACGACGCAGACGCGGGACGAGGCGCGCAGCGCGTCCGCGAGCACGCCGCGCCGCCGCATCGAGAACGCGCCAACGTCGATGTCGTTGCCGCGCAGCAGCGTGACCAGCGGCACGTCCAGCAGCGCGGACAGGACGGGCGCGCCGAGCATCGCGTACACGCCGCCGAACGCGACCACATGGCTGTAACCGGTGAGGTCCTCGGCGGTGATCGTCGTCCACAGCCGGCGCAGCGCGTGCTCGGAGTCGTCGCCGAGCGGCGCGGTCAGCAGCCGCCCGCCGTGCTCGCGCTTCACGCCCCACGGGCGGGCGCGGCGCGTCAGGTGCGCGACGTCGACCTCGGCGCCGGCGCCGCGCAGGCCTCGCACGATCCGGTCGCACGACTGCGCCATGCCGCCCTGGCTGGGCGGATAGTGCTCGGTGAGCCACAGGACGCGGGGCATCAGCTGTCCACGAAGCCGGTGTCGTCGTCCGGCCCCCAGTCGCCCCCGTACGAGTAGTCGTCGCCGGGGTTGAACGCCCCGCGGTCGTACTCGTCGAACGTCGAGTACCAGTAGGTGTCCCGGTAGGTCTGCGAGCTGCGCTGGTAGTACTCGCGCCGGCGGCCGCCCGCCCACGCCGGGTGGTGCGGGTCCTGCGTCCCGTACCCGCGTGCCGCCGCGCACTCGGGGCACATCCCGCCCGGTGCCGCGTGCGCCGCGCAGACGGGGCGCGCGCAGTGCGGGCAGGACGCCACCGCCGCCTGCCCGCAGCGTCCGAGCACGAAGAATCCGGTGGTCACGGTGCAGCGGGTCACTTCGTCCTCCTCGCGGCCGTGCCGGGCGGCGTCCACCGGAACGGCTCGGTCGACACGTCCAGGATCCGGTCGAGCATGGCCTTGCCCTCCTGCGCGCCGCGCAGCTTCCCGTTCACCCGGATCACCATGCGCTTCCCCGGCTTGACCTGGACCTTCACCCAGCGCGGCGGCGGCGACGCGGGCCGCTGGACGACCGCGTCCTTGGCCAGCCGCCGCGTGACCCGCACCAGCTGCGTGGTCTTCGTCTTGGTCTTCACCTTGACCTTGCCGCGCGGGTTGCGCTTCTTGCGCCTGCGGTAGCGGACCCGGTCGGTGACGACGAGCTCCAGGACGCTGCCGTCCCGCAGCTCCGCCCGCATCTGCAGCCACGGGTCCACCGCGTACCATTGCTTCATCGAGATGACCGGCCGCTGGACGGGCACGTCGTGCTGAGGGCCGCGCTTCTCGGGAAGGTCGGCGCCCCGCAGGTCCGCCGCGACGGACAGCACCCCGTCCGGCGGCATGTCGGCGGCCAGCACCCGCAGCAGCGGCACGAGGACGGCCGGGACCCGCCGGGACAGCTGCCACTTGCGCCGCCGCACCACGGTGCCGTGCCCCGCGAGGCTCGCGATCACCGGCTCCCAGTCGTCGCGGCGCAGCGAGACCGAGAAGCCCCGCTCCAGCGTGAGCGCCCTGTGCAGCGGATGGAACCGCTCGATGGCGGCCTTCTGCTTACGCCAGAACATGATGACGCACCACCTATCGATCCAGCGTCCGGTAGACCTCGGCCAGCCGGGCGCGCGACCGCGCCCAGGTCAGGCCCTCCTCGATGTGCTCGCGGCCCCGCCGCCCCATCGCGGCGGCCTCGTCCGGGTACTCCAGCAGGACGCGGACGGCCCGCGCCAGCTCGGCGGGACGGTCGGCCGGGACGAGCCGCCCGTGCTCCCCGTCCGCCATCAGCTCGCGGACCGCCGGCAGGTCCGAGGCGACGACCGGCACGCCCGCCGCCATCGACTCGATCACCTTCAGCGGCGCGCAGCCCTGGTCCAGGTTGCGGGCGCAGCCGGTCAGCGGGGCGAGGGACACCGCCGCGTGCGCCAGCCACGCGGCGACCTCGTGGTGCGGCAGCGTGAACCGCCAGTCGATCCGCTCGGCGACCCCGAGCCGCTCGGCCAGCCGCCGCACCGGCTTCGCCCGCCGCTCCGGGACGGACGCGCAGACCACCAGCCGCAGCTCGGGCAGGTCGGCGAGCCGGGCGAACGCGCGCATCAGCACGTCCAGGCCCTGCCACGGCTGCATGGCGCCGACATAGACGACATACCGTTCAGGCGCATCCGCCGGCCGTTCGGTTTCACGGGGAACGTCGGCGCCGTTCGGCACCAGATGGATTCTGTCTTCGGGCACGCCCCGCTCGCGGACGGCGCCGCCGATCACCCGCGACGGCACCACGATCGCGTCACTGCGCTCCAGGCAGAACCGCTCCAGCTCGCGGATCTTGCCGAGCGTGCTCGGCGCCGCCCACGGCCACGTGTGGCTCATCTCGATGGACGGCAGGCCGTTGACCTCGTAGACGACCTTGTGGCGCCGTCCGTCCGCGACCGCCGGGAGCGCGCTCCACGGGTCCCTGACGTGGCAGACCTCAAGCGTCTCCCAGTGCGGTGCCAGATGATCGGCGACCCAACCGGAGAACGCCTCGGCCCGGTCGATGAGGTTCGGGATCTGCGCGTCGAACCGCGCGATCTCCCGCGTCCCCTCCCGCTGGTAGCGGGGCAGGTCACCGCCGCCGATCGCGCCGAGGAGCCCGCCGCCGTACCGGTCGAACAGCTCGTCGGCCATCTGCGCGATGTGCACCGCCGACCCCTTGCTGGACGGGAACCGATCGAACGCGACATAGGCCGCCCTATGCCTCACCCGACCCGCACCTCCTCCATCGTCCGCAGCGCCCGATGCCAGGCGATCTGGTCGTGGAGCCCATCTCGGAGACCGACCGCGGGTACCCAACCAAGCAGCTTGTGGGCGAGCCTCGTGTCAGCCCACGTCCGGGCGGCGTCACCGGCCACGGGCGTCTCCCGCTGGATCTCCGCCTGCACACCCAAGGCACCCGTCAGCATCGCGATCGCGTCCCGCACGGCCACATGCTCGCGATGACCGACATTGATGGTGATACCGGGCGGCAAATCCTCGGCCGCCGCCGCGAGCGTCGCCGTGACGACGTCCCTTACATGCGTGAAGCTGCGCGACCTGAGACCGTCCCCGAACACCGGCAGGGGACGCCCGTCCAGCGCCGCCTCAACGAACCGGTGGAACGCCATGTCGGGCCGCTGCCGTGGCCCGTAAACGGAGAAGTACCTGAGCAGCACGACCCGAAGCCCGTCGTCGGCCGCGAGCCTGCCGAGCCGCTCAACCTCAACCTTGCTGACCGCGTAAGGGCTCTCCGGCTTGACCGAATCGTCCTCCCGATTCGGCCTGCGCCCCGCCGACCCATACACCGACGAACTGGACGCGACCAAGACCTTCGGCCTGCGCCGGGCCTCCATGCACGCCGCGAGCAGCCGCCGAGTAGCCGTCACATTGTCGCGCTCGGCCACGGCCCGCCCCGGCCCCCACGAGTCCCGCACGCCCGGCCGCCCCGCCAGATGCACGACGAGATCCACCCCAGTGACGATGTCCAACTCGTCCACGGCCAGATCAACATCAGCGGCGACGACCCCCGGCCGTGCCGCGACCTCCGCCCACGTCCGCCGCGCCACGTCGGGCGCCAGCGACCGCGAGGGCGCGTCAACGGCGAGAACCTCGTGCCCCGCGCCCGAAAGCGCGTCGACCACATGGCTCCCGATGAACCCCGCCGCCCCTGTAACGACCACCCGCACGCGGGCACTTTATCCGCCGCCGCCCAAACCCGGACAGGGCTCCTGTCCCTGTTCAACCGGGACACGGCATACCCGGCACGGGCAACCGCTCAGGGACGCCGATGGAAGGCCAGGGTGAGCCGGCGGTGTACGCGGGTCCGGAACCGGGGCAGGATGACAAAACTGCTCCAGGGCATGTCCGAGCAGTAGGGCCCCATGGCCCGGAACTGGCGGGCCGCGATGGCCCCGGAACCGATCCGCGAGGCGCAGAAGGCCAGGTGCATCCGGTCGAACACGGCCCTGGCGTGCGGGGGCGTCCCCTTCTCGGCGGCGGGCTTCTCCCAGAGATCCACGGCCCTGTCCACCGCCTGGGCAGCCTGGAAACCCTTCCAGAACAGCGCTTCGGTCTCGCCCTCCTCCCGGCCGTCCGTGAGTGCCATCGCGTACTCGATCACCGCGAACAGCGACAGGGCGTGCAGCGGCGAGCCGGGTGGCGCGCCGGCGGAGGCACGCTCGGCGAAGCCGAACATCTCGGCGTGGGAGCCGCTCCACTTGGCGCACAGGTACTGCAACGCGTGATAGTGCCCGGTGACGTGCGCCGGGTCGCGCTGGACGAGCCCGTCCCAGCGTCGTTCGAACTCGGTCCGGGGGACCTGCAGTCCGCGGGCCAGCAGGACCGCGATCCCCCACGGCGTTGGGTCCTGCGGCGCGCGTGCCATGGCGGCGGACAGGGCGGCGTCGGCCGCGTGAAGCCGATCGAAGAAGTCGGACCAGGCGCTCTCGCGGACGTACCTGGCGTAGGCACTGCCGCGGATCGCCCAGCCCTGCACCACCAATGCCCGCGCGTTGACCATGTGGGCGTCGGCGCTGCCCGGCTCCGCCGCCACCCATTCCGCGATCGTCCGGTGGCAGTCCTCGTCGTGCGCGAGCCTGCCGACCCGGTGCGCCTTGCGGTCCCAGTCGTCGCCCGTCTCCCGCAGTAACGCCGCTGCGGGCCGCCGATCTCCCGCCCGCAACGCGGCCACCGCGTCCAGCACCGCGTGATCGTCGTAAGCCGGATCGAAACTCACCCTCATCGCCATCTCCTCGTCCGCCCTCAATGCGGCGGATCATGCTAGGAACGCGAGGCGACGGCCCGCCCACGAACAGATTTCGCTTCGGCCACGAAGATCATCCGGCCCTTCGCGCCTGCCCGATCCGGGTCAGCCCCCGGCCATGGCGCCGACGACCATGAAGGGCTCGGCGCCCGCCGCGACCCGCTCGGGGAGGACGCTCCCTGGCGGGTCGTGGGACAGGTCCTCCTCGCAGGCGAAGAAGCGGACGAACGCGCGGCGGCGTCCGGTGGCGCGGTCGCGGATCGTCCCGCGCAGCACCGGATACCGGGCCTCCAGGGCGTCCAGGACCGTGCACAGCGTGACCGGCTCGGGGACGTCCAGCTCCACCTCGCCCTGCACACCGGCGAGCACGCGCAGGTGTGCGGGCAGCACGACGCGGATCATGGCAGCGTCTGGACTTCCACCGACAGCACGGCCGGCAGGTCGCGGACGATGGGCTCCCACGTGTCCCCGGCATCGGACGACGCGTACACCTGCCCACCCGTCGTACCGAAGTAGATGCCGCACGAATCAAGCGAGTCGACGGCCATCGCGTCCCGCAGCACGTTCACGTAGCAGTGGCTCTGCGGCAACCCCTCGGTCAGCGGCTCCCACTCGTTCCCGCCGACGCGGCTGCGGTAGACGCGCAGCCGCCCCTCCGGCGGGTAGTGCTCGGAGTCGCTCTTGATCGGCACGACGTACACGGTGTCCGGCTCGTGCGCGTGAACGGCGATCGGGAACCCGAAGTCGCTCGGCAGGTCGCCGCTGATCTCGTGCCAGTTCTCGCCCGCGTCGTCGCTGCGCATGACGTCCCAGTGCTTTTGCATGAACAGCACCTCGGGACGCGCCGGATGCATCGTGATGCGGTGCACGCAGTGCCCGACCTCGGCGTCCTCATCGGGGATGCCCCCCGAACGCAGCCCGCGGTTGATCGCCTTCCACGTCTTGCCGGCGTCGTCCGTCCGGAACGCGCCCGCCGCCGAGATGGCCACGTACATGCGCGCCGCGTCCACGGGATCCCGCAGGATCGTGTGCAGACACATCCCGCCGGCGCCCGGCTGCCAGGACGGCCCGGACCCGTGCTCGCGCAGCCCCGGCAGCTCCTGCCACGACGCCCCGCCGTCGACCGACCGGAACAGGGCGGCGTCCTCGATCCCCGCGTGGACGGTGTCCGGATCCGTCGGCGACGCCTCCAGATGCCAGACCCGCTTGAACTCCCACGGCTTCGGCGTGCCGTCGTACCACTGGTGCGTCCCCGGCACGCCCTCGTAGGCGAACTCGTTCCCCACCGGCCGCCACGTCGCGCCGCCATCGTCCGACCGCTGGATCAGCTGCCCGAACCACCCCGTCGACTGCGACGCGTACAGCCGCGACGGATCGGCGGCCGACCCCGCGACGTGGTAGATCTCCCACCCGCCGAAGTGAGGCCCGCTGACCTCCCAGTCCTTCCGCGCCCCGTCCGCGGTGAGGATGAACGCGCCCTTCCGCGTCCCGACCAGAACCCGCACTCCGCTCATGGCTGCTCCCTCCGAGCGCCCTCGGCATACTCCGACCGCCGATACTGACCCCCACCACCGACAAAACTCATCGCCCGCCCACCGTCCCGCCGACGGGCCATGATCGCCAGTAGCAGAGGCCGCCGGCCGCTACGACCGCTCGGAGTCGGCGCTCAAGGAATCCCGTTCACCTCACCCGGGGTGCGACCCGCGGTAGCCCATCCAGTTCGCTGTCCGCTCCAACCCGCCGCACCTCCGGGCTCAACCGCTTGACAGGCCGCCGGCGGGCTGGCGACGCTCGGTCGGCATGAACTCATCCACCGATCACAGGGCTTCGAAACCTGGCCGGCGCCCGCCCAGAAATCCACGATGACCCTGAGCGGAACTCAATGGTCGCTGGTCATCTCAGCGTTGCGGTACTGGGCAGCCGTATCCGAAAGCACCGGCGCAGCCGACGAGGCCGCAGAATCGCGGACCATCGCCGACCTCGTCCATACCCAACTGACCGAACAAGGCTGGTCACCCCCCACGCGCACGGCGAAACCCCACTTCCTAGCCACGCCGGACGTCAGGGGAGGTCGTGTGTGCCGCTCTTGATGTGGTCAGTGAGCGCTTGCCAGGCAGCGGGGACGAGGGTGAGGCGGGGGCCGTCAGGGTCCTTGGAATCGCGGACGGTGATGGTGGGGGCGAGGGCTGCGACCTCGACGCAGTTGCCGCCTTGGCCGCCGCTGCGGCTGCTCTTGCGCCACTGGACGTCCGGGAAGTTGTTCATGCCAGTGCCTCCTGGCCTCGCTGAGGTTAAGGGAGGTCGTGTGTGCCGCTCTTGATGCATTTGGTGAGGTTCTGCCAGGTGGTGGGGGTGAGGGCGAGGCGGGGGTCGTC
>NZ_JABXFD010000150.1 GCF_013372625.1 Actinomadura sp. BRA 177
CCGCCGGCGACGAGGACGACGTACAGGCCGAGGCCGATCCAGAAGCCGCCGTACGACGCGAACGCCGTGCAGCCGAACACGTTCCGGTTGCGGAACTCCCACATGCCCGCGAGGAGCTGGACGAGGCCGCCGTAGGCGAAGGCGTAGCCGAGCCAGGCGTCGGTGCCGTCGGTCCAGCCGGCGTTCTTGGCGGACAGGAGGAACGTGGTCAGGGCGAAGGCCGCCAGCCCCAGTGGCGCGGGGTCGGCGGCGGCGGGCGGTGTCTGCGGGGTCGACTCTTGCTCGACGTGGGTCATGGTGCCTCCTCGGTGGAGTCCCATCGCCGTGTCTCGCTCGGTCTCGTACGGGCCGGGCCAGGATGGACGAAGGAATGCGACAACGGACGTCGGGGAAGGCCGCACCGGCGGGAACGTCGTCCCATAGTGATCCGACCTCACCGTCATGCCAGGCATCCGGCGCTATTCGGACGGCGTCAGATGCGTCCCTGAACTGCGGAGACCGTTATCCGGACGGTCCCGTTTCGGATCATAACTCCGTTGGCGCGTCCGGTCAGGACCCTGTTCGCACAATATTCCCGACGTATCGCCGCAAAGTCGCGTCATCAAAGTTGAATTGGGAGGGTACGGGCCTTCTCGGTGCCGGACGAGGTGATCGATATGGGGTGATGCGTCCGCGCTCATGGCGGTGCTTTGCCTGCCGTCCAGGACGCCTTTGCCGTGGGGGACGAGAGTTTAACTTAGTAGTGCGAATTATCGACAAGGCATGGTAAGGATGTGACCGGTCACCGTGGGGTACCGAAGGGGCCACGGTGACGGGTGTTATTAGACGAGCTAGACAACAGGTGCTCAGTCGACCACGGCGTCGCTGAAGGCCGGCGGATCGCCCAGCATGGCGCGGTGCGAGTGCGGCCGGCGGCCGTCGAGGTCGGTGACGCCCAGCTCCGCGCCGAGCTCGGCGCCGATGAGCACCTGGCCGGTCCAGCGCATCCGGTCGGGGTGGCGGGCGAGGGCGTCGATCACCCGTCCGCTGAACTCCGGCGTCTCGGCTCCGGCCGCGAACGACTGGTAGCGCTCGGGGACGCCCTCGAAAAGGGCCCTGTTCCGCTCGGTCTTCAGCAGGCCCATCCAGAGGGAGACGGCGGCGACGTCGTAGGGCTTGAAGTCGACGGCCATGTCGTGGGCCATCTTGTCGACGGCGGCCTTTCCGGCGCCGTAGGCGGGGCCGTGCATGTAGCAGCGTCCGCCGAAGGACGAGGTGTTGACGACGAGCCCCGCGTTGTTCTTGATGAGCAGCGGAGCGGCGTAGTAGCTCGCCACATATGCCGAGCGCATGCCCACGTCGAACATGCTCTGGAGGGCCAGCGGCTTTTCCCAGAATGGGCCCTTCCGGGACAGTCCATCGGGAATGGTGAAGGCGTTGTTGACGAGAATGTCCAGCCCGCCGGACTCGCGTTCCACCTGCTTGAACAGGGCCTCGACCTGGGCGTCATCGGAATGGTCGCAAATCACCGGGATACCATTGCCGCCGCGATCGGTGATCTCCTGCGCGGTGGCGAAGACCGTGCCGGGGAGTTCGGCTTCGGCGCGCGTGCGTCCGGTCACGTACACCGTCGCCCCGGCCTCGCCCAGGGCGAGCGCAATTCCCTTTCCGGCGCCGCGGCTCGCGCCGGTGACGACCGCCACCCGGTTCTCGGTCAGGCCCATTTCTTCATCTCCCCCAGGAATTCCAGCATCGCCGCGGTGGTCTCGCCGGGCCTTTCCATCTGCATCATGTGCCCGGCGTTCTTGATCATGCGGACGGCGCGCAGATCCTCGTGATGATCACCGAGATGGCTCAGCGGGTCGTCTCCGTGCCATGCCTCCAGGTCGACGTCCTGCTCACTGCCGATGAAGTAGAACGGGACGGGGCTCTTCCGGCCCGCGTACGACTTCCGGTACTCCCAGGAAAGGTCCATGGCGCGGTACCAGTTCAGCCCGCCGGTGAATCCGCTGCGGCTGTAGTCGGCGACGTAGAACTCCAGTTCCGTGTCCGTCAGCCATGTCCAGGGGAGCGGCGGCGCGTCGGGGAGGGCATCGATGTAGGTCGTCCCCGGAGGCTTCCGCCAGACGTCGAGGTAGTGATAGTCGCTGGAGAGCGCGTAGAACAGCTTGCGCAGGAACTCGCGGGGCGCGGCGGCGAGGTCGTCGTCGGCGGTGCCGGACGCGACGAAGTAGTGAATGTGGTTGAAGTGCCGCGCGGCCTGGCGGGCGGCGATCGATAGCGGCGGCTCGCCGGATGGCGTGATGAACGGGTTCTCCAGCCCGATGATCGCCGTGATCCGCTCGGGACGGTGATAGGCGAGGTCGTAGGCGGCGTACAGGCCGAAGTCGAGGCCACTGAAGACCGCCTTCTCCGCGCCCAGGTGGTCGAGGAGGCCGGTCACGTCGGCGATGATGCGGTCCGGGGCGTACTCGTGCGGGTCCGCCGGGCCGCTCGTCTGCCCCATACCGCGCATGTCGGGCACCACGACGCGGAACCCGGCGTCCGCGATCGGCCCGATCTGGTGCCGCCAGCTGAACCAGGTGTGTGGGAATCCGTGCAGGAGGACGACGAGCGGCCCGGTCCCCTGCTCCACATAGTGGACGTCGAGACCGTTGATCTTCGCGTACCGATGACTCCAGCCGGCCATGCTGCGATTCCTTCGGGGGCTGCGGGACGATCCGCGACCGACTGTGCAGGACGCCCTCACACCCGACACCGCACTGTCCCGCTCAGTGGGAGCACCGCCCGCCGTCCAACAGTTGCCCCGGCTCTGTCGGCGATGGGACGTGGGTCGTCGTCTGGGGCTTTGCTGCTTCCGGCTACTGGTCGCCTAAGGGGGCGTGCCGTAGCCGTGCGCGTTCGGGCGGGGGAGAGTAACCCGGATTGCTGTGCCGGTGCCCAGCTCGGTGAGGATTTCGGCTCGGCCGCCGTGCGCGGCGGCTATGGCGTCCACGATCGGCAGGCCGAGACCTGTTCCACCGGTGCCCTTGGCTGCGCGGTGGAAGCGTACAAAAGCGCGCGCGGCGTTCTCCGGTGACATGCCCGGCCCCTCGTCGACTACCTCGATCAAACCTGGGGCCAGACGGACGGTCACGGGTGTGCCGGGGGGTGTGTGGGCGCGGACGTTGGCGAGTAGGTTCGCGAAGACCTGGCGTATGCGCGCCTCGTCGACGTTCGCGATGAGTGTGTCCGGGGCGTCCAGCCTTACCGGACGGTCGGGTTCGGCGGCGGTCGCGTCCGCCACGGCGTCCCGCGCGAGGGCTGCCAGGTCCGTCGGAACCGGGTTCAGGGACGCTTCCCGGTCGAGGCGCGCCAGCTCCAGAAGGTCGGTGACCAGGTCGTTCATCCGGCGGGCCTCGCCCTCGATGCGGCGCATCGCGTCGGGCAGCTCGTCCGGCCCGAGGGCACCGTGCCGGTAGAGCTCCGCGTAGCCCTGGACGGTGGTCAGCGGCGTCCGCAGCTCGTGGGACGCGTCCGCCGCGAACTCGCGGACCCGCGCCTCGGACCGGCTCCGCGCCCAGAACGCCTGCTCGATCCGCTCCAGCATCACGTTGATCGCGGCGGCGAGCCGGGCGGTCTCGGTGCGCTGTCCGGGGCCGGGCATGCGGGCGCGCAGGTCGCCGCCTGCGGTGATGGCGTGCGCGGTGGCGGCCATCCGGTTCAGTGGCAGCAGGCCGCGGCCGATCAGCCACCGACCGAGCACGATGAGGACGGCGAGCAGCAGCGCCGCCGTCGCAATCTCCGACAGCACCAGGTTCCGCACGGCCGAATGGATCTCGCCGAGCGGGGCCGCCACGACGACGATGCCGTTCCGCCACGGACGGGCCACGGCGCGCAGGCCGGGCAGGGAGAACGGTTCGAGGCCGCGGGCACGGGCGGCCAGCTCGTCCGGACCGAGCTTCTCGATCGCGGTCACGGCGCGTTCGGGGTTCGGGTCGTCGCCGCTGAGCACCCGCGCCCGTCCGTCCTGGCCGACCGCCAGCACCACGAACTGCGCCGGCGCCACCCCCTGCTCGGGGAGGCCGGGACGCAGCAGCCGGGCCACAGCGCGGTCGCGGGTCGCCTGGAGCTGCTCGTCCACGCGGTGCATCAGGTACCCGTTCAGGACGAGCGCGCTGACCAGGCCCATGATCGCCAGCCCGGCGGTGGTGACGGCGAGCAGGCCGGCGAGCAACCGGGCGTTGAGCGTCATGGCCGCAGCGCGTAGCCGACCCCGCGCCGGGTGTGGATGAGCGGCTCGCCGAGCGGGTCCAGCTTGCGCCGCAGGTAGCTGATGTAGGTCTCGACGACCTGCGGGTTCCCGTGGTCCCAGCCCCACACGCCGGCGAGCAGCTGGGCGCGGGACAGGACGACGCCCGCGTTCCGCATCAGGTAGGCGAGCAGCCGGAACTCGGTCGGCGACAGGTCGACGTCGACGCCGCCGCGCCGGACCGTCCAGTGCGCCTCGTCCAGTTCGAGGTCGGCGACGCGCAAGACGGTGTCCGGCGAGGACGCGGCCGGGGCGACCCTGCGCAGGACGGCCCGCACCCGCGCGATCAGCGCCTCGATCGAGAACGGCTTGGTGACATAGTCGTCACCGCCGAGCGTGAGGCCCGTGACCGTGTCGGACGGCGTGTCGCGCGCGGTCAGGAAGATCACCGGGACCTGGTCGCCGTCCGCGCGGAGCCGCCGGCACACCTCGAAGCCGTCCATGCCGGGGAGCATGACGTCCAGCAGGACGAGGTCGGGCCGCTCCCGGCGGGCGGTGCGCAGGGCGTCCTCACCGGTGGCGGCGGTGACGGTGGTGAAGCCGTGGAAGCGCAGCGCGACCTCGATGAGGTCACGGATGTTGGCCTCGTCGTCCACGACGAGCACCCGCCGGCTCTCGCTCATCGGCCCCATTCCGCTGGAGGTACTCCTCGCCCGAAGGTACCGCCCGCGTTCCGCGCCTTCCCCAGTCTCACGCTTTATGGCCTTTTGGCGCACCTGACCACATGCGCACCCAGCCCCCGCCCGGTCGCTGGACGGTCGCCCATGCCGGATGGTCGCCTATGCGGATGGCCGTCTATGCCGGGCGGTCGTGCATGCCGGATGGTCGCACATGCCGGATGTCGCACATGCCGGATGGCCGTCTATGCCGGATGGCCGTCCATGCCGGATGGTCGCTCATGCCGGATGGTCGTGCATGCCGGGCGTCGGGATCCTTAACGCTTTTTGGGGACGCGGATCAGGCGGGCGGTGCGGGTGTCGCCGGAGCGTTCGCCGGCGACGAGTACCTGGTCGCCGTTGGCGAGGTTCTTCAGCGCGGACTTGTCGCCGTTCTTGCGCACGCGGGTGTCGTCGTTGGCCGTCCACGTCCAGGAGACGCCGTCGTCGCTGCGGACGGTGAGCCCGCCGGACGAGACGGACGTGATCTTGCCGCGCTGCCAGGTGGCGAGGTGGAAGCCGTCCTTGCGCTTGACGGTCGCCTCGCCGTGAACGCCGCGGAGGGCGCGCGCCCGCCAGAACGGATGGCCCTTCCCGGGGTGACCGGCGCGGCCGGGGTGACCGAGGCGACCGGGCTGGTCGCGGTGCTCGGACGGAGAGGCGGACGGGGACGGGCTGGGGTCGGCGGCGGACGCCGGGACGGCCAGGTACAGGCCGAGGCCGAGAAGCCCGGCGGCGCCGAGCCCGGCCGCGATGGTCTTGCGATTGGTTCGCATACCGCTCATGCAACCGCAGACGTCTGGCAGAACCCCGCCCCGCTCCCTGAGAGAACCCTGAGAATCACCTCCGGACCCGCTGCACGTCCGGCCAATGCCCGACTGCACGGTCGGTGGACCGAGCGGCCAAAGCTTGAGATCCGCACGGGCAGAAGGATCGGGAGTGCGCGCGGGCCGTTGGCCCGACCTACGACGAGGGGCGGCACATCGCCGAGCTCGGCCAGGCGGATCCCGCGCCTCTCCCCGCTCGCGGACCCAACTCCGTGTCGCTTGCCACGTTGTCGTGTCAGTCGGAGGCGGTGAGGGTTTCCAGGACCTGGTCGCCGTACTTGGCGAGTTTGTTCTCGCCTACACCGTTCACCTGTGACAGTTCGGCGAGGGTCGTGGGGAGGGCGGTGGCTATTTCGCGGAGGGTGGCGTCGTGGAAGATGACGTAGGCGGGAACGCCCTGTTCCTTGGCGGTCGCTGCGCGCCAGGTGCGGAGGCGTTCGAAGATGGGCATGGCCTCGGCGGACAGGTCGACCGGGGCCTTGGCCGCCTTGGCGGTCTTCGCCGCCTTCGCGACGGTGCGTTCGGGTTCGCGGCGCATCATCACCTTGCGCTCGCCGCGCAGGACGTCGCCGCTCGTTTCGGTTTGCAGCAGGGTGCCGTGGTTGCTCTCGACGGCGATCAGTCCCTGCGCGAGGAGTTGGCGGACGACGCCGCGCCATTCGGCCTCGCGCAGTTCCGTGCCGACGCCGAAGGGCTTCAGGGAGTCGTGGTCGAACTGGATGACCTTGGCGCTCCGCTTGCCGAGCAGGATGTCGATGATGTGCCCGGCGCCGAACTTCTGGCGGCGTTCCCGGTCGAGCCGCACGATCACCGACAGGACCTTCTGGGCGGCGACGGTCGCGTCCCAGGTTTCGGGCGGGGTCAGGCACGTGTCGCAGTTGCCGCACGGTTCGCCCGATTGGCCGAAGTAGTCGAGGAGCTGGACGCGGCGGCATTCGACCGTCTCGCAGAGGGCGAGCATGGAGTCGAGGTGCAGGCTCTGGCGGCGGCGGTGCGCGGCGTCGCCCTCGCCGCCGTCGATCATCTTGCGGAGGTTGACGACGTCCTGCAGGCCGTAGGCGAGCCAGGCGGTGGACGGGAGTCCGTCGCGTCCGGCGCGTCCCGTCTCCTGGTAGTAGCCCTCGACGGACTTGGGCAGGTCGAGGTGGGCGACGAAGCGGACGTCCGGTTTGTCGATGCCCATGCCGAACGCGATGGTCGCGACGATGACCAGGCCGTCCTCGCGCAGGAAGCGCGCCTGGTTCGTGGCGCGCGTTCCCGCGTCCAGGCCCGCGTGGTAGGGGAGGGCCTCGATGCCGTTCTCGGTGAGGAAGGCGGCGTGCTTCTCGACCGAGTTGCGGGACAGGCAGTAGACGATGCCCGCGTCCCCCTGGTGCTCGGTCTGGAGGAGGCGCAGGAGTTGGCGTTTGGCGTCGGTCTTCGGCTCGATCCGGTACTGGATGTTGGGACGGTCGAAGCTGGCGACGAAATGCCGCGCTTGTTCGAGTTGGAGGCGGGATGCGATCTCGCCTCGGGTCGCCTCGGTCGCGGTGGCGGTGAGGGCTATGCGAGGGATGTCCGGCCAGCGCTCGTGCAGGCCGGACAGCATCAGGTAGTCGGGACGGAAATCGTGCCCCCACTGCGACACGCAGTGCGCCTCGTCGATCGCGAACAGGGAGACGTTGCCGCGGTCGAGCAACTCGACGGTCGGGCCGAGCTTCAGGCGCTCGGGCGCCAGGTACAGCAGGTCGAGTTCGCCCGCGACGAACTGGGCTTCGACCACTCTGCGCTCGTCGAGGTCCTGGGTGGAGTTCAGGAAGCCGGCCTGGACGCCGAGGGCGCGCAAGGCGTCCACCTGGTCCTGCATGAGGGCGATGAGCGGCGAGATGACGATGCCCGTGCCCTTCCGGACCAGCGCCGGGATCTGGTAGCACAGCGACTTCCCGCCGCCGGTCGGCATCAGGACGAGCGCGTCCCCGCCGGCGACCACATGCTCGATGATCTCCCGCTGGCCGTCCCGGAACGCGTCGTAGCCGAACACGCGCCGCAGGGTGTCGAGCGTCTCCGGCGTCTCGGGGGAAGTCATCGGCCCATACTACGAACCGCCGCCGACACCCGTCCCCGGAACGTTCACCTGTGGATAACCTCCACCAGATCCGGGGTCACCTCGTCCAGTCCGGACGCCACGTGCGCGGCCAGCGCCAGCGCGTCGGACGCCGCCGGATGCGCCGGACGCGGGATCGCGATCACCGTCATCCCGGCCGCGTGCGCCGAGCGGAGCCCGTTGCTGGAGTCCTCGATGGCGACGCAGCCACCGGCCGGGACGTCCATCTGGGCGGCGACGGCGAGATACCCGTCCGGTGCCGGTTTGCCGTATTCGACCTCCTCGGTGGACACGGTCGCGCGGAACAGGACCTCCACCCCGAGTTCCCCGAGCACCAGGTCGATGAGGGCGCGCGGGGACGAGCTGGCCAGGCCCAGCGGCCGGTACTTCGCCATCCGGCGGACGGCGTCCTCGGCCCCCGGCAGCAGCGGCAGCCCGTTCGCGTACCGCTGCGACATCTGGTCGATCACCTCGTAGGCGACGTCCTCGGCCGTGACGCCGTCCACGAGGTCGGTGGCGATGTAGGCTGCCCACTCCTCGGTGCTCATGCCCATCAGCCGCTCCTGGGTGTCGGGCAGCCAGCGCCCGCCGTGGTCGGCGACGTAAGCGCGCCGCACCTCCTCCCACACCGGCTCGGAGTCGATCAGCACCCCGTCCAGGTCGAACACGATGGCCTGCGCGGACATGGGCCCCTCCAGCGGATCTTGGTGCGCGACGTCCCGTCCGATACCCCGGGCGCGGGGCGGGAACCACGCGCCTTCCCGCCGGACGGACTTACCGGATTTATGCCGCGAATGCGACATGATCCCGTTTCAGTCTGGCATCGTGGGGATCCTCCGTTCCCCCTCCGGAGTCACTGCAGAGGAGATCTGCCCATGGTGTTCCTCGGTTTTCTCCTGGGAGCCGCCGCCATCGCCGTCGGTGCCGGCGTCGTCCTCGACAACACCGACAGCGCCCGGCTCGCCGTCTTCGACCAGGACGTGCCCGGACTGAACAACGAGTGGCAGGTGTTCCTGGCCGGCGCGGGCGTGGCCGTCGTCCTCGTCCTCGGCCTGATGCTCACCTGCACGGGCGCCGCCCGCCGCATCCGCAACCGCCGCGACCTGCGCGACCTCCGCGAGGAGCACCAGGAGTCGCTGACCACGCTGGAGATGGAGAAGCGCCGGCTGGAGCGCGAGCTCGCCCGCGTCCGGCAGGGCCCGGGCCGGCGGAACGCGCAGCCGCAGCCGCAGCCCGCGCCCGCGTCGCCGCCGGTGCAGGGCGTCCGCGTCGCGGGCGGACGGTCGCGGATCCCCGCCACCTCCCCCTTCTTCGAGCGCGGCGAGTAGTCCGCGGTGATGACCGCGCCGCCCGCCCGAATCGTCACGTAGAGGGATGCCGGGCGCGGCACGCCCCGGACATGATCGTGGTGTGCGTATTCTTCTCAAAGTGGGCATCACCGC
This sequence comes from Actinomadura sp. BRA 177, assembly GCF_013372625.1. Lineage (GTDB taxonomy): Bacteria > Actinomycetota > Actinomycetes > Streptosporangiales > Streptosporangiaceae > Spirillospora. The sequence goes on from NZ_JABXFD010000150.1 coordinate 9,279, forward strand.
GGTCGCCCTGTGGGTCGCCACGGTCCTGTTCGCCGGCATCTCGCTCGGCGACCAGACGACCGGCCGGCGCATCCTCACGCTGGTCGCGGTCGCCGTCATCTTCGGCCTGGTCAACGCGGTCCTCAAGCCGATCATCAAGACGCTCGGCTGCGCGTTCTACGTCCTCACGCTGGGGCTGATCGGCCTCGTCGTGAACGCCCTGCTGCTCCTGCTGACGAGCGAGGTCGCGCAGCGCCTCGACCTGCCGTTCCACGTGGACGGCTTCTGGGCCGCGTTCTGGGGCGCCATCGTCGTCGGCGTCGTCGGCTGGCTGCTGCACCTCTTCCTCCCGGACGACGACGACTGACCCCGCGCGCCGCCCCCCGCCCGCCTGCTTGCGCCGCCCGCTTGCACGGCCGCTCGAGCCGCCTGCTTGCACGGCCGGGCTCCGCGCCGCCAGGCTTTGCGCGGACGGGGCTTTGCGCGGGCGGAGCTTCGGCGGCCGGGCTTTGCGCGGGCGGGGCTTCGCGCGGCCGGGGTTCCGCGCGGCCGGGGTTCCGTGCGGCTTGGGCTTTGCGCGGCTAGTCCTCGGTGGCGATGGACGCGCGTTCGAAGGGGCCGCGCACCAGCCGGTCGCACGGTCCGCCGGCGTACTCGCGGTACTCCGGCGGACGGGACCCGGGCGCGCCGACCAGCACCCACCGGTGCGTCCGGACGGCCCCGATGAGGAACTCGGCGTCCGTCAGCGCCCCCGCGTCCGCGACGATCAGCGCGTCGAACTCCTGGCCGGAGCCGGTGAGCGCGGCGCCGAGCGGCGTCCCGACGACGACGTCGGCGGTGCGGAGCAGGACCTCGCTCTCCACCGCCCGTCCGCCCTCCATGTAGCCGGTGAGCTGCTCGATCCGCGCCATCGCGCGCCGCTGATGCGACGGGACGACCTCCGGGTCCTCCGCCGGATCGGCGCCGCAGATCTCCGCGACGTTCTCCCGCGTCCGCGACTCGGTCTGCGTGGCCGTCTCCAGATCGCTGTCGCGGACCGCCATCTCCTCGGCGGCCTCGGCCGTCCGCCGGTCGAGCGTCGCCGTCATCTCCTCGGCGTTCGCCGTCGCGCTCTCCGCGTCCGTCCGGGCGCGGGTAGCCGCCGCGAGCGCCTCCTCGCGGGACGTCCGGGCGGCGGCCACCCGGTCCTCGATCTCCTGCGCCGCCTGGTGCGCGGTGCGCGCCCGCAGGCCCGCCTCCGTCGCCCGCTCCACGGCCGCCGACGCCAGCCGCGCGTGCTCCTCGTGCTCGGCGCCGGCCTTCTCCCGCTCCGCCGCCAGCCAGGTCAGCTCGGTGCCGAGCCGCTCCTGGGCCTCCTTCGCCTGCTCAAGCCGCGCCCCGCCCTCGGACACGAACGACGCGAGTCCCCGGCGCACCCGCTCCGCGTGCTCGGCCGCGTCCTTGGCCTCCCGCGCGCGCTTCGCCGCCTCGTCCGCCTCCCGCGTCCGCGCCTTGACCTCGTCGCGCAGGCCACGCAGCTCGGACGGTGGCGACGCGACGTGCAGCCGCTGCCCCAGCGTCATCTTCCGGCGGACCCCCGACAGCGCCGACTCCGCCGAAACCAGCCGGTAGTAGGACGCGTGCCCCTCGGCGGCGGCGTCCGCGTCCGCCGCCGTGAGCCGGTGCGCCTCCTCCGCCGCCGCGGGCAGCGCCTCCCGCGCCCGCGCCAGCTCGTCGGTGAGGGACGCCTCCGCCTCCCGCGCCCCCTGCAACTCGGACTGCGCCGTCTTCGCCCGCTCGTCCAGCTGCACGCAGCGCGCGTAGGACGCGTCGGCCGTCCGCGTCTGGGCGGTCGCCTCGTCCGCCGCCCGGTCGGCCTCCACCCGGAGCCGGTCCGCCTCCGCGCGCGGCTCCACCAGCTCGGCCTCGGCCTCCTCCTGGACGGCCGCGAGCCGCTCCGCCTCCGCCTCGGCCTCAATGGCGAACCGCTCCGCCTCGGCCGCCGCGTTCCCCGCCTCCTCGATACCGTTCCGCAGCGCCGCCCGCTCGGCCTCCAACTCCTCGCCGCGCCGCAGATGCTCCGCCTGGACGGCCTGGAGCGCCGCCGCGTCCCGAGGCCACTGCTCCAGCCACATCAACCCGCGCCGCAGCAGCCGCACCTCCGTCTCCCAGGCCTGCCGCCAAGCCTCCCCAACCGGCCGCAGCGCCGCCCCCCGCACCCGCACCTCCGCCGCCGAAGGCCCTTCGCCCGACAACGAGGCAACCCCCTCATCCCGCGTCAAACCAACCGCGCTCTCGCCCTCTCCCATTTCGGGCGGCAGCGGAGGAAGCCCCTCGACCCGCGTCACGCTGGACGCACTGCCGTCTTCATCGTGCTCGGACGACGCAGCCGACTCGTTCTCCCCGGTTTCGGGCGGCAGAGAGGGAAGCGCCTCGGCGCGCGTAACAGTGGACGCGCTCTCGTCTTCTTCGGGCACGGGCAACGGGGACGAAAGCGACTCGTCTCGTCCCGCCTTGGTTGTGCTGTCGTCTCTCGGGAGCGGAGTGGACGTGGACGTGGATGGCTCGGCGCGCCCCGCGTTGTCGTCTTCTCCGGTTTCGGGTGGTAGCGAGGGAAGCGGCTCCGCGCGGGTGACGGTGGATGCGCTCTCGTCGTCTCCGGGGAGCGGGGCGGTCGTGGGTGGTTCGGCGCGGGTTGTGGTCTGGGCCCTATACACTACTTACGCCGCCGTCGACGAAGCAAGAG
>NZ_JABXFD010000243.1 GCF_013372625.1 Actinomadura sp. BRA 177
GGCCAGTTCGGCGTCGAACTGGTGCCAGCCGGCGTAGTCGTCGCGGACCAGGAACCCGTGCCAGCCGCCCAGCACCCCGACCGCGCGGATGGCCTGTTTCGATCTGGAGGGTGTCGCCGCCAGCAGCACCAGGCGCTCGTCGGGGGTGCGGACGGTGACGACCTGCTCGGCACCCGGGACCGGTGCGCCGGTTTCGGGATCGACGTCCTTGAACGCGACGTTGACCGGGGTCTCATCGGCGCACAGCACCCGTTCGGCGCGTAGCGCGTCCCGCATCGCCGCATCGAACCCGGCGGCCTCCAGCCGGCCCGAGACCCGCTCGGCGGCGCGGGCGACGAACCCGGCCGCGACCGGCGCGCCCAGCAGCGACTCGATCAGCATCGCCGCCCGCTCGACCGGCACGTTGCCCTCGCTGCACAACAGCACGGCGGCGGCGTTGACGCCCGGCCCGTACACCACGGTCCCGGCCTGGGCGAACGGCACCGCACCGGTGGTGATCGCGCCGCAGCAGCCGCACCGGCGGCGCGGCAGCACCCAATGCACCCTCTCCAGGGTGATCGGCGGGATGTCCCAGATCTGCGCCCAGCCGTCCCCGGCATCATCGGCCCCGCCCAGCCCGGTACCGCATGAGGAGCACTCGGCCGGCGGATCGGCCCGCTCGCTCCGATCGATCTCATCCCCGCGCGCCGGTTCCAGCCCGGCACCCCTGCGTCCGGGCTGCCCGCCCGGCTTGCGGTCTTTCGACCGCACGCGCTGCGAGGACCGACGCCGAGCCTTCCGCTCCGCCACCGCCTCGATGCTCTCCTTGGACGTCGGCGTCCCCGAGTTCGTCGAGTCCATCCCCAGCCGGCGCTTCAACTCGGCGTTCTCGGCCTCCAGCGCTTCGACCCGGCCGACCAGCACCTCGACCAGACCGACCAGTTCCTCATACGAGGTCGGCACGGACGAAGACGAAGACACCCCATGATCTTCGTCGATCACACCAGCAAGATCAACACAGACAGCCCGGCACACTCACGCCACAACCGCCTAGCTCACGATGACCCGTGAATGGACACATGGAACGGCCACCCGTGGTGGTGGTCTCTCCGGTTTTCAAATCATCGACATAGTGGCCCGTCAGCTGGGATAGGGCTGGGACGGCGTCGGATTCGGCCCATTGCTGGGCGAGGACGATGATGGTGCTGCTGGAGTAGGTGAGGAAGGAGTGGCGGTCGACGGCCTATATCGATGTCAACGACAGGGCGGCGGTTCAGATCAGCGTGGACAGCACCGCGGCCATCTCTTCGTAAGAGCGCGCCACCGCGTCATGGTGGCCAAGCCGGAACCGCTCCAGACGCAGCGACCCGAGGTGCCGGGCCTCGTAGATTTGCGACCGCAGCACTGCCCCTGGCGAGGTGCGGCCCAGGGTCCCGTATCCGTCCCAGAACGCGCGCCGCTCGTCGTCCTTGGCGGTCGCCATCCGAATCGTCCAGTCGGCGGCGGGGTCCCCGAACCAGGTGCGGTCGAAGTCCAGCACACCGCTAATCCTGGGTACCGACGCCGTCTGCGACAGCATCACGTTGACCGTCCACAGGTCTCCGGTGAGCAGTTGGGGTCGGGTGACCTCGTCCAGGACGGCACGGTGGTCAGCGGCGACAGCGGCGACCTTGCGCAGGTCGGCCGGGTCCAAGCCCTCGTTCTCCACATCGGCGGCGATGTCCTCCAGTGACGCGAGCACTGCCTGCGACCAGGACGCGTGCCCCGGTCCGGCGACCGATCCGAAGTGCGGGCCTCGCACCCGGTGCACGGCGGCGGTGATCTCGCCGAGCTGCCGGAAGTAGCCGCCCCAGGTTTCGCGCGGATAGGCCGACAGCCGCTCGGGCGCCGGGACACCCTCCAGCAGGCTCTGCACCATGTAATCCCGGCCGATCACCTCGTGGGACCAGTCCGCGGCGATCACCCGCGGCATCAACGGCGCGATCACCGACAGCCAGGGCACCGAGGCGTGCTCGTTGCGCATCAGCTCACGTTCGCTGCGGAACTGGCGGTCCGGCTCCGGCGCCACGCGCAAGATCACCGGCTCGGTATCCGCAATCTCGACGCGGTACGTGGAGTTGTACATGCCCGCCCCCAGTTCGACGGCGGACATGACCTGGCAGCCGACCCCGAAGACCCGCTGCATCACCGCGCGGACTTCGTCGGCGGTCAGCGGCTGCTGGAACGCCCCCTCGCCCCTGGCCAGTGGACGGTAGTCCAGTGGCATGCCCCGCGCAGGTGCGGTGCGGACATCCCGGTCCGCAACGTCGATCCCACGGGATCGCAGATCGGCGTAGACGGTGTCACGGCCGACGTTGGCCGCGCGTGCCAGGGCGGCGACGTTGCGATTGCCCGCCCACCAGGCGGCGGTGAGCAGGTCGGCGCGGTCGCGCGGGAGCCGGTCCTGGCGGGTGGCCCACCTGCCGAGGTGATGGTCGTCTTCATTGGCTTGAGTCGTTGATGTCATGCGGAGACGTGCTCTGTGAGCTCGCTGGGCTGTTGCGTGCGGAAGAGTTCGGCCAGCGCAGCGATTCTTTGCAGCGGTCCGAGGTCTGGCTCGGGAACCGGACCAGTGCCGGTGAGGACGGCGGCGGCGTGCCGGATCGCTGTGTGCAGAGGCGAGTCGTGGATGACTTCGTCGTGCAGCACGACTCCGTCCCGTTCGGCAGTGACACGGTGATGGTTGCGGTCGAGTTGCCAGCCGCCGGGGACCGTGACCGGGTCGAGGTGCGCGGAGAACTGCGTCCGGCCGGCGTACACGGTGATCTTGCGGTGACGGTCGATGGCCGGGTGAACCCCACGGCGCCAGAGTGCGGGGTTGCCGGGGGCGGTGGGTGGCGTGCTGCTCCCCAACGCAACGGTGGGGCTGGCGATGTTGGAGATCAGTTCGATGCGCAGCCGGTTGGGCCCGTGGTTGATGGTTGAGCGTTCGGTGAGGGCCGAGACGAAGAGCCGAGGATCGTAGGTCGCGAGCAACTCGGCGCGCCGGGGGTCGGAAGCGAGGTATGCGGCGGCTGCCTCGGGCGGGAGGACCTGGCGTATAACGGCGAGCATATGGAGCCATTCGTAGCCGAGCACGCCGTAGGAATGGTCGATGAAGCGGCCACCGGCGATGTCGCCGGTCCGGTCCTTGGTGAACGTGACGGTGACATGGTCGGGTGCCACATCGGGTTCGAACCGGTCCATCAGTTCGGTGAGGACCTCGAAGGCGCGGGCGTGCCGGTACTGGTCGGTGACCATGACGCGCGCGCTGGGGTGGGCGGCGAGTAGATCGGTGAGGGCATCGATCTCGTGCCCCTGACAGGCGGGTTTCTCCAGCAGGACGCGAGCGCCCGGGTCCTTGGTGAGGATCATCTGCAGGACGGGCAGGTGGTCGGCGGTGGGACAGCACACCGACCACAGGCCGATGGTGGAGCCGATGGTCTCGGGCATCTTCTCCAGTCCGTGCGGGAACCCCGTGTACGTCGCGGGGAGGTCCTGATGTTTGGGGTCGACGATGATCAGATTCGCGCCCTGCTCGGAGAGGATCTGGGCATGCAGCCGACCGGCTGCGCCGTACCCGATGACGCAGGCGGACGTCGTCGAAAGGGGAGCGGTGCGTGTGCTCCGGACCGTCGTGCCGAGTGAGGCGGGGCCCTTGTCGGTAGCGAGGTAAGTGTCGTAGTAGGCGGAGTACAGGCCGGACTCCGCGATGATCTCGTTGACGAGATCGGTATGGACGCCGGGGGGCAAGCTGCCGGCGAGCCGGCAGGCAGTGTCAGCCGCGATCAGGGTTCCGGCCCGATAGGCGTCGTATCCCTGGTTGGGGATGGAGTCGGCCTCGAAGAGGTTCATGGAGCGGCCGTCGCCGAGGAGGGTGATGTCGCCTTGGCAGGGCAGGCGGTAGCGGCGGCCGACACCGGGGATCTCGACGGCGGGCAGGCCGTGGTCGGGATCGGCCAGGACGCTGAAGTCGCGGGTGGCGAAGGGGGCAAGGTAGGCGCCGTGGGGCAGCAGCGGAAGTTCGCGGAGAGTGAGGGCGTCTTCGCCGGTGGTCCCCACGATCAGGAAAGGCGGCGCGGCGCGCAAGGCGTCGGCGGCGGTGCGATGAGTGGTGTGGCCGGCTTCGGCCGCGCTGATCAGGGCGATGGGGTCGGGGTCGGTGACGTGGATCTGGCAGCCCTGATGTTGGAGGGCGGTGGCGATTCTGGAGCCGAGGGTGCCGTAGCCGAGGACGAGCACGCGACGCCCGATGACCTTGGCGGCGGGCAGCAGCGTACGCAACCGGCGCAGGCACGAATCGGCGATCTCGGGGTAGGCCAGGCAGGTCTTGAGCTGGGAACGGGCCAGGTTGAGGACGGGTACGGCGAGGTCTCCGGCCGCGGTGATTCTTTTGAGGCCGGAAACGGTGAGTTCTACGGCGGCGTCGACGCGGCGGGGCGCCTCGTGGCTGCCGTAGCCCTGGGCGAGCAGGCCTCCGTCGTCGATGGCGAGGACCTTGCGGCCGGCGGCGTGCGCCGTGTCGATGAACGCGTCGACTCGTCCCATCGCCTGGGCGAGTTCGGCGCGGTGGGTGCCGGGCGCGTTGACCGCGGTGTTGTCCAGCAGCCCGCTCGCGCATCCCTGGCTGAGGAGGGTGGCGTGGACGCGGTCGCGGTTGTGGGTGCGGTCGCCCTTGGCCAGAGCGTAGATCCACCGGGCGGGGACGCCGGCGCGCTGGAGGGCGATGAGGAAACCGAGGGTGTTCTCGACGTAGTGGTCGCGGAAGATGATCGCCCAGTCTGCGATCGAGTTCGCGGCAGGGATGAACTGCTCTAGCAGGGGCATGGACGTGGCGATCTGGTGAAGTTCGTCCGGGTGGAATCGCCGTGTCGCCTGCTGGAGTACGTCGGCGAGTTCGGCGGCTGCGTCGCGAGCTTCCGGCTGATGATCGAGGAGGATTTCCAGGTGGCCGGTTGGCAGGACGTGGCTGAGAGTGTCCGGCCGCTCCGGAGCGTAGGCGCGCCAACGCAGCGTGATCTGGTCGGAGCGGCTCGCGGTCCGTACGCCGCCGCCGGCGGTGAGGGCGAGGCTCGTCTCTCCGCAGGATTCGGCGTGGAGCCGGTGGCGACTGGCGAACTCAGCGACTACGTCGCGCAGGTCGGCCGGAGTGATGGGGCCCCGCAGGGTCCGCCAAACGGGGCGCGGAACAGAGCGCTCGCGCACGATGGGCACGGTGGTTCTCCCCTCGGGACAGCTTAGTGAAGGTGTGAGCGGATCAGCGTCCGGTGGACGCAATGAGGTCGGCCAGGAGCTGGTCGACTTCTTCCAGGTGATCGAGGAGGGCTGCGGCGGTTCGGTGCCGCAGTGTCCAGAATTCGTCGAGGTCGTCCTGGAACAGTCCCGGCTTCAGGTAGTGCTGCTTGACGCCATACAGGCTGCCGAGGAGTTGCAGCAGGGCGACGCGGCCGCAGGCGAGAATGTCGGCGTCCGCTACGGCCGGGTTCGCGGCCTGGTAGGCACGGATGAGGGTGCGTGCCGACTCCATCCAGTCCGGGTCACAGGCAACGGTGTTCGGGTAGAACGCCATGCGGCCGAGGTCGTAGGCGACCAGGAACGGGCTCGGTGGGCGGAAGTCCAGGACGGCGGTGAGGTCGTCACCGGCGTAGAGCAGGTTGACGGGGCTGTAGTCCCCGTGCAGGACCTGGGTGGTCAGAGACGGAGGGAGTTCGCTGATCAGGCCGGGTATGCGATCGAGCATCGTACGCCGCTCGTTCAAGGTTTGGGAGGCATGGACGTCGAAAGCGTCCGCGGTCCCAGCTTTGATGCGTTCGGTGATGACGTCCATGAGGCTGTCGACGGTCGACGCCAGGCGTGCGGGGTCTACGCGGAACCATGTGTCGGCCTCCGTGGACGGCATGGCGCTTTCGGGCAGCGGTGCGAAGGCAGCGTGGATGCGGCCGAGCACGTCTCCGGCTCGGGCGCATTGCCCGGTGTTCAGGGTGGTGACTACGCGGCCGGGCATCCACTCCCAGACCGACACCGCATATCCGGTGCTGTCGTCGATGAGCTCGGCGTGACGGTTCAGCACGATCGGGGCGGCGGGGATGGCGTGGTGGCGGGCGAGTTCGGACAGCGCGACCGCCCGTTGCTCAGCCGCGGTATCGGTGCCGGGCGGGTAGTGCTTGACGAACACGTCAGAGCCGTCGCAGGTGGCCCGATAGTTGATGGTTCCCTGCCCGATGGGCAGTTGCACCATGGTGCGGACGGCCAAGTCGTAGCGGTCGGTGAGGACCGCGGTTATGGCCTCGGTCGGAGGCACAGGGGTTGGTGCAGACATCGGATACTCCTTGGCGGCGCGGGCAAAGGGCGTCAATGAGCTCATGTTGTGCGGATTGTTCGTGCGAGCTGCGTATAGATGGCTCCCATGGCACGCCAGCGCGCCGCGCCTACTTCTCCGGTGTCGGGTGGGAGCCTGGCGGTGGCTTGATCTTCTGCTGCGGTCAGCGCGGGGCCTGGTCCGGCCGAGGGCGTGTACAGGCGATGCGGAGCTCCTCCGGTCATTTCCCGGATGGCGGGCAGATCGGGCGCGATGACCGGCGTGTTGCACGCGAGCGCGGTGGCGACCGAGCCGGGGTAGAGCGCCCGGGTGAAGAACTCCCACTCCCCGTCGATGCGGTACGGGCACAAGGCGACGTCGGCTGCCCGGTACAGGGCGTGGACGTGTCGCGGCGGAATCCGCTCGGGGAACAGATGGACGCGCCCGGCACGGGTCGCCCGGAGTTCGAGCTCGCGGAGGAGGCCGGCATCGCGGCTCGGCCCGACGATGAACAACTCCGCTCGCCGGGTCGCACGGGCGAAGGTGTCCACCACTGTTGGCAGTGCCTTGTAGGCGGTGATGTTGCCGAGCACGAGCACCGCGCGGTCCACGTCGGCCATGTCGCGTGCCAGTCGCCGGGCCGCCGCCGGAAGCCGGCCCGAGGCCGGGGTGGGGGCCGCCCATCCGGTGACGGTGACGGGAGCCCGGATCAGAGAGCGGATGTGGGCCGCGTCGGAATGGGTGTGGGTCATGGCGGCGTCGGCGAGGTCGAGGACGCGCCGTACGACGTACCGGTCCGCTGCGGTGGGGGGTCCGCCGTCGATGGGCAGGAGGTTGTGGACGGTCCACACGATCCTCCAACCGGCGACGCGGAGGGTCTCGAGCCGCCGCACCAGTACTTCGGCCGCAGCCCAGGTTCCCTGCCCGCTCGGCTTCCGGTAAAGCCGCTTGAGCCGGTGCAGGTTGATCACCCCGGGAGGCCCCGGATGCTTGGCGAGCATGTTGGGGTGCGCGGCGAAGTCCAGCCGCAGAGCGTGCGGGAAATGGCGCTCCATCTCGGCGAAGTACGGGCTGGGCCACGCCGGATAATTGCAGATCACCACCCACGGTCCGGTTCGATCGGTGACATGCGCGCTCACCGGTCCTGCCCCCATCGCGTGGCATGCCGCCGAGCCCACCACGTCACGGCCTCCTGGTATCGGACCAGCGCCGTGGACGGGGCCCGGTCGGTGCCCGTCCACTCCACGGCGACTTCGATGTGCTGCCCGTCCGCGATCAGGTCGATGACATGGTCGGCGACCCGCGCATGTCCCAGGCCGGTGAGTCCCAGACCGGGGTCGGACAGATGCAGGACCCCGATCCACGGTGCAAGCTGCCTCAGCCGTTCATCGGCGCGTCCATCGTCCACTTGTGCGAGTGCGTTGGACAGTTGCGCGGAATCGGCGAGAAGACGCAGGTTCGGCTGCTGCTTGAGCAGGCGGAGCAGCACCGAATGGGGGCGCCTGGCCAGCCACGCGCTGTGGTGGAGCTCGACCAGCAGCGGCACGGCAAATTCCGCAAGCGGAGTGCCGGGGAACCTGTGGAGCGGGTGCCGGGCGAGTAGACGCACCCAGCCCGCTCCGAGTGAACGGGCGGCGTTCGCCAGTCGGCGCACTTGGTCATGGGCTCGGGCGTGCACAGCGGAATCGCTGCTGATCAGGTCGGCCAGATCCGTATCTGCGGTGATGCCGGTGATCGGAACCGTGGCCGCGCTTACTTGCCGCCATCGCGACCATGTCCCCGCGTCTTGCCCGGCGATGTCGTATCCGCGGCTTCCACCGCGCAGGTGCACGGACGGGATGTTGTGGCGCGCCACCCACGACAGCAGTTCGGGGACCTCCAGACCGCGCACGGAAATGCTGTACAGCCCGACCGGGGCGGGGCCGCTCATGGCACCCAGTCGAACAAGACGATGGGTTCGTCCACGCGCTCTGGCCGGTTGAGTTGCCCGAAGACCCCCGGTGCGAGGTGGCCGGGCACACGCCGGCACCACGAAGCGGCAAGCCGCGGGTCCACGTGCTCGTTGAGCCACGACACGGTGTCGGTGTAGGTCTGCTGGTAGGCGCCATCCGGGACGGGAAGAAGCTCGTGCATCCCCACGATGGTCCAGCCGCCCCGGTGCGCTGCCAGCGTGGGAAGAACGCTGGTGTCGTCCGGGGTGCCCAGAAGCCCCAGGGTGCCGCCTGGCGCCACAAGGTTCGCCGCATGTTCGGGTCGTCCGGTGGCGTCAAGGACCAGCTCAACGCCGCCGGCCTTTCCCGTGGGCACGCATTTCGCACCTGGCGCCCGGCCAATGGGTGGGGACGGCCGGGCCGTCTGGACCGGTATCCGTTCGGCGCCGCGACGGTGCAGTTCCAGTGCCGCACCGAGCGCGACCGGGCCGGACCCCACCACCATGGCGTTCCGCACCATGGTCGCCGCTGGCAGGCGGTTCAGGCCGAGGGCTGCCATGAGCTGGAAACGGCCGACAGCCGCAGTGGGCAGTGGCGTCCCGGGCGGGACCGCGAGCGCTCCGGTGATATCGGCGGCGAAGGCGGCACCGTGGGGCACGGGGGCGAGGACCCAACCGCCACCGGACTCGCCAAGACACATGTAACCGGCATCCCGGATCCCGCCGCCCGCGGTGTCGTCCATCTGCCGTCGTTCCGTCCCGGGGCTGAGGATGCTGATTCGCCCGCCCAGCATGCCGTCCGGCGTCGGCCGAGCGGGCTGCAAGCGGGCTCGTCCAGAGACGAAACGTATCCGTGCACCGGCATATGCCGCGGAACTTGTCACAGGGCCTCCAGATATCCGGGCAGCTCGGTGAAATGCCTGATGACCCCAACGGGATCCGGCAAGTTGTCCGGGCGTGAGCCAGGGCTGATCAAAACGGCCCGCATGCCGCGGCGGTGCGGCCCTATGGCGTCCTTTTCCGGCATATCGCCGACGAACATGACCTCCTCGGCCGGGCACCTGGCCTTCTCCAGAACCGCGTTGTAGAAGTACGGATGGGGTTTGCGGACCCCGATCGTGCTGGAGAGGACCAGCGCCTCGAAACAATCCTCGATGCCGGCGGCGCGCAGCGTGCGGCGCCGTACAGCCTCGGGACGCTGGGTATCGCACGCCAGCACGCAAACGAGGCCGTCGCTATGCAGGCGCCGGAGCGTCGCGGCGGCTTCGGGGAGGATGCCGGCGTCGGGGACGGCCGTGAACACGGCCTCGGTGGCGCCGTGCGGATCCGGGATCACGGCTGCGCATGCACGCGCTGCGGCCATCAGTTGGTCGGCGAAGGGGCTTTGCGTGCCGTGCGCACGGTCTTCCCGCCGCGTCTGGCGGGCGACGGCGTCGAACGCGGTGGCGAAGTCCTCTGGAACCGAGGTGCCCTTGAGGTTCCTCAGCGCACCCGCGACCATAGCGCCGTCCGGACTCGGGCCCGGCTGTGCCAGGGTGCCGCCGAAGTCCACCGCCAGCGCTCGTACCGTCACCACGCCGCTCCTCCACTGGGGATCGGTACCGCACGGGTGAGCTGATCAACCTGTGCGGCGATACGTTGCGGCGCGCCCCACGCCATGTGCAGCGGTACGTGTCGAGCCAGCCTCCTGATAAGCGCGACACGGTGGTGGGCGCCGTCCGCGCTTTCCACCAGTCGCAGCACGGTGGAGGAGGAGTCCAGGATCCGGTCCAGTACGTGCGTACTGGCGCGCAGCCACGCCGTGGCGGCAGTGTGGCCGTCCGCCAACCCCAGGCCGGCCGTATGCGCCCGGGGATCACCATCGACGTCGACCAGAACGGCCGCGAGCAAGGGGGCGGTCCTGCCCAGGTCGTCGCCGCCTCCGTCGTCCCACTGGCTGCGGAGATCAACCTTTTCCTCATGCGACGAGCCGGCAGGCATGTTCGGGAACCAGCGGCGGAGCGCGTCGCTGCGGGCCAGGAAGGCGCTCGTCCCGCCCCGGAACGCGGGCACGTGACCAACATCGAGTAGCACAAGGTCGCCGGCGACTGGCCACCATCCTTGCTCGGCAAGCGCGATCGCAACCAGCGTCTTGCCTGCTCCGTGCCCGCCCAAGAGAACGACCGTTCCGCAGTCGCCCGGGCAGCGGAGCGCGACCGCATGCAGGCACAGAGTGCCGTGACCGAGATGCATCCGATGCAGGTGGGCATTGATGAGCCTCCTGGCATCGCCCAGGCTCACCTGGCGCTCCAGGGCCAGAGCTACCGGAACGCCCGCCTCAGCGGTGGTGAGAGTGCCCGGGGCGCTGCCTGGTACGTGCGGGGCGATCCACGGCCACCGTTCGGTGAATCGGGCGTCCGCCGCCACCCGCAGGACACGGCCCGCGCTGGGAACGGCGAATACCCCCGGGCTTTGCGTACCGCTCATCGCGCTGCTCCAGCCATCCCGGGAACGAGGGCCTTCAGCGCGTCCCAGACCGGCGCCGTCGACAGTGCCGCCGGGTCGCCGACGCTCAGCAGAGCGCCAGGGACCTGCGACAGCAGGTGCACCACCTCTGCATCATCGGCCGCGGGGCCGGTCGTGCGCGGCCCACCGGTCAGCCCCAGCAGATCGCTGGTGTAGAGGCGTTGGGCCGGTATTGTGAGCGCTTCCGCCACTGTGGACGCGAGTTGGTCGAACTCCAGCCGGACTCCCTGAACAACGGGGAGTCCACGGTGGTCGGCCGAGGTGATGCCGACCACCGCGCCGAGAGGCACCGGCGGAGAATGAGTCATCCCCAAGGCCGTACGGTGCTCGGCCGGGGTCAGCAATCGGCGCCGCCGCGTCCGACCGCGCACGACACGGTCCAGCACCGTCCCCGCTCCATCCGGGACCGGTAGATCATCGGGGAGGCACACCCGGGTGGGCCAGCCGATGACGGTCCCGTCGAGACCGACAAGAACCAGATCATCCGCGAGGAAGGCGGCGCCCAACTCCGTGCACGCCCGGTGGGCAAGGGTGGACTTGCCGCCGCGCTGTTCGGCCAGGAACACCAGCGCGACACCGTCGACTGCCACGGCAGAGGCGTGCAGCATCAGCCACCCCGCATCCAGCAGCCGGGAGGCGAAGAACACCTTCCCCAGCCAGTCGGCCCAGCGCACCGCGCTCACGTCGTCAGACGGCAACGCGAAGCGCGTCATGCGCATCGACGCGTCCGCTTCGATGACGACCATCGCCGAGTACGGACGGTAGAAGCCGAGAACCCGAATACGACCGGCCTGGTTATCCAGCACCCGCAACCGCGGACCACCACGTGGGAAGACCAGCTCCGGGCCTTCGGCGGCCTGTGCTCCCGACTGGTCCCATACCGCATCATCGTCGACTCGTACTGTCCAATCCGGATGGGCCGCGGGTGCTTGCAATGCGCACGGCGGCACCAGCATCTCCGTCACGCGCTCAAGCACATGATCGCGTGGCGTGATCACGTGCAACCTCAACCCGGCCAGATGGAGGTCGGCCTCCGCCCACGCGGACCGCGCTCGCCTCGCCATACCGCTCACCTCCAGCGCGTTTGTCGCCAGGAACGGACAAGTTGCTACCGTCAGGTCAGTGACGCGCGATAGCCCTGCAGAACGCACCAAATGGATCGTCCACAGCGAACGGGTCCTGGACGAGAACCGCCATATCCGAGTGTCGATGGCCAACATCGAACTGCCCAATGGAGTGGTGTTCGACCAGTACGTCTTTCGCGTGCCCCGATGCGTGATGACGGCCGTCCTCGACGATTTGGGGGAGAACATCCTCCTCATCTGGCGGCACCGGTTCATCGTCGACCAGTGGGATTGGGAGGTACCCGGCGGGTATGCCGAGCCCGGCGAGGACCCGGCCCTCGCCGCCGCACGAGAGGCTGAGGAAGAGACCGGGTGGCGGCCGAAGAACTTGGAATTCCTGTTCTCGTACCAGCCCATGATCGGTTCTGCGGACGCCCCGCAAGATCTGTACCTCGCCCGCGGTGCCGATCTCGTCGGCGAACCCCACGTCGATGAGGCTGAAGCCGTCCGCTGGATGCCGCTGGACGAGGCCAGCCAGCGGATCCAGCGCGGCGAGATCATCGGTGCCGCGACCGTCATGGCCGTCCTCCACGCACTCGCAGGGCGGGCAACCGCTCCTCCGCGTAATCCATGAGATCACGCACTTCCCGCTCAGCCTCGTACGGGTTCAATGCGCAAGTCAGATCGCGTATGTAGCGGTAGACGCGCGCGGAGGTAAGGCCGGATGCCATGTCGATCGCCATCCGGCCCTGCTCGCAGGCTTCATCGAGGCGGCCCTGCGCGGCCAGAGCCATCGCCAGCACCGCGATATTGAAAGTCTTGCCCCTCCTATACGCCGGATCCATATCCAGCGACCGGAGTGCGTACCGCTCAGTCTCCGAGGCCCTTCCCAGATCCCGAAAGCAATGCGCGATCTTGGCGCTGAAGTAGGCGTCACCGAAGTACGTCAGCCAATCGGGCAGGCCCGAACTTGTCACGCGCTCATAGGCGCCCTCAGCGCGGGTCAGCGCGAGCGTGCACGCGCGGGCTTCACGCTGAGCGGCGTATCCGTGCGCCTCCATGACTAGGCATTCGGTCATCAGTGCGGGCAGGCCGGCGCGACGCGCGGCGGTCTGCGCCGCCCGCGCCAGGTCAACCGCGCACGCCGGTTGGGCGAGGTAATGGGCTTGCTGGCTCATCGCGGCGAGGACCTCACCGCACAGCCCGTCATCTCCGCCGAACTTCGCCATCGCGAGAGCCTGGATGAGGTATCGCTGGGCGAGGCCCTGCTTGTCCAGGTCGTGGTAGAGCCAGGCGGCCAGTTTGGTCAGGTCGGCGGCTGCGGCGAACAGGCCGCGTCTGATCTCCTCAGTCGAGCGGCCGTCGCGCAGCAAAGGGCCCACGTGGGTGTGCAGATACTCGATCACCGGGCTCCGGACGTGGCCGCCACCGAGCCGATTATCCAGAATTCGGAATGCTTGAGTGACCTGCCGGATTTCCTCCACATCGCGTGGGCTGACGCGGCGTCCACTGGCAGGCGCCGGCGCTGGATCCCACGGGCCGAGGAGCCAGCGCAGGGCCGAGGTGGCGAAGGCTGACGAGTCGACCTCCGCGTCGACCAGGTGCCGTTGCTGATCGAGATCGGCCTTCCACAAGATGCTGGCGGTGCGCGCGATCCCGGCCTGGTTCATCGGCAGTTCCAAACCGACACTCCTGGACAACACATGCGGTTTCATTCCGAGTTCGGGCACCGATACCCGCCGTCCCAATTCGATCGTGAAGACCTCGGCAATGATCTCCGGAACCGGGTGCCGCGGCTGCTCACCGCGCAGCCACCTGGCGACCCAGCTGTGGTTGTAGTGCAGGTCAGGGGCACCGCGTAGGTCACCTAGGCGAACTACGCGGTCCGCCAACCCCCTGTTCGAGAAGCCGGCTTCCGTGATCATCCTCGCGAGTTGATGATTAGGCTGCTTCTCCTTCATCGCCGCACCTCTCCTGGGCCAATGCCCGACAGTCTTGCACTGGCGGTTTCCAGTAGCGACCCGATACCGGCGACGCACGCCCCCCTTTCACGCACCCGTATCTCGTGCCGATAGTCATTCAGCTTTCAAGGATGAGAAGCCGACTGCTTCGGCGACGTACTTGGCTTGCCTCTGTCACTCGTCCGCGAGCTACCAGGTGCCCGGGAACATTCGGCCCTTGAGGAACAGATCGATCTGCTCGGCGGCCGACTTCGCGTCCCCGCAGGGCCACAAGAACCCCTGCCGACCGCGCAGCGTCTCGTAGTAGCCCCACGTCCCACCGGGAGTGGCCCGGGCGGAGACGACGATCCCGACCTCCTTTGAGAAACCGGCGTGCACCCAAAGCATGGGCAGCGGAGTCGGGAACTCCTCGGGCCGGTAGAACTTGACGAAGCGCCACCCCTGCGGCTGGAGCGCGACGGCGAGTGTTTCCAGGTAGCGGACGGCGGTTCGCCGACCGAGCCGAGTGCGCAGGCGGAGCACCTGACGTTCGGCCCGGAGACTCAGAGCGCGCACTTCGCCCACGTGACCTTCCGTCCTTCAGAGAGCGCACACGTGCCCCACTCCTTGGCGAGCGCGGAGACCAGGAGGAGCCCGCGACCGTTGATCGCGGTCTCGCTTTCCGGCTGCACGCTGGGGAGCCCATCGCCGCCGTCCTCGACCTCGATGATCGGCAGCCCGTCCGCCGCGTCCCGTACCACACGAACGACGATCAGACCCTCCCCGTACAGCAGTGCGTTCGTCACAAGCTCGGACACGATGAGCTGCGCCGTGTAGGCGTCATCGATGCCCCGATCCTGGAACCACTCGCCGACGAACTGCCGGGCGGCCCCGGGGGCGCGCTCGGCTGGCCCCCGAACAAACAGCTCCAGATCACCCACGTGGACGATCATTTTCTCGTCCTCTTCGGGGTCGTTCAACGCGTTCCACCTTCCCTATCCGTCGTGAGTTCGGGCACGTCCAGCCCTCGCCGGTGTCCGGACGGCGTTCGCGCTCGGCGGCGAGCGCGACGCTGGCGGGCGGGCCTCACCGGCTGCCGTGGCCGCCGCGCTTCTTCGCTAGGACGAGCGGTCCGGGGCGGGCGGACGTCAGCGCCAAGCACCGTCATGACCGCGTCCGCAAGGCTCGCCGGGGTGGCGGCCTCAACGAGACGGCCCTCTACGACCGCCCACCACCGACGGGTGTAGAACCCGAACCACGCGACCACACCGAACCGAACCGCCAGGTGCTGGATCTCAGCGCGGACGATCGGTCTGGTGTCTATAGGGACCGTTGCGTCCGATAGCACGGTCACACTCCCGTCCCGAGGGGGAAGGCGTCCGAGACATGGCCGGAACTACCGGCGTATATCCGCGCATTCACCGTCACCCCGAAGCCGACCGAGCCTGATATGCCCGAAAAGGGGATAGATCGCCGTCCGAGGAGAGCCCGCGTGTCGAGAGTTGTCGCAACACTCGCCACCGATGGCGCAAGCATGGACATAATCGGACAATTGAATTTCGCGATCATGATTGCCTCCTCATCCCCGGAATTTTGCTTGGCGATTCCGCTTCCCAAGAATGAGGCGTTGTGCTTAGGCTCGGCTTTACTCTCAAGAACACAAAACACTGGAGGGGCCATGCCGAAGGTTCGCGACCCGCTCGACCCCAAGATCTCCCAGTGGCACCTGCTCTCGTACTACCTGCGGTTCTTCCGGGAGAAGGAAGGGCTCTCGCTAACCCAGTGGGGGAAGATCATCGGCGCTGCCCGCTCTACTGTTTCGAACATGGAGGCCGGCCGACACCGCATCCACGAGGACCACGCCAAGCTCATCGACCGCCACTTCGGCACCGGCCGCCTGTTCGAGCTGCTCCTCTGGTTTGCCCGGACGGCCCACAACCCCGACTGGTTCCGCCAGTACACCGAGTACGAGAAGCAGGCGACGTTCACGAAGATCTACCACGGCGGCCTGATCCCGCTCCTCTTCCAGACGGACGACTACACGAAGGCGTTCGTCCAGGTGAGCGACAGCCAGGACCTGGAGGCCGAGCTGACCGCGCGCCTCGGACGCAAGCAGGCCATGCTCGGACGTACCGAGCCGGCGTTCACCTGGCTCCTGCTCGGCGAGGCAGCCCTCGCCTCCCAAGTCGGTGGTCCCGCAGTCATGGAGGCGCAGCTCCGCCAGCTCCGTGCGATGACGGACCTACCGCACACGAGCGTGCGCGTCGTTCCGTTCACGGCCGGAGCACACCGCGGCGTCGACGGATACTTCCAGGTCATCGGCCTGGAAAACAGGGACATCGGCTACGCCGGAGCCCAGAAGGGCGGCCGCCTGATCGAAGGCCCAAGCGAGGCCAGGGAGCTGAGCTTTATATTCGACCGTATCGGCGCGAAAGCCGCGTCTGAGGACGACTCTCGCTCCCTCATCGAACGCTACCTGGAGACCTACCCATGACCGAGCAGTGGCGCAAGAGCTCGTACAGCGGCGGAGCCAACGACGCAACCTGCGTCGAACTGGCCAGACTGTCCACCGGCATCGGCATCCGCGACTCCAAAGACCCCGATAACAGCCCCCTTATTGTCCCCCCAGCGGCCCTCCGCCAGGCCCTCCGACGGGTGACCGAGCGATGAGAACCGTGATCTCCGGCAAGGGGATGGCCGCCCGTCGACCTCATCGGACAGCTTATTGACCGCTACGGGCCGCCATTGCCGGGTGGGCGCGCATGGAAATATGGAGGCCGTCTGAAGCAGTGTCAGTTGACCCCCGTCCACCAGGTCAGCTGATCTTAGCTCTATGCTGGAGGAAACGTTCGTGGCGGTCGTGGACCTCCTGGCCTATAAAGGCCTTGAACTGGCCGAGCTTGTAAGCGGTTGTGCTCTTGGTGACGCGCTTGTCGATCTCGAAATCTCGGCTGAGCAGTGACATCCGATATTCTAGCTCAGGTACATCAAGATCTAGTTTCGATGCACGCAGCAACTGAGCGACGGTCATGTAGTCACCGTAATCGCGAAGTGCGCGATAGAGTGGATCATGATGGCGATCAATATCCCGCTCGCGAGGAGTCCCCTGCTTCTGGAGGGCACGGGCGATCGCTTCTCCAACCGCACGAGCAACGGGCGGCGGGAACGCGTTCCCAATCTGGCGGTATCGCGAGGTCTTGCGGCCCGTGAACTCCCAGCCCCACTCGTCGCGCCATCCTTGGATGCGGGCCACCATCTCACAGGTCAACTTGGGGCCAATCTCGAACGTGTCGCCAGGCTCCGGGGCGTGATTCGCGACCCCGAGGGCGTCTACGCCGAGTTGTGCCCAGGCGCGCTTGGCCCGTGTCGGCCCCAGGTCTGCGCCGCCGTGTTTCTTGGACCCGCCAACGATGGTGGGCGCAATCTTGTTGGCCTTCTCTGCCCACTCCTCGGCCCCCTCCCAGCCGTTGGCAGCCATCAGGTCGATGAGGGTTTCACCGACGGTTGGAGGTGGTCCGGCTGGTTCTGGCCAGTAGAAGTAAGGGGCGTACTCTTCTTGGAGCGCTACAAGCACAAACCGTGGCCGTAGTTGGGGGACGCCGAAGTCCGAGGCGTTGAGCAGACGCCACTCGGCGACGTAGCCGAACTCCTGGAGGCGGTCCAGTACATGCTGGCGATAGCCGGCGAAGCGGTGCATACTTAGCCCGCGGACGTTCTCGAGTAGCAGTGCACGGGGATGCATGTAGTTGACCTGCTCAACGGCCCAGGCGAACAAGTCGCGCTCGTCGTTGGCACCAAGCTGCTTGCCTGCGATGCTGAACGGTGGGCAAGGGACTCCACCTGCAAGTAGGGCGATGTCCTGGTGATCAGCGGGCTTCCAGACCTCCGGGTCCGCCACGTCCCCACGCTGGACGATTGAGTCTGGCAACAACCCCCGCCGGGCTTCCAGGTTCTCGGCCAGGGTGGTCGCGGCGTTGTCATCCAGCTCGACCGCCAGGCGATGGCTGAACCCTGCCAGCTCCAGGCCGAGCGCCTGACCGCCAGCACCAGCGCAGATCTCGACTATTTCAAGATCCGCCACGTTGGCCTCCTGATGATGTTCGTGTGTTCAGCGGGGATGAGGTCATACGCAGTATCTTCACCCATGCAACCACCGCAGAGTGATTCGAGTGAGTGACGGCAACACTGTGTCCAGTGATAGCAGCAAGGACCGACGGGAGAGGGCCTGGGCCGCAGGAACCTACCCTCGGCCCGCGAGCGAGGGACGCTCGCGGAACATGAAGGCGAACCGCCGTTCGGACACCAAGCCTGAGATCGCCCTCCGCCGCGCACTGCATGCGCGAGGCTACCGGTACCGGAAGGACTTCCGGCTGGACCTGCCCAGCGGCGTGCGGGTCCGTCCGGACATCGTCTTCACTGCGCGCAAGGTCGCGGTGTTTGTAGATGGCTGCTTCTGGCATGTATGTCCCGAGCATGGGCGTGAGCCCACCAGCAACGAGTGGTACTGGACGCCCAAGCTCCGGCGCAACGTTGAGCGGGATCGCGCAGCCGATGCCGCGCTTCAAGCGGCTGGGTGGCGTGTCGTGCGACTGTGGGAACACGAGCCCCTCCCCGCTGCCCTTCAGGCCGTTACAGACGCGATCGGACCCACTCTAGTCGAACGCAAGTTCGAAGATTCATCAGAGGCTGAGTAAGGCGCGAAGGTGACGAGCAATCAGCCGCTGCGTAACAGCGATCAGTGTGTCGTGCTGACACACATGAGGAACCCTACCGCTGTCTCTTCCTGACGTCGGGAAGCAGCGGGGCTGTCTCGACAGGATCGTCGGGGCCGGCTACCACCCAATCCTCCCCGTCGAGGCGGAGGAACGGAGCATCTCCGTGGCGGAGTCGCCGACGGGTAAGTCGGATGCTGACGTACTCACCGTTGCCTGGGGCAGGCAGGCCGAGGGTGCGTGCAGCTTCGCGGTGGCTCTCATAGTCGCCGAAGATCACGATGCCTTTGGGTCTCAACTGTCCTCGGGCGCCCTCTTTGCCGCTACGGATCCGCCGCGTTGGGTCGTCTTTCGGCTTGTCGTTGCCGGTCGCGACGGTCCAGACCACGTTCCTGGTCAATCGTACGCCGGTAGCGCGGCTGAGTAGTTCGTTTACTCTCTGCTGGCCAGAGCTCTTTGTGAAGATCGCTTCGAGATCTCGTTGGGAAATACGCAGCAAAGCATTTTCGGGTAGTGCCGCTTTTTGGAATAGCCATCGAATTTTGTTGCGATGAGTTGCCTTTAGGGTAATTTTTCCGTCGCGATTATTTCCGGGATTAAGCCACTCTTTGCGGGCGCGCAGCAGACCGGCAGACCAGAGCCCATCCTGATCGCTGGCCCAGACGACCAGTAGGAGATGGTCAATGGCTTCGGGAGGAATCATCCATTTGTGTAGATCCTGGGAGTACTTGCAGTCGACATCGTGTCCGGCGATCGAGTAGTCCAGGTTAAGGCCTCCGGGGAATCCGAATTCCCGCTGAAGGTTGATCTCAACGAGGGTGCCGCAGTGTGTCTTTTCGGTTTTGTAGAGCTGGTGCCAAGCATAGCGGCCGGTGTGAGGGCCATCGAGCAGCATGTCGAGAGAACGTCGTAAGGCCGAAGCAATCCGAGAACCATCTGGATCGAGTCCGAGGAGATGAGCTCGGACGAGCTCCAGGTTACGGTCCGGCGGCACAGGCGAGGGAAACTGGGGAGCTTGGTCTTCTGGGATGAGCACGGCAGGAGGCTAACAGGATGGATGGCCCGGAGCACGCGGGTCTGCGGTTGTTGGACGGTACCGATGCCGCCCTAGATGTACTCGACCGTCACGTTGGTAACAGTCGGCTGATGGGCGGTTGGCCGCCGAGTGAGGTGTGCGGGCGCTGGGTGTTGTGGTACTCAAGCCGGGATTTCAGGTGGTTGGTTCGTTGGGGGTTGGTGGTGAATACCTGCTGTTAGGCCCATTCGGTGGTCAGGATGCGGTTGAAGCATTCGGCCCTGCCGTTCTCTCAGGGGCAGTGCGGGCGGATAAGTCTGTGGCGACGCCCGGTGCGGTGAGGGTGGAGGCGAAGCCGTGTCTGTTGCGGTAACACCAGGCCTTGTCGGTGAGGGTGCCTTTGATGCGGGTGATGCCGCAGGCGCCACCCGTTACTCGGAATAGCCTACGATCTCTAGATATTCTTTCCGTTTGGCGCGTCCAAGTGTTTTGTTCTTCTTAATCTGGTTTCCGACGATGCTCGGAACGAAACTCACGTCCACGTTCAGGCTGCCGAGAATGTAGAAGTCGAAGCCATTTTCCTTGGAGGTGCGGATGTCGATGCCCAGCTCGCGGAGCTCGCGGATACGACGCTCGGCGTGAACGGAGTCGGCGGTCACCATGCGGAGAAACGCGGCCTGCACGGGCTGCCCAAGCCGCTGCAAGAGCAGAGTAAACAGTTCCTCGTGGACGCGAGTGCCGTAAGGAACTCTGAGATAACGCTCAGGTAGCAGGTCTTTGTAGCGGTCAAGCAACTCCTTCTGGAGTTGAGACCTCAGGTCTTGAAACGTCTGATTCGAACCGACAAGGTCAATCCGGACGAACGCCTGCATAGCCTCAGCGAGAAGCCGCTTAGTATAAAGATAAGAGTCGATCAAATCTTGGGATGACCGGCTGGAGCTGAGCTGCGTGTATAGCGCCTGAACGGCGAGCTCGGTGTCAGGCCTCAGCCTGTTCCAGTCGTCCATCGGCGTCACGGCAACCCCCTCAGTCTCATCTACATTGCGTCATTTCAGGAGGATACCGGAGAACGTGAGCATCTTCACCGGCATCCTGGGCAGCATCTACATCACCGAGCCACTCCCGCAAAAAGTCAGCGGCCGGCTGGTCCGTAGATGTCGCATGCATGAAGGTGACTTTGCTCCCAAGTCGGACGCGGGGGCCGAGGGTGTCGTTAGCGGGCAGCTGATCCTGCAGGTCGAGCCCCGCGGCAAAGCGCCGGATATCAGATACGAAGTCCAGGACGAGGACACGTCCCTTGCCTGGTGCGAGGCGAAGCCCCCGTCCTAGCTGCTGGACAAAAATGCGGCGGCTGTGAGTAACCCTCTGGAAGACCACGATGTTGACGTCAGGAACATCCACACCTTCGTTGAGAATGTCGACGGCGCATAGAAGACCAGTCCGACCATCAGCAAAGTCCCAGAGGATACGGCTCCGTGTTGGGATGTCCATTGCTTTGCCGCTGCTGGTCTTAGAAGCAATCACCTCGGCCCTGGTAAAGCCAAGAGCGTTGATCCTGGCAGCCATCCGTTCAGCATGATCGATAGTGCCGCAAAAGATTATCCCTCGTGGCTTCGACTGTTCACGCCACGCCTCGGCGACACGTGTAACGACGGCATCGTCCCACTCCTCGATGAACAACGTTCGATTAATCCCTCTCGGAGAGAGAGCCGGCCTGTCCTTCGTGATGCCCTGTGCGAGTGCTTCCCAGTTGATGTTGTCGGTATACATGCGGTAGTCGACGTTGGACAGGTACCCCTCGCGCAAACCACGAATAAGGTCGATGTCAACTACTGGCGAGTCGAACCACCGACTCAGAGCTCTACCATCCGGACGCCAAGGAGTCGCGGTCATGCCCACAAGAAACGCCCCCCCGTCACCGGCCGATAGTTCTGAGAGCACAGTGTCATAGGCCGTGGTCCCCAAATGGTGGCATTCATCCACGAAGACCAGGCCGAACTCCGGAAGCTCACGACCGGACTTGACGGCGCCAGCGACGCTGTCGACGCATGCGAAGACGACATCCAACTCGGCCAGAGCATCATGTCCTGGGCGTTCGGATCCGTTCCAAACGCCGGTTGACGTTTCGGTCGTCAGCATCGGCCAGAAAGCTCGCTCAAGTTGGTATACCAATTCGTTGCGGTGAGCCAGAACTAGAGTCTTAGAAGTCGGCCTACGCGCGGCATAGCGCCGATAGAACTCGGCAGCGACAAAAGTCTTGCCGAGCCCGGTTGCAAGTACCACGAGGGCGCTGCGGCTACCGGCCAGATGTTCGTTCATAATTCGATCAACAGCCTGCGTCTGGTATCCGCGCAGCGAATATCGATCAGGTGAACGCTGGGACAGTGGTGCGCTAGGCACCAAAGCAGCTTGCTTGGCAAGACCACGTCGGTCCCATAGTTGCAGAGGTATGCCGCTAGCAGCAAGTTGGTTGCGCTGCAAATGCACTGATGCCTCGAAGCCATTCAAGCCAACGATAACAGGTATGGAAGCGTCATATCGACGGCAGGCGGCGAGCGTTTCAGCTACGACGCTGGGGCCGACGGCATGCCGCCAGCGTTTAACTTGAAACAGCCACCGTTGCCCGTTCAAGGACGCGATCACGTCGGCTCCGCCATCGCCAGAGGAACCGATCCGTTGAACTGCCTCGTAGCCTCGCGTGATGAGAAGACGCTCGATCGTTCGCTCGAAGCCCTGCCAACTGCTGTCGGCGATAAGGAGATCGTTGACAAAGCGTTGTGCGGCGTTCATGACAGTTTGCTGGTGAGGAACTCGACAGCAGCGCGGGCACGGACGACCAAGAGCTGTTCGGGGCGCTCGTAGCGTAGGTATGAGGCGCAGTCTTGAAGGCAGCTGAGGTACTTGAGGCCGAGTTCGTCCTGAAGCTTCGCGGCGATGACCGTCCCCAGCTCTGTTTCACTGGGCCAGGCGTCAACCCATACTCGGCCGCCAAACCAGGGGGCCGGGTGCTTACCGAAGAAGTTGGCGATGACACTGCGAGAGCAGTATTTTAGATAACCGCCGGTCTTGAGGCTGCCGAGCTCCGCTAGATCGACTCCTGCACTGACCATCTCTTGAGCCATAGTCATTTGATCCGCTTCCGGAAGCTCGTCATAGAAGTCACGGGCCTCGGGGACGTCCAAGATTCTTCCGGTGATGTCGTCGAACAGTTGACGGATCTCCTCACGCACGGTTTCTGGATTGTCAGTAACCGCGTCGCCCCAACCTTGCATTAGAAGGTCGGTGGTTAGCGCGGCTACAGTATGGCCTGGCTTCCCATGTAGCTCCGGGTGGAGTTGGTAGAGGTATTGGGCCGCTTCGGAGGCGATCAGGTACTCGGGACGCAGTCCACTGCTGGCGAACACTGCATGCGATAGATCCATAAACAGCGTGAGAAAGCTAGGCTTGATCTCAGTTACCAGTGGGACTGGGGGGCGCCCGTAGGCTGCGACGATGGGCTGGTAGACATTACGTACAGCAATGTCGATTGGCGTAGTTGTCTTTCCGCTACTCAGGGTTACCATAAGTGATGAAGCGCCGAGCCCAGGCAATTCGTCGGATCGCTCACGAAGGACCTCGGAGGAGGCGGGATGGGGGCTTCCCTCAGGGCTTCCGCAAGTCCCGCACCGCTCCTCCCCAGGCTTGTTGTCGGCTTGACAAAACGCACACTTCCAGGGGAAGTGGACCTCTGGGTTCTGTTCAGTTCCGCAGTGCGGACAGGTTTCTGCGGAGCGCAGGATTTTTCGGCTGCAGTCGGCGTTCAAGCAAGACCTGCCAAGGAGGACTTCTCCGCACCCTTGACAGGACTCGGTGGTCTTGATGTTCTGAAAAGCACATGACGGACATTCGGGAAGTTCTTCGATAGGAGGCTCGTTGGCCGTCTCTACCAGGTCCCACCACCGGGCGTCATCATAGTACCCGGGCTCACGATTCAAGAAACGCTCATAAAATTGCTTCTCAATCTCGCGCGAGATTCTAGCGCCTTTACCTTTCGTGTTATTATACACACCCATGTACATGTCGGCCCGTCCAAAATTGCGCACCTTCCGGTAGCCGGAGAATAGTCTGGCTACCGGAGTCACGTTCTGTTCTCCGTCGGGCCATTTACTGGGAAGCAGTGATTTTCCTCGGAGCAGCTCGACGGCGTCAATCCACTCCTGGCTGCTCATCTGAAAGTGCTGCTTCTGGAAGTCTACGGGAACGTGATCCAGATGTATTTCGCCAACGATACGCCCATACTGCCCGTCGACCGGGTACTCCCGCTCACTTATGCCGGTTGTGGGATCTTGGTAAACAAAAAAAGCCTCCTTTTCATTCGCCCGGATAGCGCGGCCATTGCGGATGAGATCGATCCCAAACCTGTCCTTGTCGTCGAATCGCTGGATGCCTACCCAGCCGTGCACGCGCTGGATGATCTCGCGGCTTTCGGAGCGATGGCATCGAGGGCAAACCTCCGCGCCGCGGAAGTCCACACCGTCGTGGAGGCAGCGGTAGGACCGCCCAACTTCCTTGTTAACCGGAATGAAGGCTGGGATGCGCCCGTAGGATGCTCGTTCGACGAAACGACTCTCGGCCCAGACGCAATGTTCAAAAGCACGGCATGGATCTCCGTTGAGAGTGATCCGTACGTCTTGGCCGGAGGCGCCACGCAAGATAGTCGCGTACCGCCGACCGATTCGCTCACGAAGTGTCTTTTTTGTAATCCGCGCAACCTCTCGGATGAAACCGTGGTTAGCGTCTCCTTTGGGCCACCACCCACGCACTTCAACGACGGTGCCGTGCTCGAGCCATGCTGGTTTAGTGATTTCTTCGGCCTTCACCTCAAAGGCGCGGCTGCGCACCAGTTCAGGCAAGTCGAGTGTCACTCGGATGGCGTGGTCATCCTCAGCTCGGGCCGAGATTACTTGAGTAGTCCGACCGAGCTTTCCGGTGGCAATGTTGAACCCCATACCAAAGAGGCCAAGGGTGTCGAAATGATTCTTCGAAGTATAACCGGCACGCATCGCGTTCGCGATTTGTTCACTCGTCAGACCTGGGCCGGTGTCACGAACTCGGATGGACCCCTCACCACGCTCGATCTGGCTAGGACCGGGCACTTCGATTACTACGTGGCGTACCGGAGACGGCGTTCCGGCGATCTCCGCCGCCCGAAATGAGTCGATAGCGTTGTCGATAAGCTCGCTTAGCGCGTCGAGTGGGGTGATGGGTGTGCGGGTGAGCGCGAACAAGACTTCGGGAGTTGGTGTAATGTCAAGCAGCTTATGAGCCATCTGAGGTCCTTTAAGTGAGGATGCGACACTGCGAAGATCGTTCTACTCGGTAGCTGAGCGGTCCAAGTTTTAGCTTTGAAAACTATTTACCCGCCCACTGAAGAATCTCCTTCGGCTCGGTTGGCCAGTTGCCGACGGGCAAGCCGGAGCACTGACGCACGATCCGCCCTCGGGGACATGTTGATGACCTGCACCATCCACGGGGCGATCCAGGTCGTGCTGGGCGTCGGAACCTCTCCATGACGCAGCACATTGGCCAGAATCCAGTTAGGGGCTGGAGGCAGCTTGTCTGCTGAGAGGGCGATCAAGTCCACCGACGGCTCGCCTGGGCCACGCTCGCGGAGGCCGCACTCCTCGGTGGCACCTATTAGCCACCACTGGAACATGCGATGGTTGCTGCTGGTGACGGCGTTCCTGATCACGGAGCTGGATAGGTGAGCGGCTCTATATGCAGCAAGGGCCGCCCCCTCAGGTGGTGGCAAGGCGGCCGCGTCCTCGGCTATGACAGGCCCTTTGAACTCGTCCTTCGCCTTGTCTCGAGCCTCCGTGGTACGGCTGATCTCCTCGACCGTGCTTGGTGTGATCTTTGCATCCAAGACATCGGCGACTCCTTGGAAGAATGATTTGCTGTCCACCACAAGCAAGTCCGCATGGGTTCGACTGCGAAATTCCTGTATTAGGGGAGGCCACGGCCTGGGCGAGCCCGAGTCTATCCCGCGCGGCTCGTACCAGTCGTCCTTTACGTCACCCGATACAATTAGCACTCGCTCCTGCGCCCCTGCCTGCCCCACATGGGTAATCACTTGCTCCCAGAGGAGATAATCGCCTGCGGCGAGGAGAGGGGTGTCCTTGGACATATCCCTGAAGCCTGGAGGGATCTTGTTTGGGTAGCGGTATCCGACAGCATGCTCTACGAGTTGCTGGATCTCCTCCTCGGTCGGCCGGGGGCCGACTCGATCACCGTACAGCGCTGCTACCTGTGGAAGTATCGGATCAGTGCCCGAAACGATGTCGTTGAGCATGACGTCCTGAGCATTCCTAAGCGCGTCTATCTGCTTTCCGAGCGCCTCCCGCCACGGCCTGATCAGCTCATCGAATCCAGGGGCATTGATAAACTTGTCTAGCTCAGCTTGGCCGACCTCGTCTGCCGCAAACCTGCCTAGAAGAGCATGCACGCTTCTGAGCGCCTGCTGAACGTTCCTCCACGCATCCCGGAAATGAGGGTCGAGCTGCGATTTTGCCTTGCGGAGCTGGTCAGTACGGTCCGCTACGACCCCCCATCGGCCTTTGACGAACTCCAGGCCAACCTGGTGTGGTAGCCAGAGACGGGGAGAGACAAGCTGCAGGGCGTCGAGGATCTGGCCTCGAGCCTGCGGCGTGTACCGGTAGAGGTCGAGGAGGACGTTCGTGTCGAGGACGATGAGCCCGCTGGTAAGGAAGGGCTCGAACTCAGCCGCGACCCCCGTACGGTCAGGCTCGATCCACGCCTGATACCGCTCTAGCAACAACGGATGCTGACTGCTGGCCCGCTCAGTCACGTACACCCCCATCCAGTCAGGGAAAGCCTCCCGCTCTGCCCGTGCGCGGTCAAGAAGGGCCAACGAAGTCATTGGCAGATGGACTGACTCAGCAGAGTGGTGCTGTGGATGCTGGTCCTTGCTGCGGTGTGGCTCCAGCGAACCTTTTTCAACGTGCGGGGAGCTCGCGGTTCTGGAGGACGTGGATACCCTTGGCCAGGTGACCTGCGCGGTGCGGGCAGCGGCGTAGCTTGGTCAGGATCTTCCAGTTCTTCAGTTGGGCGTTGGCGCGTTCGCCGGGGCCGCGGAGGTTGGCGTGGGAGCGGTCGGCGTCCTTGAGCGGCTTGGGCTTGTTCTTGCGCTTGTAGGGCGTCTTGATGTGCAGGCCGGCTGACGTGGCTCTTGTCGGCCAGGACCAGGAGCCCGGCGGTGGCCAGTTCGCGGACCAGGCCCCGGAAGCGGGCGGCTTTGAGGTCGTGGACGGAGCCGGGCAGCGGTCCCGACCCCCACCCGATGGTCCCGTCCCGTGTGGCGATGACCTGCAGGTTCACGCCGTTTCTCTTGTGTTTGCCGGTGTAGAAGGGCCGGTCGGCCGCAACGCGGTCGATCGGGGTGATCGCGCCGTCCAGGACCAGGTGGGTCAGGCCGTCCTTGCGGGCTTTGGCTCCCCGGCTGAGTCTGGGTGATCGGGCCGACATCAGCGTCACCGTCTCGTTGACGTAGCGCCAGGCGGTGTTGGTTCCGACCCCGAACCCTGTGCCGGGCTGCGCGAACGTCTCCCCGTTCTTTAAGTACGCCAGCGTCATCAGCGCCTGTATGCCCGGCGGCGGGGCCCGGCCCTTTCTGCCGAGTTCCTGAACTGTCTCTGGTTGTCGGAATCGGCTAATCGAACGGGATTCGGGTGCGGAGACACTGCAGGGCGGCTTCGCCGGTCGCGGCGAGGAACTCGGCCCGCACATGAGGGATGGATCCTGTGACGTCGATACTGGTCGTCACGTGTCCGGCCGGGGGATCGCTTTCGATTGGTTCGACGGTCCTGGGGGTCAGGAGCGGGTTAGGAGGTAGCGGGCGAGGATGACGTCGCCGATGGGGCGGACCTCTTCGAGCGCCATCCGGTTGCCGGGGTGGTGCGGGAACTCGCCCGTTCCGACGAAGCGCGGGGCGCCGGAGTCGCCGACGAAGAATGGGGCGATCACGAGCTGGAGCTCGTCGGCCAGTCCGGCGGTGAGGAACTGGGTGTGGACGGTGCCGCCGCCTTCGACCATCAAGCGCTGTACCCCTCGGCGGGCGAGGTCGGCGAGCACGGTGTTGAGGTCGACGGGGTCGCCGGCGTCCACGACGGTGGCGGCGTCGCCGAGGCGGTCGCGGCACTTGTCGACCGCGGCGCTGGAGCAGTACACGATCTTCTCGACGTCGCCGGTGGCAAAGAACTTGGCGTCGGGATCGAGGTCGCCGCGGGAGGTGAAGGTGACCTTGGTGGGGCTCTCGGGCAGGCCGCGGGCGACGCGGGCCTTGCGGCGTTCCTCGGTCCGGACGAGCAGGCGCGGGTTGTCTCGGCGGATGGTGTTGGCACCGACGAGGATGGCGTCACAACAGGCACGGACTTCGTCGACGCGGTCGAAGTCCTCGTCGTTGGACAGCAGGAGGCGCTCGTCGGTCGTGTCGTCAATGTAGCCGTCGACCGAGGCGGCGCAGGACAGCAGCACGTAGGGGCGTTCGGTCATGTGGTGCTCCGAGGGTAGTTGTTGATCAGTTGCTCGGCGATACGGACGAAGTCTTCACCGGGGTCGGCGCAGGCGTTGAGATCGGTGAACTGTTCATCGTCCAGCGGGTCGCGGAGACGGTGGTCGCGGGCCGCTTGGTGGTAGAAGCGGCGGGCGGTGCCTCCGCTGGCTGGTAGGGCGATGATCGGTTTGCCCATCGACAGGGCAAGGTCGATTTCCGCCTGGGTGCCCGCCCCGCCACCGAGGACGATGACGAACTCCGCGTCCTGGATGACGTTGCGATGCCCGAACAGCCCGATGGCCAGGGCGATATCAGGGGGACGGTACTGATCGGCGATGTAGGTCATGACCTCGATGCCCACGCCGACCGGGCCATGGCTGACCTTGTAGTTGCGGCTCATGACCAGGCGGGCCAGGCACCGTACGGCGGCGTCGATCACACTGGCGTCGGTGTCCGTGTGGTTGCCCGTGGGGGCCGGTTCGATGGACTCGATCGGGCCGGCCTTGGCCTCGATCTCGAGCCGTAGTTCGTGCGGCAAGTCCGTCCAAATGCTGCGCACGAGGCTCCTTCAGATCAGAACCGGATGGTCAGTGGCCTGTTGGGCGGCGGGGCCGCCCGAATTCAACGCCTGTGCGGGTCTGACCTCGGAGAGTAGTCGAGCAGTGTGGGTCGGCGGCGGACTATGAAGCCGATGACGATGGAAAGAAGTGGCTGGCCGGGGCGTTCAGCAGTCTCACGGGCGGGTTATGGAACGGTCCGTTTCGTCCTGCGAAGCTGGTCGGGAGAGCTTCTGGTCTAATGCGGACTGGCCGGTGTGGCGGTGTCCGGTGGCCTGGGCGGGGTCCTGATCGTGGCGGCCAGCGTGCGGGAGGGCCCGGATGGCAAGGCAGGACGGGATGCTCGTCGGGGCGAGCAGTGTGTCTCTGAAGGGGAAGGACTTCGGGGAGTTGGACGCGGTGGCCGGGCCGTTCACGGTGCGGCGGTCGTATGACAGGGAGATTCCCGAGAGTTGGGCCGCGTCGGTTGCGGGGATCGACGTCGGGAAGCGTTTGTCGGTGTGGTCGTGCAAGCCTGACCTGGCGCGTCTGGCCAGTAAGAAGCTGGACGAGAGACTGCGGGAGTTCGTGCAGTCCATTCCTGACTCACACGCCGCGGTGGTGACCTGCTGGCATGAGCCGGACGGGAAGATCCGCAAGGGGCAGTTCACGCTTGAGGAGTACCTTCCCGCGTTTCGGCGCTTCTGCGAGGTCGTCAAATCGGTGGGAAAGCCACGGGTGTACACGGCGCAGATCGTGGAGGCCTGGTCGGGGCAGCACCCGAAGAAGGGCACCAGGTACCAGGACCTGTGGCCTGGTGACGGTTACGTTGACGTCTATGCCGTGGACGGCTACTCCAACACGGGCAGCGGTCGTGACCTGTGGGGACCGGCGGTGAAATTCGCCGCGTTGAAGGACGTCCCCTGGGGGGTCGCCGAACTCGGTTGCGCCCACAAGATCGATACCTCGTGGATGAAGGCGCAGACTTCCTATGCTGCGCGGACGAGCGCGGGCGGTGATCGGGAGCGGTGTGCTTTCCTGTGCTGGTTCTCCAACCCGACCGGGGGCGTGGTCCCGACGCCGGGGACGGACCCGGCGGCGCGGGCCGCCGCGAAGAAGATCTCGGAGAAGTACTACACCGATCCTGACGCCTTTGTGCTCTGACGATTTGCAGCGGGCTAGTGCGGCCAGGTGCGAAGGGCCTCGTCGGCTATGTGGGTCAGGGTCTTGCGGGTGGCGCCGTCGCGGGCCTGCAGGGACATGCCCTGCATGATTGCGGCGAAGTATTGGGCCAGGGTCTTCGGGTTGGCGGAGGCGGGGAGTTCGCCGTCGGCCTGGGCGGTTTGTAGACGGGACTCGAATCTCTTCAAGTCGGCGTCGCGTACGTCGCGCAGGAAGGTCGCTATCCCCGCGTCCTGCGGTGTGACGTTGGTGGCGGTGGTGATCGCCAGGCAGCCGGGCGGGTAGGACGGGTCGGTGTAGATCACGGCGGCCTCGTGCAGGATGCGGGTGAAGGCCGCGTGTGCTGTTGATTCCTCGGCTAGGGCCCTGGTGATTAAGCTGCCCTCGGGCGAGCGTCCGTACGCTTCTGCTGCCTCTCTGAGCAGCGCCTTCTTGTCGCTGAAGGCCGCGTAGAGGCTGGTCGGCCTGATGCCCATCGCCTCGGTCAGATCCCCGATGGACGTCCCTTCGTAGCCGCGCTCCCAGAACAGTTGGACGGCTGTGTTCAGCGCCGCGTCTCGGTCGAAGGATGGACACGCTGTCTGGCAAGGTCGTGCTGATCACGGGCGGCAGTCGGGGGATCGGACGGGCGATCGCCGAGCGGCTCGGCCGGGACGGGGCCATCGTCGTGGTGGCCTTCGCGCGGGAGCGGGCGGCGGCCGAGGAGGTCGTCGAGCGAATCAAGAAAGGACGGCGGTCGCGCCTTGGCGATCCAGGCGGAACTGGGGCGGCATGGGGATGCTCGGGATGTGTGAGACGACTTCGATGCTGTGACCGAGCGGTCGGGCGTCAACAACGCGGCGTTGGGGCGTAGTTCGAACTTGGGGGTCGCTGACCGAGGACGGGTTCGACCGGCTCTTCGCGGTGAACGTGCGGGCGCCGTTCTTCATCGTCCAGCAAGGTCTTGGGCGGCTGAGGGACGGTGGGCGCGTCATCAACATTTCGAGCGGCGCGGCCTTCCTCGCCCTGCCCGAGATCATGGCCTACGGGGCGGCCAAGGGTGCACTCGACACCTTCACGCTCAACCTCGCGAAGCAGTTGGGGCCGCGGGGGATCACCGTGAATTCGATCGCACCCGGGATCGTGGACACCGATACCAGCGCCGGATGGCTGAGGGGAAACCCGGAGGCGCGGGCTTTCGCGGCATCGGCGTCCGCGCTCGGCAAGGTCGAGCAGCCCGAGGACATCGCGGGCGTCGTGTCGTTCCTTGCGTCTGGCGACGTCGGCTGGGGCACCGGGCGGGGCGTCGAGCTGACTGGCGGTGCCAGGTTGTGAGGCTGGCGCTCGTATGAGCGTTCGTCCCCAAGGCGGCCGGTCGGGGACGGACGTCGGTCGGAAAAATAGAACCTGTTCTTGTCTAATCGCGTTCCAGCGGCCAGTCTTGGGCGCATGGACCTGGTTGCTCTGGAAGAGATCCGGCGGCTCAAGCACCGCTACCTGCGCTGCGTCGACCTGAAGCTGTGGGACGAGTTCGCCGAGGTGTTCACGGAGGACGCCGTCGCCGAGTACGACACCCCGGTGCTCAAGAAGACCCTCAGGTTGGAGGGGCGGGACGCGATCGTCCAGTACATGCGGGAGAACCTGGACGGCGGGAAGATCAGCGCGCATACGGCTGGGGCGCCGGAGATCGACATCGACGGGGACCGGGCGACGGGGATCTGGTCGCTGGACGACACGATCATCATTCCGGCCCACAACCTGCTGATTCGCGGCGCTGCCTTCTACCACGACGTCTACCGGCGCGGCGAGGACGGGCGCTGGCTGGTCGAGAAGACCGGGCACCGGCGGACGTACGAGTACATGGTTTCGCTGGACGATGCCCCGAGCCTGAAGTTCACGACCTCCCATTGATCGGGACCGAACGTTGACCCGTCCATAGAACGGGTTCTAGGTTCTGGTCTTCCAGTGTCGCGTTCTCAACGGCGTTCGCGCCCTGCGTCCCCAGGAGAGCCCGGTGGCCACCGACTCAGCCGAAGGCAAGACCGACAACTTCGACGCCGCGACGCGCTCGTTCGCCGATGCGATCGTTGAGGCGGAGCGCATCATCCGTAGCGCGCCGCATGTCAAGACCGACCAGGACCTGGCCGAGGGGCTCGACTACCTCGCCGGCAGCATCAAAGCCTCGCTGCACATGGTCGGCGCCTACCAGCAGGACTATCCGTTCTTCGCGTCCTCCACTGGTCCGTATACGAAGTTGGGGCTCGACAACCCCGACACGTTGTACTTCCACGCCTACATTCGGGACGACGCCGAATACGTGGTGACCGGACGGCGGGGGACGACGGCCGATCTGAGCTTCCAGGTCATGAACGGCGACTACTCGCCGACGCAGTCGCCCGACAGCTTGACCGCGTTCGATGACCGCGAACTCGATATCGCCGAGGATGGCTCGTTCCAGCTTCGGTTCGGGCCGCCCAAGGACGACGCCGGACCTTGGTACGTCACGCTTCCCTCCGGGGCCGCGATGCTCATCGTCCGGGAAGTGTTCAGCGACTGGGAGAGTGAGCGGCCGGGAGAGATTCGCATCCACCGGGCCGACACGCTTGGTACGTCGCCGCTCTCCGTTCCGTCCGAGAGGATGGCCCGGCGGTACCAGATCGCGGGAAAGATGCTGGTCTCCAGGATCCGTACCTTCCTGGCCTTCCCTGAATGGCACTACCTGCAACTGCCGGTCAACACGCTGACCGAGCCGCGGCCTACGCCGGGCGGCCTGGCCACGCAGTTCTCGTCCGTCGGACACTACGACTTGGACGATGACGAGGTCATGGTCATCACTGCGCCGGCCACCGAACGAGACGTGGCGCCTTATCAAGGCTTCCAGCTCGGCAGCATGTGGTACATCTCGCTCGACTACATCAACCATCAGACGAGCCTCACCGCCGACCAAGCCCGCGTCGACGAGGACGGGATGATCCGGTACATCGTCAGCGAACGCGATCCTGGGCTCGCCAACTGGATCGAGCGGACGGGGCATCGGCGCGGCTATCTGCAGTTCCGCTGGCAGCGCATCAGCCGTGACCTCACACCCGAGGACGGGCCTAACGTCGAGGTCGTGAAGTTCGACGATCTCCCACGCGTCCTCCCGTTCTATGGGAAGCAGCGGGTCAGTCCACAGGAATGGGCAGAGAAGATTGCGGCCCGACAGGTCGCCGTCGCGAAGAGGATGCTCGGCTGATGGCGGGTCTTCTGGAAGACAAGGTCGTCGTCGTTTCCGGTGTCGGGCCCGGGCTGGGACGCGGGCTCGCTATCCAATGCGCCAAGGCCGGTGCCGATGTGGTGCTCGCCGCGCGTAACGAGGAACGCCTCGCCGAGGTCACCAAGGAAGTCGAGGACATCGGGCGTCGTGCCGTCGCCGTCCCGACCGACATCAACGACTCGGCGGCATGCGAGCGGCTCGCGGAGACGGCCCAAGAAGCGTTCGGACGCGTGGACGGCCTGATCAACAACGCCTTCGCGACGCCGCCGCTACGCGATCTGACCAAGGTCGATCTCGATGGGGTGCGGGCCGGCTTCGAGACGAACGTCCTCGCAGCACTGCACTTGACCAGGTTGTTCGTCCCGGCACTCGAACAACACGGCGGGTCCGTCGTAATGATCAACTCGGCCGTCCTCAGGCACTCTCGCCGAACGTTCGGGGCCTACAAGATGGCCAAGGCCGCCCTCCTCGCTATGGCACAGAATCTGGCCACTGAGCTGGGCCCGCGCGGCATTCGGGTCAACACCATCGCCCCCGGATACATCTGGGCCGACAACCTTCAGTGGTACTTCAACCACCTCGCCAAAAAGCGCGGCGTCACGATGCAGGACGTCTACGACGAGAATGCCGCCACCACCGACCTGCGGAAACTGCCCGAA
This sequence comes from Actinomadura sp. BRA 177, assembly GCF_013372625.1. Classification (GTDB taxonomy): domain Bacteria; phylum Actinomycetota; class Actinomycetes; order Streptosporangiales; family Streptosporangiaceae; genus Spirillospora. Next base: position 33,625 of record NZ_JABXFD010000243.1, read on the forward strand.
CCCGATGAGGTCGCGGACGCCGTGGTGTTCATGCTGTCGCCGCTGGCCCGCGCGGTCACCGGGCAATGCCTGGACGTCAATTCCGGCGAGTGGCACCACTAGGAAAGGGCGTACCGATGAGCGCAGGCCGCGACAGCGTTGGGACGGTCGACGACCTCCATGCGTCCGCCAGCAAGGTCACCGGCATGGACGACTTCGGCGATCACGACTACTTGGACGGGTTGAAAGTCCTGCTGGAGTCCCTCACGAAGGACGCCAACCTCACCTCCCTCGGAAACAAGGCTCAGCGGTCAATGTTGCGGGGTGCGCTGGCCGCCCGGCAGTTCTCTGAGGCAGCGTGGAAGCGCCACCCTGAACACGCGGACGTGCCCATCGACCGGCCGATATTTGTCACCGGCCTGCCGCGCACCGGGACGACTGCGCTGCACAGGCTCCTCACCGCCGACCCCACCCACCAGGGCCTCGACCTCTGGCTTGCCGAAGTGCCGCAGCCGCGTCCTCCCCGCCAGACCTGGGCGGACAACCCAGTCTTCCAAGCCATCGACGCCGGCTATCGACGCCACCACATCGAGAACCCTGAGTTCATGGGCGTCCACTACATCTCGGCAGACTCCGTCGAAGAGTGCTGGCAACTCCTCCGCCAAAGCATGCTCTCGATCTCCTTCGAATGCCTGGCGCACCTGCCGACCTACTCGTCCTGGCTCGCCGAGCAGGACTGGACGCCTGCCTACCGCAGGCACCGCGGCAACCTTCAGCTCATTGGCCTGAACGACGTCAGTAAGCGCTGGGTGCTGAAGAACCCCAGCCACCTCTTCGCATTGGACGCGCTGCTCGACGTCTACCCCGACGCGCTCATCATCCAGACCCATCGGACACCGCGCACCGCCATGGCCTCCATGTGCAGTCTTGCGGCGCACGCCACCTCCGGTTGGTCGGACGTCTTCACCGGCGCCACCATCGGTCGCGACCAGCTCGACCTATGGAGCCGGGGTCTCGACCAATTCCGTGAAGAGCGGGCACGCCACAATCCCGACCAGTTCGTGGACGTCCACTACGACGACTTCGTCCACGACCCCATCGGCACCGTCGAGACCGTCTACGCCCGCTTCGGCCTCCCGTTCACCGACGAAGCCCGAACCGCGATGACGCAGCTCCACAATGAGAGCCGTACCGGCGCCGCCAAGCCGGCTCACCGCTACTCGCTCGAAGATTTCGGCCTCACCCCCGACCAGGTGGACGAGCGTTTCGCCGACTACACCGCCACCCTCCGCACCTGACACCGCGCGACCTCACCGACCAAGAGAGCAATTCAGTCAGCTCGACCCTCGGTGAAAAGGTAGGCGAGGACCGAGTAGGCAAGGACGGGAGAGCATTCCGGCGACAGGCACAACGCCCAGGTCCGGCGCCGAAGTCTGGCGAAACGCCCGACCTCCCTGCCGTCCGGATGGACGATGGAATGCACGTCGACGGTGTGCCCTCGCGCCGAGGTCATCTCACCCAGCAGCGTCCCGTCCGGCCGTTCGATCCTGGGACGGCCGCCCTGGAGTGCCAAATGGGGGATCACGGTCTCGGGCCGTCGATCCGCGTCGAGCATCAGAACTTCGTCACCCCGCCGCTCGATGAGAAACCCAACCTGACCATCGGTTCGCCGCACAGATGCGAACCGCCGCCGATCAGCCCCGACCGGCACAGGTACATCAGGATCACCGAACCGGACGCGAAGATGCGGCTGGCGGTACGGGAGACACCGCGCGACCCCAAGCGGACGCGTATCACCGTCCGGTCCGGCGGGCACTGCTACGAGAACTTTGTCTGCGGGGACGACGTGCGGGTCATACTCGACGTCTCCGAGATGTGCGACATCGGCTACGACGACGACATGGACGCCTACTGCGTGGGGGCCGGCGCCGCCAACTGGCACGTCTACAGCCACCTCTATCCGATGAGCGGAAGGGCCCTGCCGGGCGGCTCCTGCTATTCCGTGGGTCTGGGCGGCCACATCACGGGCGGCGGATACGGCCTGATGTCCCGGCAGTTCGGCCTGACCGTCGACTATCTCTACGCGGTCGAAGTGGCCGTCGTGAACCGAGACCGAACCGTTGAACTCGTCGTGGCACGCCGCGACGACTCCGACCCCGAGCGCCGGCAACTCTGGTGGGCGCACACCGGAGGAGGCGGCGGAAACTTCGGGCTCATCACCAAGTTCTGGTTCAAGGACGTTCCGGAACCGCCCAGCCGGGTGCGCCTGGCGGGCGTCGCCTGGAACTGGGAGGATTTCACCAAGGACGACTTCACCCACCTGCTCACTTCCTTCGGCAACTACTTCCGCGACCACCAGGACCCGTCCACGGCGGCCGGGAAACTGTTCGCCCTGCTCCATCTCAACCACCACAGCAACGGTCAGATCGGGCTCACGGCGCAGGTGGACATCGACGACCCCGCGGGCATCGCGGCCATGGACGACTTCCTCAACCAGGTCAAAAGCGGAATTCGTTCGGAGTGGACGGACATGCTGACCTCGATGGGGGAGCGTCCGCCCCTCACCCAGATGAAGATCCCGCGGGACATGCCATGGCTGACGGCGACCCAGGTCATGGACGGCAGCGGCGAAGACCAGTGCGGAAAGTACAAGTCCGCCTACATGCGCAAGCCCTTCAGCCCCACGCAGATCAACGAAATGTGGTCCTACCTCAGCAAGGACGGCCCTTACGGCGACTACACCAACCCGCAGTCCCTCATCCAGATCGACTCCTACGGCGGCGCCATCAACAACCCTCCGTACGACACGGCGGTGCCGCAGCGCGACTCCATCATGAAGATGCAGTACCAGGTCTACTGGACGAAGAACGACCCCAAGGAATCCACCTATCTGGAGTGGATCCGCACCATCTACCAGGCGACGTTCTCCGCCACCGGCGGCGTCCCCACGGTGGGCCTCCCCAATGACGAGGACGCGCTGACCGACGGCTGCTACATCAACTACCCGGACGTCGACCTGGACGACCCGATGTGGAACACATCAGGCCAACACTCCTTCGCCCTCTACTACAAGGACGCCTACTTCGGCCTCCAGGATGTGAAGCGGCGCTGGGACCCGCTGAACATCTTCCGCAACAGCCAGTCCATCCAGGCGTAGCAGAGGAAGACCGCCCGCTGGGGACCCGCCAGACCGCCCGCCGCCGGGCGGCCGCGTCCCCGGCGGGTGCCCGCCTTACTGCGGCTTTGCCACCGAGATGCCAAGGCTGCCAGATGGACGGAACCCCAGGCCCTAGGCCATGGGTAGGGCGGTCGGCGGCCGGGGTAGGGCACTCTCCACACCTGCCCGAACCGTCCACGGGGATGAACTCGATGACGAAACCGCCGCCGCGCGTGAAGAGGAACCGTGCGAGCCTGACGTACAAACTGCGCTACGCCACCCAGAACCCGGACAAGATCAAGGCATACCTCTCGCGAGTCACCCGCGACGTGAAACTCCGTGTCGCCAACCGGAGCCACGTGGCCTACTACCGGGCCGTGATGAAGTCGGACGCGGCCAGGAGCCCCGAGGCCGCCGTCGGCAGCCCCACCCGCGAACGCTGGCTGAAGCTCGGCCAGATGCAGTTCGACTACCTGCTCAAGCACGGGCTCAAGCCCGGCGACCGGGTCTTGGAGATCGGCTGCGGCAATCTGCGCGCCGGCTGGCGGTTCATCGACTATCTGGACGCCGGCAACTACTACGGCATCGACATCTCACCCGACATCCTGCTCGCCGCGCAGCGCACCCTCGTCCACCAGGATCTGCAGGAGAAGCTTCCGCACCTGTCCCTCGTCGACGATCTGGAGCTGGAGTTCCTGCCGTCCCGGCACTTCACCGTCGTTCATGCGCACAGCGTGTTCAGCCATTCGCCCATCGACGTCATCGACGAATGCTTCGCCCACGTGGGCCGCGTCCTCGCGCCCGACGGTTTCTTCGACTTCACCTTTGACCGCACGGAGGGGGCCGAGCACCATGTCCTCCGCGAGGACTTCTACTACCGCACCGAAACGCTGACCAAGCTCGCCGCGCGCCACGGCTTCGCGGCCCGATTCATGGACGACTGGGAAGAACTCCCGCACGGGCAATCCAAGATCCGCATCACCCACGCGGAGCCCTGAGGCGTCAGGCCGGGGTGAAGAGCGGGATCGCGAACAAGCCGGACAGGCGGGCCACCGCCCCAGGCACCACCCTGTAGTACACCCACGTCCCGCGGCGCTCGCCCTCGATCAGGCCCGCCTGGCGCAGCACCTTCAGATGGTGGGAGATGGTCGGCGCGGTCAGCTCGAAGGCGTCGGTCAGGTCGCAGACGCACGCCTCACCGCCGTCCACCGAGGCGATCATGTTCAGCAGCCGGAGCCGCGCCGGATCGGCCAGCGCCTTGAACACCTTCGCCAGCTCGGCCGCCTCCGCCTCGCCGAGCAGCGGACCGCTCAGTGGAGCGCAGCATGCCTGACCAGTGACGTCATCGAAGCGTAGGAACTTGGACATACATCTAATTTGACATCCATCTAACTTCAGGAGCAACCTGGCCTTGCTTCGATGGCCATCGAAGCAGCAGACTGGGCCAGGGAGGAACAGTGACCGAGACCAGAGACCCGCAGGCCACCGAGTCGAGTTGTTGCGGCGTGAGCGCGTGCTGCACGGCCGGCGAGCGGCCCGTGGACCCGGAGACGACCGTCCGGCAGGCCAAGACCGAGGCCGGCTGCGGCTGCGTCGCCGACGATGCCGACCCGCTCCCCGTCGTGGTCATCGGAGCGGGGCCGGTCGGGCTGGCCGCCGCCGCGCACCTCGCCGAGCGCGAGCAGGACTTCCTCGTCCTGGAGGCCGGCGGCACCGTCGGCGCGGCGATCTCCGAATGGGGACATGTCCGGCTGTTCTCCCCCTGGCGGTACGACACCGACGCCGCCGCCCGCCGCCTGCTCGAACCCACCGGCTGGACGGCACCGCCCGCCGACGTCCTACCTACGGGCGCCGAACTTCTTCGCGACTACTTGGTCCCGCTCGCGGGGACGCCGCAGCTGGCCGGACGCATCCGCACGTCCACCCGCGTGCTCGCCGTGACCCGCGACGGCGTCGACACGACCCGCACCGTCGGCCGCGACGAGCATCCGCTGCTCCTCCGCGTCCGGGAGCCGGACGGGACGATCACCGACCTCCGCGCCCGCGCCGTGATCGACGCCTCCGGGACGTGGGGGAACACCAACCCGCTCGGCCACTCCGGGCTCCCGGCACCGGGCGAGGAAGAGGCCGCCGCCCACCTGGCCGGGCCGCTGCCGGACGTTCTCGGACGCGACCGCGACCGTTTCGCGGGCAAGCACACCCTGGTCGTCGGCATGGGCCACTCCGCCGCCAACACCCTGCTCGCCCTAGCCGAACTCTCCAAGGACGCCCCAAGGACCCGCGTCACCTGGGCCGTCCGGTCAAGCTCCGTCGCCCGGCTCTACGGCGGCGGCGACGCCGACGGCCTGCCCGCACGCGGCGCACTCGGCTCACGGCTGAAGCTGGCCGTCGAGTCGGGCGCCATCGACCTGGTGCGCAGCTTCAGCATCAACCGCTTCACCACCTCCGGCACCGGCGTGCAGGTGCACGGCATCACGCCGGACGGGGACACAACGCTCGCCGCCGACACGGTGGTGGCGGCCACTGGGTTCCGGCCCGACCTGGGGATGCTCCGCGAAGTGAGAGTCGAGCTCGACCCCGCCACCGAGGCGCCGGTGAAGCTCGCCCCGCTGATCGACCCCAACTTCCACTCCTGCGGGACCGTCCCGCCGCACGGCGAACGCGACCTCGCCCACCCCGAGACCGGGTTCTACCTCGCCGGCGCCAAGAGCTACGGCCGCGCCCCCACCTTCCTGATGGCGACCGGCTACGAGCAGGTCCGCTCGATCGTCGCCGCGCTGGCCGGGGACCGCGAGGCCGCCGACACCGTCCAGCTCGACCTGCCCGAGACCGGCGTCTGCTCCACGGACCTGCTGAACGAGGACGAGGCAGGCTGCTGCGGCACCGCGACGGCCCCGGAGCCGGTCTCGATCGGATTCGGCGCACCGGCCGGTGTCGGGTTCGCCACCGGTCACCAGCACGGCCACTCCAGCACCTGATCGGGTGACCCGAGACATGCCCGCCCCCGTCCCCGCGGCACATCCCGCCGCAGGGACGGGAGCGGCGCGCACGTCACCAACTCCCCTGATCGCGCTCTCCGTCACCGAGATCACCAGCTGGGGCGTGCTCTACTACGCGTTCGCAGTCCTGGCGCCCACCATCGCCGCCGACACCGGCTGGTCGATCGCGACCGCCACCGCCGCGTTCTCGGCGGCCCTCGTCGTGGCGGCGATCGGCGGCATCCCGGCCGGACGGCTGCTCGACCGCCACGGCCCCCGTGTCCTCATGACCACCGGATCGATCACCGCAGCCATCGCCGTCGCCCTGATCGCCGTGGCGCCCAACCTCGCCTGCTTCGCCGCCGCCTGGCTGCTCGCGGGCATCGCGATGACCGCCGTCCTCTACCAGCCCGCTTTCGCCGCGCTCACCCGCTACTACGCGCCCCGCCACGTCCCGGCGCTGACCACTCTCACCCTCGTCGCCGGACTGGCCAGCACCGTTTTCGCGCCACTCACCGACGCGCTGGCGCATCATCTGACCTGGCGCGGCGTCTATCTCGTGCTCGCCGTGATCCTGGCCGCCGTCACCATCCCGCTGCATGCCGTCGCGCTGCGCCACCCCTGGCCGCCCGCCCATGACCGGCCACGCGGCGGGGACGATCCGCACCGCGTGAACGACATCGTCCGGAGTCGCCCGTTCGTCCTGCTGGCCTTGGCGTTCACGCTGTCGGCCTTCGCGATGTACGCGGTCATGACCAACCTCATCCCGCTGCTGACCTCGCGCGGCGCCGACTCCACCACTGCCGCCTGGGCGCTCGGCCTCGGCGGCGTCGGCCAGGTCGCCGGACGCCTCGGCTACGGCACCCTCGCCCGACGCACCACCGTCCGCGCCCGGACGGTCTGGATCCTGTCCCTGGTCGCGGCCACCACCGCCGGCCTGGCCGTCCTGCCCGGGCCTGTCGCGCTGCTCACCGTCATCGCCGTCCTCGCCGGTGCCCCGCGCGGGATCACCACCCTCCTGCAGGCCACCGCCGTCACCGACCGCTGGGGCACCGCCGCCTACGGCTCCCTCTCCGGCATCCTCGCCGCGCCCATCACAATGGCCACGGCCCTGGCCCCCTGGGCAGGCGCAGCCTTGGCCACCACGCTCGGCGGCTACCCGAGCCTCTTCCTCCTCCTCACCGCCTGCGCCATTGTCGCCGCGGCCGTCGCCCCCGCAACAACCCCACACCGCTAGTGGCGGATGGCTAGGACGGTGTTGTTCGGGAGCGTACGCACCGTGAAGTGGGCAGGCGTGAACTGGGCTGGACGGAAGTGGACGTCGTTCCACGTCCACGCGGTCGAGTCGGCGTGCAGGATGAATACGTCTATCGCGCCGTAGCGGGTGTTGGCGGCGGCCGCCGCGAAGGCGTCCGGGGTGGGGATGGCGGCCAACGCAGCCAATGCCGCGTGGCGGTCGTCCCAGTGGGTTGTGCTGGACGCGGCGGTGCGGTCGACGGCTATGTATCCGGGCCACGGCAGGTACGCGAACAGCCGTTCGTCGTAGGAGAGGGTCCGGGGAGCGGCGTCACGGCCTAGGACGTCCTCCACGACCGTTCTGATTGGTTTCACGGGGAACCAAGTGGTGACCGGCTCGTCCGGGGCGTAGCGAGGAAGCGCGCCGTTCGGACGAGGTTCTGTGTGGGCCAGGGTGGCGTAGCGGCGGGTGCCGCCGACACCGCCGGGGTCGGTGGTCGGGGGCGTCCAGGCGTGCCAGTAGGTGAACCCGCACCAGCCGATCAGCACGGCCACGGTCGTGGCGGTGAGGCCGCGCGGGATGGTGTCGCGGGTGGCGAACCGGCGGATCAGGCCCGGCGCCGCGTGGACGATCGTGAGGACGCCCGCGATCGCCAGCAGCACCGTGATCATCCGGTCGGTGTGGTAGTAGAGGCCGGTATGTCCGGTGACGAGGTACCGGGCGGTGGCGACCGCGCGGTACAGGTAGGCGCCGGCGACCAGGCAGAGCAGCGGCGTGGCCCACCATGCGGCGCGGCGGTACCAGACGAGGCCCAGCAGCCCGATCGTCTGCAGGAGGCCCAGCGGGGTGGCGGCCAGGAATGGGAACAGCCTGCTGGTGATGGCGGGTGCGGGGAAGAGGTCGGAGACCATCTGGCCGCCGTCGGTCAGCAGCGTCCAGCCGTAGGGGACCAGGTACCAGCTTGCGGTGATGGCGGCCACCACGACCACCTTCACCAGGTACAGCACGTAGCGGCGGCGGTTGGCGGACGTCCGCCACGTCAGCGCGGCCAGGACGACGATGCCCGCCGCGCCCCACAGCACGAACCCCAGATAGGTGGCGACGACGAGGCCGCCCAGGACCCCGGCCGGCAGCCAGTGCAACCGGCCCCTAGGCGGACGGCCGAACGTCCCCAGAACCCATGGGATGAACACGGCCAGCGCGACGACCTCGTGTGCCTTGCGCGGGTCGGCGACCGCGACCAGCGCGGCGGGCGCCGGGACCAGGCGGGTCCACAGCATGAACGTCAGCAGGACGGCGCCGGAGATGGTGAGGATCTGCGCGTCGCCGAGCACCCGCCAGGCGTCCACGTCCAGGAGGGCGGAGGCGCGGCCGACCACCCACGGGAACAGCGGCGGGTATTCGGTGGGGACTCCGGCGACGATGCCGTCCGACGGGAACGCGGTGGCGCTGTAGCGGGTGGCCATCGCGCTCATCCGGCCCTCGTCCCCGAGCAGGCCCGCGAACCCGAAGGGGGTGCCGTGCAGGCTGTTGCGCAGGGCGAGCGCCACCCAGGCTGCCAGGAGGCCGGCGGCCACCCCGGCCGGCGCGTCGGTGTGCCATCGGCGGGGGAAGGCCGCCGCGAGCGCGAGTCCGGCGGCGAGGAGCAGGCCGCCGGCGCCGACCGGGAGTACCGCGCCTTGGGGGCTGAAGGGGCTGCGGTCGGCGAGGGTGGGGAGCAGCATCGCCACCGGGGTCGCCGGCAGCCAGGTCAGCAGGGCGAGGACGGCGGGGTGCCGCACTGACCGCCTGACCGTTTTCGGGGCGTCCGTCCGCACATCGGATTGCGTCATGCCGGACGCCCCGTCAGCCGGATCGGAGGATGCGGTCGACGACCCGGCTCGCGGCCTTGCCGTCGTCCAGTTCGCAGAAGCGGCGGGTGAACTGCTCGTAGGGGGCGGCGTAGGCGCGTCCGACGTCGTCGATCGAGCGGAGCGCCTCGATCACCTCGTCGGACGTGCCGAGCAGCGGGCCGGGTGCCTCGTGCTCGAAGTCGAAGTAGAAGCCGCGCAACTCGTCCCGGTAGTGCTCCAGGTCGTAGGTGAAGAACAGCATGGGACGGCCGGTGGACGCATAGTCGAACATCAGGGACGAGTAGTCGGTCATGAGGACGTCCGAGACCAGGAACAGTTCGGCTATGTCGGGATACGCCGAGACGTCCCGGACGAAGCCGCCCGCGACCTCCGGGACGGTGTCGACCACGTTCGGGTGCCGCCGGATCAGCAGCACATGGTCGTCGCCGAGTTCGGCCGCCGCCCGCTCCAGGTCCAGGCGCATGTCGAGGCGGTACTGCCGGGACCGTAGTAGCTGTCGTCCCGCCAGGTCGGCGCGTACAGGACGGCGCGCTTGCCGGGCGGGAGGCCGAGCCGCTCGCGCACCCGTTCGGTCAGTATGTGGCGGTCGGGGGAGGCGAGTACGTCATTACGGGGATATCCGGTTTCGATGAGTTCGCCCTCATAGCGGAACGCGCGGCGCAGGATCGGCGTGCTGAAGGCGTTCGGGGAGACCAGGTAACTCCAGCTCGGCGTCTCCTTGGCGACCTTCTCCAGGTAGCGGGCGTTGGCGAACTGCACGTCCTCGATGTCGAACCCGATGCGCTTGAGCGGCGTGCCGTGCCACGTCTGGACGACGATCTGGCCGGGACGGCGGCCGAACCATTCGGGCAAATGCGCATTCGTGATGATGTAGCGGCTGCGGGCCATGGCCTCGTACCACTCGGCTCCCCACAGCCGGACGGGACGCGCCGTCTCCGGCAACTCCACCTGCGCGTCGCGGACGACCCACAGGTGCTCGACGTCGGCGTCCCGCCGGACGAGTTCCTCGTGGATGGCGTGCGGGCTGTCCGAGTACTGCTTGCCGGAGTAGCTGTCGTACAGCACCGCCGGACGGAGGGGGCGCAGGCGGCGGGGCGTGCGGTAGTGGCGGGCGCGGGTTCGTGCCTGGCGGTATGCGCCGCGTTCGTTCGGCCTTAGGTCGGAATGGGCCTCCACGAGCGGTATGTCGTAGCCCTGTTCCCGGAAGACGTAGCGGCGGCCGTTCAGGGTGGTTTCGACCGGTAGGCGGTCTAGGGCCGCGTGATCCAAGGGGACGGCGAGGCTCGGCCCGGCCGGTTCGGTCGCGCTCGCCGGTCGCCGGACGCGGATGTCCCATTTGCCGGACGGCAGCGGCAGGACGCCGCCCAGGGAGACCAGGCGGCTCAGCGGGAGTTCGGCGCGGAAACGGCCGTCCGCGCGGGACATCGGGAACGCGCGCTCCTCGTTGCGGTCGCGGCTGCGGAGCACCAGCTCGGCCGGGTCCGCCGGGGCGCTGGACGGGTAGTCGCCGGTCAGGACGAGCGTCCCGTCCTGCTCCCAGGTCGCATGGGTGAGCAGCGGGCGAGGGGTGCGGGCCTTGAGGCCCGCGTAGCCGTGGCGGGAGCGGTAGACGACGAATTCCTTGTCGGCGTGGGTGTAGAGGCCCTCGGGGACGTCGTCGTCCAAGACGATCCGGACCAGCTCGTCGGCGGCTGAATCGTCGACCGTGGAATCGTCCGCTGCCGTGGGGGCGTCGGCCGGCGTGGGATCGTCGGCCGCGCCCGGGGCCTCGGCGGCGGCGAAATCATCCGGCATACCGGGAGTGTCCGCGCGGCGGTTCGCCGCTGCGGACGCCGTCGTCGGGACGTCCAGCGTTGCGGGCTCCTCGTCCGCCTCGGCGTCGTCGTCCGTCTCCGCGCCAGTGTCAGCTTCCACCGTTGCGCGGACGTCCGCCGATTCAGGCTCGTCCACCACAGTGGAGGTGTCCGCCACTGCGGCAGCGGTCGCCGGCGCGGCGGCGCCTCCCTCTCCGGGGTCGCTCGGCAGGCTCAGGTCGAGTCGCCAGCCGGTCTCGTCGTCGGGGCGGGCACCGAGGAGGCGATCTGCGGCCTCACCCTGGACGGGCATGTCGTCGATCAGTTCGCGAAGCGGAATCCGCACGCGAAAGCCGCCGCCGTCCTGCGTCACCGGGTAGCGGTTCAGTGGCGTCCCGGCGCGCCTGCGCACGACGACCGCGGCGCCGTCCGGCACACCGCCGAGGATCGTTCCACGGATCTCCATGCCGTCATCGGCGACTCGGTGGCCGGTGACGCGCGCCCGCACCGTCTCCACCCGAAGCCGCAGCGTGCCGCCGCGCGTGATCAGCGGGACCACGCGCACGTCATCGGCGACGTAGTGCCAGGCGGCGTGCGCGCCGCTGCCGGACGCCGGCAGGGCCCCGGCGTGTTCCCGAAATGCCGGTTTCTGGTTATGGGATGCCGTGCAGGGTGAGGGCTGTTTCGGGGTAGGTGTGGGCGCGGCGTCCGGCGGCGGTGTTGGCCCAGCCGCGTAGGCGGAG
>NZ_JABXFD010000658.1 GCF_013372625.1 Actinomadura sp. BRA 177
GGCCGCCGGCGCAGCCGCACCGGCGGCCCGCGCACGAACAGCCGGCGCCGTCGCACGTCCCGCCGCCGCGCGTCCAGCACGGCGCACCTCCTCCTCCGCCGCCGTCCACGTCCACCCGGACGGCACCGGCGCACGGGCCCGGCGCTCCCAAGCGTCCCGCGAACCGGGCGCTGATCGGCGTCGCGGCCGCCGCGCTGACCGTCATCGTCGGCATCGGCGCGTGGGCGCTGTCCGGCACCGGCGGCGACAACGAGCCCGGTGGCGGCGGTGCCACCGACAAGTCCAAGACGAGCGCGCCTCCGCAGCCGACCGTGGTCAAGCTGCAGGCGCAGGGCGTGCAGGCCGTCCAGCAGTCGCGCCCCGGCCACCAGGACACCTCCATCGGGAAGAACACCGACTCCGTCATCGACGGCAAGGCGAGCGGCAACTGGGAGACGCAGAGCTACGCCGACGCCGGGTTCGGCAACTACTCCAAGGGCATGGGCGTCCTGCTCGACATGGGCAAGCCGGTGAAGGTCGCCAACGTCAAGATCGTCTCGCCGGAGAGCGGCGGGACGCTGCAGGTCAAGGTCGGTGACTCACAGTCCCCGAGCGACCTGAAGCGCATCGGCGAGCAGCCCGCGAACGGCAGCGAGCTGACCGTCACCGCGTCCCCGCAGGTGACCGGGCAGTACGTTCTGGTCTGGTTCACCAAACTGCCGTCGTCCCTCAAGGGCAAGCTCGGCGAGGTCACCGTCTACGGCGCCGCCGGCTGACCTCGTCCACACCCTGGACAAGGGCTGTGACGTGGAGCGGCGCATGTCTGTATCGTGCCTGTGAGTAGATTGTCCCCTCGCCCCCAGGAAAACGTGGTGCCTACCCCAGCAGCCGGTCGCGGAAGCCCGGCGCCGACCGGGCGTCCCGAACGAGAAAGCGGTCGCTCATGACGTCGGTGAGCATGCATCGCGTGGGCGAGGTGCCCGACAAGGAACTCCTCGCCCGCCACGCCCAGGGGGACCCGCACGCGTTCGCCGAACTGGTCCACCGGCACCGCGACCGCATGTGGGCGGTCGCGCTGCGCACCCTCGGCGACCCGGAGGAGGCCGCGGACGCGCTGCAGGACGCATGTCTTTCGGCGTTCCGCGCCGCCGGACGGTTCCGCGGGGACGCCGCCGTCACCACCTGGCTGCACCGCATCGTCGTGAACGCGTGCCTGGACCGCATCAGGCGCAAGTCCGTCCGGCCGGCGACGCCGATGGGCGACGACGCGACGTTCGACGCCGTCGCGCCGAAGATGCCGGACCCGTCGGACGCGCACGGCGTGTCCCTCGACGTCCGCACCGCGCTGGAGCAGATCCCGTTCGAGCAGCGCGCCGCGCTCATCCTCGTCGACATGATGGGTTATTCCGTCGAGGACGCCGCGCAGGTCATGGAGGTCCCGGCCGGCACGATCAAGAGCCGGTGCGCCCGCGGACGCGCCAGGCTCGCACCGCTTCTCAGCCACCACCGGAACCGGCGGGATCGCAAAAACGTCTGAGGTGTGGAGAGGAGGTGGCATGCCCAAGTGAACCCCGCACACTACGACTACGACATCCTGGCCGATCTGGCCGAGGGACTGCTCGAAGACGACGAAGCCGCCTCCGTCAACGCGCACCTGGATACCTGCGCCGAATGCCGTGAGCTGTCCGCCGACCTTGCGGACGTCTCCCGGATCCTGGCGGAGGCACCCGTGCCGTCCATGCCCGCCGAACTGGCCGACCGCATCGACACCGCCATCGCCGCGGAGTCGATGCACAGCGCCACCGTGGTGAGCATGGAGCAGCGGCGCGGAAGGCGGCATTGGCGGATTCTGTCGGCGGCCGCGGCCGCGGTGATCGTCGTCGGCGGCGGCGCGACGGTCGGCACGATGGCACTGGACGGCGTGAACGGCGACCACGGCAAGGCGTCGACTCCCGCGCAGGATAATCCCGACCAATCCGGTCCGGAGAATGGGATGGCGCCGAACGCCGCCGCCCCGGCCGCGGCCTTCACCGTGGCCCGCAGCGGCACCGACTACCGCGCCGGCACCCTGGGCGCCCAGATCGACCGGCTGCTCGCCGACACCCAGCAGCTCAGGGCCGCGTCGGGCCCGCCGTCCGCGCAGCTCAAGGGCTGCGTCAACGGCGTTACCCACGGCCAGGCGCCCGCCCTCGTCGACACGGCGAAGTACGAGGGAACGCCCGCGACGGTCATCGCCGTGCACGGCGACATTTCCGGCAAGTGGAACATCTGGGTCGTGGGAACGGACTGCTCCGCACGAAACCAGCACGTCCTGAAGAAGCTCCGGAACGCCTGACGCACTCGGCCGCCGTTCTCGGCACCCCCGAGAACGGCCAGCCGCAGATCCCCCGGGCTCGGACATCGGCCTGGAGGACCACTCTCAGGGCGCGGGCTCCAAGACCCGCCCCCGTTGACTGGCCGCCTTGCCGGATGCTCAGCGGCTCCTCCTCGCTGAACGCGATGACTGGATTCGCGGCTGCTCCGCCGACTACGGCGGCAGGGGCGTCCCGGCTAGACACATGCCGACGTCCCCTACCCGACCCCGAGGAAAGGGCCAACACCGTCCTGGGGCCAGCTCCCCCCAGACCGTCCGCCCTGACGGAAAACTGCCTAAGCGGTCCGCACCTGACGGTGGACACGAAGACCCGCAAGAGCACCGGAACTAATCACAGACAGCCCAGCCAAACGACGCCTCTCAGCCCGAACCGAAGCCGCTGCCCTGCCAGCACAACTTCCACCCCAACACCAAAGCAGCCTCACGCCACGACGACGCGACTCCTCGCAGCACGATGACGTGCTCTGTCCCGAGCCGACAACCGGAGCCGTCGCCTCGCGACGACGCGAACCCTCACGGAACGCCGGTCTGAGTCGCCGCACACGACGCAGGTAGCCGCAGCACGACATGAGTCCTCACGGCACTGCGCCGCGGGTCGCCGCGAGGCGACAACCAGAGTTGTCGCAGCGCGACGACGCAAATCCTTGGCAGAACGACAGTCTGAGTCGCCGCGCCACGACGCGGGTAACCGCAACGCGACATGAGTCCTCGCGGGACGACGGTCTGAGTCGCCGCACCACGACGTGGGATAGCCGCAGCACGCCGTGAGGCCTCAAGGCACTGCGGCACGGCACCGCGGCGTGTGTTGCCGCGAGCCGGGCAACCGGACCTGTCGCTTCGCGGCGACGCAAGTTCTCGCGGTACGACGGCGTGAACTCTCGCGGCATGGAGGCGTGATTCCTCGCCGGGCGGAGGCGTGGGTCATCACAACCCAGCGGTCCGGGTGTCGCGGAGCCCTCGTTCCACTGCGAGGGTGTGGTCTGCCGCGACACGACAGCCTGGGATGTCGCGGGGCGACAGGGCGAGTCCCCGCGGCACGACGACGTGGTCTGTCGCGGCGCGGCAGCGCCCCCGGGGCGGCAGCCCCGGGACGGCGGCGTGAGTCATCACAACCCCGCGGCTTAGTGTCGCGAAACGACAGGGATGAGGCCTCGTTCCACTGCGAGGGTGTGGCCTGCCGCGGCACCTCGGGCCTGGATTGCCGCGACACGACAGCCTGGGATGTCGCGGGGCGACAGGGCGAGCCCCCTGCGGCGCGACGGCGTGGTCTGCCGTGCCGCGGCAGCGCCCCCGGGGCGGCGGCACGGGTTGTCGCGGGGCGGGCGGTATGGGTTGGTGTGGGGTGGGTTAGAGGGTTTCTAGGAAGGCCAGGGCGGTCGTCCAGGCTCGGTCGGCGGATTCGGCGTCGTAGTCGGGGAGGTCCGGGTCGGTGAACAGGTGGCCGGCGCCCCGGTAGCGGTAGACCTCCACGTCCGCACCCGCCTTGCGCATTTGCAGGTACCAGGCGTTCAGCCAGTCGACGGGCTCCCAGGTGTCGGGGTCGGCGACGTGCAGCTGCACCGGGACCTCGGTGGACGCGTCCTCCGCGATGTCGGACGTGCCGTGCATCAGCAACAGGCCGCCGGCCCGGGCGTCCGCGAACGCGAGGTTCTGCGCGATGGAACCGCCGAGCGAGAACCCCGCGTAGACCAGACCGCCGTCGCCCATGAGAGGGGCGGCCGCCCTGACGGCGCGGCGCAGCAGCTCGTCCCGGCCGATCTCCTCCTTGATCTCGATGCCGGCCTCGGGGTCGTCCACGACCCGCCCGTCGTAGAGGTCGGGGACGTGGACCTCGTGCCCGGCCGCGCGGAGCCGGTCCGCCGCCTGGTGCACCGCCGGACGCAGCCCGTACATCGAGTGGAGAAGCAGAATCCGTGCCATGCACCACACCTTAGAGGCGCGGACCGGGCCGTAGAGCCTGGTGGACGGCCGGTCGCGGTGCCGCGGGAATCCCCGGGGCCTAGGATCGGTTGACGCGACTGGCAGGCCGGGTCGTGCGGCACCGACGGCCAAACGAGGAGAGGCGCAGAACAGTGAGCGACGTCCGTAACGTCATCGTCATCGGGTCCGGCCCCGCGGGCTATACGGCCGCCATCTACGCGGCTCGCGGTGACCTGAAGCCGCTGGTGTTCGAGGGCTCGGTGACGGCGGGTGGTGCGCTGATGAACACCACCGACGTGGAGAACTTCCCCGGGTTCCCCGACGGCATCATGGGCCCGGATCTGATGGACAACCTGCGCAAGCAGGCCGAACGCTTCGGCGCCGAGCTGATCACCGACGACGTCACCGAGGTGGACCTGACCGCCGACCCCAAGGTCGTCAAGGTCGGGGACGAGACCTACCTGGCCAAGGCCGTGATCGTGGCGACCGGCTCGGGGTACCGGGAGCTGGGCCTGCCGGACGAGAAGCGGCTGTCGGGACGCGGTGTGTCGTGGTGTGCGACCTGTGACGGGTTCTTCTTCCGGGAGCAGGACATCGCGGTCGTCGGCGGCGGTGACACCGCGATGGAGGAGGCAATCTTCCTGACCAAGTTCGCCCGGTCGGTGACGGTGATCCACCGGCGGGACGAGCTGCGCGCGTCGAAGATCATGCAGGATCGCGCGTTCGCCAACGACAAGATCAAGTTCTTGTGGGACAGCGAGGTCACCTCCATTCAGGGGGACGACCGGGTGACCGGGGTGGCCGTCCGCAACACCAGGACGGGTGCCGAGTCGGCGCTGGAGATCACCGGGCTGTTCATCGCGATCGGCCACGACCCGCGCAGCGAGATGTTCACCGGACAGCTGGAGACCGACGCCGACGGGTACCTGCTGGTGGACGCCCCGACGACGCGGACGAAGGTCCCGGGGGTGTTCGCGTGCGGTGACGTGGTGGATCACATCTACCGGCAGGCGATCACCGCGGCGGGCAGCGGCTGCTCGGCCGCCATCGACGCCGAACGCTGGCTCCAGGACCAGGACGCCGCCGAAACCGTCCCGCAGGCCTAACCGTCCCGCAGGCGGGCCGTCCCGCAGGCCCGACCGGTCTGCAGATCGACGGCCCGGCACTGCCGGCCTGCGGAGCAGTTCCGGCAGAGTCGAGGTGCCGTGACCGTCCCCCGCGGGGATGGTCAGTTGGCGCAGCCCTCGCCGAGTTCGTTCGAGCCGCCTCCCGCCTCCCGCGGCGAGCGCGAAAGCGTGTGGCCCGCACTCCTGGCATGGAGTGCGGGCCACACGCGTCAAAGCGCCTCAGATCCCCTCAGACCGGTCGTAGCGCCCCCTCCGGTGTCATGGAGCCCAGCAGCCGTTCCAGGGCCACCTCGACGTCCTCACGCCACGACAGGGCCGACTTGAGCTCCAGCCGCAGCCGCGGATAACGGTGATGCGGCCGGACGGTCTTGAACCCGACCGACAACAGGTAGTCGGCGGGCACCATGCACCCGCCCTCCTCACCCTTCAGGTCACCGAACGCCTCGATCGCCTTCACCGCGCGCCGGGTCAGGTCCTTCGCGACTCCCTGGACGAGCATCCGGCCGAGGCCGCCGCCGGCGAACTCCGGCAGGATGTGCGCGGTCATCAGCAGTACCGCGTCCGCGCTGACCGGGCTCGTCGGGAACGCCACCGAGCGCGGCACGTACAGCGGCGGCGCGTACATCACGAACCCCGCCGGGACGTTGTCCACGTACGCGATCTTGCCGCAGCTGCCCCACTCCAGCAGCGTCGAGGAGATCCACGCCTCCTTCTCCAGTCCCGAGTCGCCGCTCTCCAGCGCACGCTCCCGGCTGACCGGATCGAGCTCCCAGAACACGCAGCCGCGGCAGCGGTGCGGCAGATCATCGAGATTGTCCAGCGTGATGTTGACGAGACGACGCGACACCGGGTCGGCACCCCCTGTTGCGATCCTCGCCCGCCGGGCCTGGAACCCGTGGCGACGGAACTTCCCGGCAACCAACCGGGACCCGCGGGCATCGTATCGGACAGGAACTTCCCCAACCGGGCGGCACGCCACACCCGGAACGGTCCGGCGCTGGTCGCCATGCCGTAGTTTGCAGGGAAGCCATCACATCCCGGAGGTGCCTCGTGGAACAGCATTCGCGTACGGACGTCTACGCCGATCGCTACGCCGCCCGCGCCGCCGGCATGGTGCCGTCCGAGATACGCGCCCTGTTCGCGATGGTCGCCCGCCCGGAGATCGTCTCGCTCGCGGGCGGGGCGCCGTACGTGTCGGCACTGCCGCTCGACGCCGTCGGCCAGATGATCGGCGACCTCGTCGCCGGCAAGGGCGCCGAGGTGCTGCAGTACGGCTCCGCGCAGGGGGACGAACTGCTCCGCGAGCACATCTGCGAGGTCATGTCACTCGAAGGCGTCCAGGCGTCCCCGGACGACGTTGTCGTCACCGTCGGCGCGCAGCAGGCGCTCGACCTGATCACCAAGATCTTCGTGGACCCGGGGGACGTCATCCTCGCCGAGGCCCCGTCCTATGTCGGTGCGCTGGGCACGTTCGCGTCCTACCAGGCCGACGTCGTGCATGTGCCCCTGGACGAGGGCGGGCTCATCCCGTCCGCGCTCCGCGAGACGCTCTCGTCCCTCCGCGCGCAGGGGCGCCGCGTCAAGTTCCTCTACACCGTGCCGACCTTCCAGAACCCGGCGGGCGTCACCCTCACCACGGCGCGCCGCGCCCAGATCCTCGAGATCTGTGCCGAGTACGACGTCCTGATCGTCGAGGACAACCCGTATGGGCTCCTCGGATTCGACGGCGAGCCCATGCGGGCACTGCGCGCGGACGACTCCGAACGCGTCCTTTACCTCGGCTCGTTCTCCAAGACGATCGCGTCGGGCCTCCGGGTCGGCTGGGTGCTGGCGCCGCACGCGGTGCGGGCCAAGCTCGTCCTGGCCGCCGAGTCCGCGATCCTGTGCCCGTCGAACTTCTCGCAGTTCGCCGTCCGCGAGTACCTCGCCACGCAGCCGTGGCGGGAGCAGACCAAGGGCTTCCGTGAGCTGTACCGGGCCCGCCGTGACGCGATGCTGGAATCGCTTGACCAACTGATGCCGGACGGTTGCACGTGGACGCGTCCGGCGGGCGGCTTCTTTGTCTGGCTGACACTCCCCGAGGGGCTCGACGCCAAGGCGATGGCCCCGCGCGCGATCGCCGAACGGGTCGCCTACGTCCCCGGGACCGGCTTTTTCGCGGACGGCACCGGACACCGGCACATGCGCCTGTCGTACTGCTTCCCCGAGCCGCACAGGATCCGGGAGGGCGTCCGGCGACTCGCGACCGTCGTCGAAAAGGAGATCCGCCTCCACGACACGTTCGGCGGTGCGGTCGGCGGCAGGTCCACCGGCTTCCAGGCGCCGGGGCCGGACGTCGTCTGAATGTTTCACGTGAAACGCGCACCCGTCCTCGGTGGGGCATGAGCCTCGCTGAGGACGAGCGCGGACTACACCGTTCAAGAGAGGCAAGCGCGGTGGAACTCGGACATGTCGTCGTCCTCGCCGGGGGGCTGTCGTACGAGCGCGAGGTGTCGCTCCGGTCCGGCCGGCGCGTCACCGACGCACTGCGCGCCCGCGACATCCCGGTCGAACTGCGCGACGCCGACGCGACGCTTCTCGACTCGCTGACGGACGACCCGCCGGACATCGTCTTCCCCGTCCTGCACGGCGCCGCGGGGGAGGACGGCTCGATCCGCGACGTCCTCGAACTGCTCGAGGTCCCCTATCTCGGTGCCCGTCCGGACGCTTGTCGCGTCGCATGGGACAAGCCGACCGCCAAGTCCGTCGTCCGCCGTGCCGGACTCCGCACGCCCGAGTCGGTCGCCCTCCCGAAGGAGGTCTTCCACGACCTCGGCGCCGCGTCCGTCCTCGACCGCATCGTGAGCGGCCTCGGCCTCCCCCTCTTCGTCAAGCCGACCCGCGGCGGCTCGGCCCTCGGCGCGTCCGTCGTCCACGAGCCGTCCGAACTGTCGGCCGCCATGGTCGGCTGCTTCGCCTACGGCGACGCGGCCCTCATCGAGCGCTACGTCTCCGGCACCGAGGTGTCCGTCAGCGTCATCGAACGCGACGGCGTCCCCGTCGCCCTCCCGGCCGTCGAGATCGTCGCCCCCGGCGGCCTCTACGACTACACGGCCCGCTACGACGCCGGCGACACCGAGTTCGTCACCCCGGCACGCCTGTCCCCGGACGCCGCCGACCGCGCCACGTCCGCCGCGGTCACGGCCCACCGCGCCCTCGGCCTCCGCGACATCTCCCGGACCGACCTCATCGTCTCCCCCGAAGGCGACATCCACTTCCTGGAAGTGAACGTCGCGCCCGGCATGACGGAGACAAGCCTCCTCCCCCGCGCCATCAGCGTCGCCGGCCTGGACCTCGGCGAAATCTGTGAGTCCCTACTCGTCGCCCGCCTCACCTAGTGGCGGTGCATCGGTCAGGCCAGGAGGGCAGGATCGATGGCTGATGAGGCCGACCAGTGGGTGAGCACCGTCCCTCACCTGACCCACGTTGCGAGACCGAGGGTTAGATCGTGCCCTCACCGGTTCGGCGGGGAGAAGCAATGGCCGGTGGGATGTCGTGTCGAGGTCCGAGCACTGATCCATTAGGTCGCCGTGATTCTCCTCCTGGCTTCCACCCCCAGAGACGAGCCACGGATGCTGTTTGTGGGTAACGACTGGGCCGAGGACTACCACGACGTCGACCTGGTGGACGATGACGGCCGCCGCCCGGCCCCCCGGAGACTCGCCGAGGGTATCGACGGGTACTCAACTTCACGAGCTGATCGCCGGGCATCTGCCCGAGGACGCCACCGCGGCCGATGTGGTCATCGGTATCGAGTCTGATCGCAGGCCTCGCCAGCGCCCCGAGCGTCCCAACTGATAACTCGCTGCAGTGCGACGCACTCACTCAGTCGGGGGCGCGCGACGCTGATGTGGTCATTGGTATCGAGTCTGATCGCGGGCCTCGCCGGCGCGACGAGCCACCCAACTGATACTCGCTGCAGTGCAACGCGCTCGCCCAGTCGGGGGCGAGCGACACAGATGCTGGCTCGGTACGCTCGTCCATCAGCCGCGCCGCATACAGGCCCCCACCTTCGCCCCATGGGGCAACTCTGCTGCCGGTACGTCCAGAACGGCAGTTGTCCCACCCACACCTTCAGGCCCGCCTGGGCGGCGGCCGCCACGGAAGTGCCGATCTGGTCACCAGGCCGAACCTTGAGCACCAGGCGGCACCCATGACTCCCAGGGACGCCCGTAGCCGACGGCCACCATCATCTGGGTGATGCGGGAGCCGTCGTTGGACGCCAGGTTGCAGACGTCCAGGGCCTTGCCGCTGTTGCGGTTGGCCAGGCCGTACCAGCCGGCCGCAGATGAGGGCGGGCTGGGCCTCGTGCGTTGGTGGTCTGCCCGCCCACCGATGAGACTTGATGCGACGCCTTGGGAAGTACGCGGTGGCGCATCGTGGCAGGACGAATGTTTCACGTGAAACTGCCTAGGCGGGCGGTCCGCAGTTGACAGCGGACACGACCCACGTAACGCCCTCCACCGCACCGCCCGCTGACCGTGCCGCTGGCCGGATCGCGATGGCCGACCGACCGCACCGATGGCTGACCGTGCCGCATGCTCGCGTCCCCACAGCCAAGTCCGTCCTCGTAGCGACGCCGGGGTGCCTATTCCTTGGTTTGGACGGCCAAGGTCTGCACGCCGTCTCCTGAGAGATATGGGAGTGCTGCCGTGACTCGTCCGGAGATGAGGAGGACGATCGCCTGGAGCGGGCCGGAGATGGACGGGCCGTCGCCACGCGACCAGGGCGCGTCCGTGGCCGATACGCGGAAGCCGCGTAGGCGCTTCTTGGCGCCGAAGCCGAAGGGCGGTGGAATCTGCCAGATCCGGTCGGCCGCCACCAACGCGGGGTGCTCCGGCATGGTGAAGTCGCGGCCGAGCGGGAGGAAGATGTCTTGCGCATGGACGAGGATGTCCAGCAGCGGCTCCTTGGTGGTGGTTCCGGGAGCGAGTCGTTGTGCGGGGGCGACCCGGCGCACGATGGCGATCAGCTCATCGTTCGGAAGGGCCGCTCGGTCGATCGCCGTCTCTCGGATGAACCTGTGGAAGCTCCCGTGCGCCCGCGCGAACTCGCGCAGGGTCATGCCCCAAGTGATCTCCGGAGCAAGGCCGATGTGGGCGACGACATCACGGACCCGCCACCCCTCACACAGCGATGGCCGCTCCCATTCGTCCGGGTCGAGATCGATGAGGGCTTCCGCAACCGCCAGACGTTGTTCCGCGATGTGCCGCCACATCTCTTTGCGATCCACCCGAACCTCCTGAAGATCGGACTGCCGGGAGCCGCTCTCCGCCGCAACGTACTGAACGCCGCAGCCCGCGTCCATTGCCGTATGCAATGGACTGGCACACGACGGATCCCGATGAAGCCTGTGCCTAACCCAGTTGCCCCCGGCGACGCGGTCGCCGTCGAGGAGCTGCTGACGGCCGGGCGCCTCGGCCTGGAGGACCGCCTCGTTTAGGTCCTCTTTGGAGGCTGTGGACGCAACGAGTCGGCAGGGGACGGGCCACCCAACCAAACCTTGCCCTTGCTGGAGGCGAGTTAGCTGCGGAGGTTGAGCCCACGCGGCCAGCACCAGACGTGATCGCTCAGGTCGTTTCACGTGAAACATTCGTCCACCAGCCACTCCCAAGGCGCGTCGGAGAGAGCCGGCAGTTCGGTAACACCGCGACGATCGCCGTCGTGGCGTGGAGGCGTCGTTCCCGCAGGGCCGTTGCGGACGTGCGTCCGATTGCTGGGCAGCAGACTCAGCCCTCGGCGGGCCGCGCGACAGCCGACGAACGCAGTTGCCCAGCCAAGCAGGCGACGCGCTTCACGCGAACCCGGAAGTTCGGCGGGATGTGAAGGTACCTCCGCCTGGACTGCGAGGCGGTTTCACGTGAAACATTAGCCTGGCCAATCCCGCTTCCACGTTCTCGGTTTGAGTAGCCCTTCCGGCCCCCGAGTGGCACAGGACTTGCGACACCCTCGACGTCACCCAACGAACACCGGTCCGGCCCCTAGCTGATTCTCCGCAGGGGCCCCGCAATCAGTCTGGGGTTGACGACGAGCCCACTGAGGGATTCCGCGAAGGCCAGCCGTAGCTCCCGATGCGCAGCGCATTCCTGCACGATCCCACCTGAACCTCCTACAGAGGGTGGGAGCTGGTCTCGAATGCTCTGCAGAGCTGAGCCAGTGAGCTGCGCGACCGACCTGCGACGGAGCCGTGCGGCGCCCAGTGGACGACGGCCCGGTGGGTGGCACGCCCGCGGTCGGCGGCGCGGCCCGGTGGGCGGTCCGGCCAGTGAGCGGTCCGGTCAGTGGACGATGCGGCCAGCGAGTGGACGCGGCCGGCCAGAGGCGCGGCGAGTGAGCGACGCGGCCGGCGGTCCGGCCGGTGAGCAGTCGGCCCGGTCGGTGGCACGGGCGGTCGGCGGCGCGGCCCGGTGGGCGGGGCCAGTGAGCGGTGGAGCCCAGGATGGGGGCGCGGGGGCGGACCAGCGAGGGCGGGCCGTGGTCCCG
>NZ_JABXFD010000060.1 GCF_013372625.1 Actinomadura sp. BRA 177
GTCTTCTACTATGTGTTTGGTCGGGAGTGTGAGAGGGGGATAGGAGACAGGGGCACGAGCGGCGGGTGCCCGCCGGGCCGGGCCGCCGTCGCCGGCGGGCACCGGCCGCTTTTGCCCGGCCGCGATGCATCGACATCGTCACTATAACCGGGCTTGGTGATGACTGTCAGCAATCTTTTTGCCTTTACGGCAGCCGGCCTGGATTCTTTGCCTACCGCGCCGAAGCGGAGAATTCGGGAAAGGTCGACAATTTCCAGTTTGTGCCATGAAATGGGACGAGCTGGACGTCCGGCACGGGCGGCGCGCTCCGCTGGGAGCGGACGGGGGCACGGCGCGGCGCGGTCATGGGGCAGGATGGACCCATGTCTTCTCGGGACTTTTCGTTGCACGGGGCCATCGACCTGGGGGCGCGCCAGGCGGCCACGAAGAAGCAGCAGGAACGCCGCGCCCAGGCCGCCGGCGCGCCGGCGGGCGCCGGGGGCGCCGCCGGCCAGTACGTCGTGGACGTCACCGACGAGACCTTCAACACCGAGGTCGTGGAGCGGTCGCAGTCCGTGCCCGTCCTCGTGGACTTCTGGGCCGAGTGGTGCGGGCCGTGCAAGCAGCTCGGCCCAATCCTGGAGAAGCTCGCCGGCGAGGCCGCCGGCAAGTGGGTCCTCGCGAAGGTCGACATCGACGCGAACCCGCAGCTCGCCGCCTACATGCAGCAGATGGGCGTGCGCGGCATCCCGTTCGTGGCGGCGGTCGTGGCCGGCCAGCTGCTGCCGTTCCTGAACGGCGCGGCGCCCGAGCCGCAGGTGCGGCAGGCCATCGACCAGCTCTTCGAGGCGCTGCGCAAGGAGGGCATCCTGCCGGACGCGCCCGAGGGCGAGGAGCAGCCCGCCGCCGACGCCATGCCCGCCGTCGACCCGGTGTACGCCGAGGCCGAGGACGCCCTGCAGCGCGGCGACCTGCCCGCCGCCAAGACCGCGTTCGAGCGCCCCCTCGCCGACAACCCCCGGGACGGCCAGGCCAAGCAGGGCCTCGCGCTCGTCGAGCTGAGCCTGCGCGTCGGGTCGCTGGACGCCGAGCGCGCCCTCCCGGACGCCGCCGACAAGCCCGGCGACGTCCAGGCGCAGATCGGCGCGTCCGACGTGGAGATGGTGTCCGGCCGCATCGACGAGGCGTTCGACCGGCTGCTGGCCGCCGTGCGCGGCAGCGCGGGCGACGACCGCGACGCGGCGCGCAAGCACCTGCTGTCGCTGTTCGAGCTGCTGCCGCCGGACGACCCGCGCATCGGCCGCGCCCGCCGCGGCCTGCAGTCCGCCCTGTTCTGACGCGGCCCCGTCCCGGCGTCCGGCCCAGCCCGGGCCCAGCCCCGGCCCGGCTCCGTTCCGGCGTGGACGAGCCGGGGCGATCGGGACACCCCGCTGCGATGTTGCGCGTATGCTCGATGAGATGACCGTGCCCGGACGGCCCGCATGCGTCACCCGCATGCGGCCGGCCCCGCCGATCCGCGGCTCCGCAACCTCGTGACCGATGTCCTGAGGCCGCCCGTGCCCGCGGCGATCGAGCTGATCGTCGTCGCGGCGCGGGCTTTCTGAGTCGCGGGGGACGGACCCGGGCCGCGGCCCCCGGACGCACCGTGCCGGTCCACGGGCGGCGCGCGCCGGGACGAGAACAACCCGGAGCAGCAAGGGAGCAGCCTCGTGGCGAGCGTGCCGAGCGTGTCGTACTCCATCACCGTCCGGCTGGAGGTCCCGGCCGGCGGCAGGGCCGTCAGCCAGATCACCCACGTGGTCGAGAACGCGGGCGGCATCGTCACGGCCCTCGACGTCAACACCGCCGGGCACGAGACGCTGCGCATCGACGTGACGATCGCGACCCGCGACACCCAGCACGCCGAGGCGATCTCCGGCGCGCTGGAGGGCATCGAGGCCGTCAAGATCCACAAGGTCAGCGACCGGACCTTCCTGATGCACCTCGGCGGCAAGATCGAGATGCAGTCGAAGGTGCCGCTGCGCAACCGCGACGAGCTGTCGATGGCCTACACGCCGGGCGTCGCCCGCGTCTCCCTCGCCATCGCGCGCAACCCCGAGGACGTCCGCCGGCTGACCATAAAGCGCAACAGCGTCGCCGTCGTGACCGACGGGTCGGCGGTGCTCGGCCTCGGCAACATCGGCCCGGAGGCCGCGCTGCCCGTCATGGAGGGCAAGGCGGCGCTGTTCAAGCGGTTCGCCGGGATCGACGCGTGGCCGATCTGCCTCGACACGCAGGACACCGACGAGATCGTCCGGACCGTGCAGATCCTCGCGCCCGCGTTCGGCGGCATCAACCTGGAGGACATCTCCGCGCCGCGCTGCTTCGAGGTCGAGCGCCGGCTGCGCGAGCTGCTCGACATCCCCGTCTTCCACGACGACCAGCACGGCACGGCGATCTGCGTGCTGGCCGCGCTGACCAACGCGCTGCGCGTCGTCGGCAAGGACATCGGCTCCGTCCGCATCACGATGGCGGGCGCGGGCGCCGCCGGCAGCGCCATCTTGAAGCTGCTGATGCACGCGGGCGCCCGCGACGTCGTCGTCTGCGACTACCGCGGCGCCGTCCACAAGGGCCGCGACGACCTGGACGAGTCGCTCGGCTGGATCGCCGATCACACCAACGCGGCCGGCTACGCGGGCGACCTGTGCGGCGCGGTGAAGGACGCCGACGTGTTCATCGGCGTCTCCGCGCCCGGCATCCTGACCGGCGCCGACATCGCGACGATGAACAAGGACGCGATCGTGTTCGCGCTCGCCAACCCCGAGCCCGAGGTCGCCCCGGACGAGGCCCGCGAGCACGCCGCCGTCGTCGCGACCGGCCGCAGCGACTACCCCAATCAGATCAACAACGTGCTGGCGTTCCCCGGCGTCTTCCGCGGCCTGCTGGACGCGCAGGCCGACGTCGTCACCCTCGACATGCTGGCCGCGGCCGCGGCGGCGCTCGCCGAGGTCGTCATGCCGGAGGAGATCGGGCCAAACTACATCATCCCGAGCGTCTTCCACCCGGACGTGGCGACCCGCGTCGCCGGCGCCGTCCGCGAGGCCGCCGGCGGGCGCCCCCGAACCGAGGCCTAGTCGTACCGGGGCTCAGTCGGACTCCTTGCTCGCGAACATCTTCTCGCGGCGGCGGGGCCAGATGCCGCCGTACCAGAAGATGATCGCGCCGGTGAGCAGGATGCCGACGCCGGTCGCGGCGCGCGCCCACAGGACGGTGTCCGGGCCGGTGTGCGGCAGGTTGCTCGGCGGCGTCTCGGTCGGCGCCCCGGCGCCCGCCTTCTTGCAGTTCGCCTTCACCGTCTTGGCCTCGATCTGCTTGTTCGCCCAGGTGACGGTGAGGTCGGTGCGGCGGTCCTCGCGGAGCTTGACCGAGACCGTCCGGGTGTTGTTCGGCTGGATCTTGCCGGGGATCGCGGCGCCGCCGTCGTCCCGCTCGATGGAGAAGTCCTCGGTCTGTGTCCCGGTGTTGCGGATCTTGACGTGCACGGTGCGCTCGGGGCAGGACACCGACCCGATGCTCGCGGTCACCGGCTGTGCGGGCGGCTTCGGCGTCCCCGACTTGGTCGGCGTGGCCGACCCGGAGGTGCCGGACGTGCTGGGGCTCGGGGACGTGGACGCCGAGGTCGACGCCCGCGACTCCGACCCGTCCGACTTCATCAGCGCCGGGATCGCGAGCAGCGCCGCGATGACGACGAACACGGCGGCGATGACGACCCTGGGCAACTGCATCGCTGTCCTCCCGGCGCGCACCAAGCGGATGGCCGATGATCCTAGATCATTCTTAACCCAGGACCTTGTGGTGCCGATATCCCCATCGATAGGAATGCGTAACAGGCTAACGAGCGCGGGGACGTGCCGCCGGAGGTCCGCGCAACGCATGATGGGACCCATGGAAGACGGCATCAGGGTGGGGCTTCTGCTGGTGGCGACCCCTCAGCTGGAGGATCCGAACTTCAGGCGGAGCGTCGTCCTGCTGGTCGAGCACGATTTCGACGGAGGGACGCTCGGCGTTGTCCTCAACCGGCCGACCGAGGTTCCCGTAGATCGGGTGCTTCCGCCGTGGGCCGAACTCGCCACCGGCCCCGCCGTGGTCTTCCAGGGCGGCCCCGTCGCGCTGGAGCATCCGCTGGCGCTGGCCCGCCTCCCCGGCGAGGACGAGCCGCTCGGCTGGCGCGCACTCGACGGCGGCGCCGAGGTCGCGCGGGTCGGGGTGGTCGACCTGGAGGCCCCGCCCGGCCTGCTCGCGGCGGAGCTGCTGCAGCTGCGCGTGTTCGCCGGCTACGCGGGCTGGTCGGCGGGCCAGCTGCGCGGCGAGGTCGAGGAAGGCTCGTGGTACCTGGTGCCGGCCGAGGCCGGGGACGTGTTCGCCGCCGACCCGGACCGCCTGTGGCAGGACGTTCTGCGCAGGCAGGGAGGCGATCTGGCGTTCGTCTCCACTTTTCCCGAGGACCCCACGCTGAACTAAGGTGAATACGTGAGTACGAAGATCCTTCCCGACAGTGACACCCAGCAGGATGTCCGGCCGGACCTCTCGCACGGTGACGGCGACCACGAGCGGTTCGCCCACTACGTCAAGAAGCAGAAGATCACCGAGAGCGCGGTGACCGGCACGCCGGTGATCGCGCTGTGCGGCAAGGTCTGGGTGCCGAACCGGGATCCGAAGAAGTACCCCGTCTGCCCGGAGTGCAAGGAGATCTACGAGTCCATGCAGTCCGGCGGCAAGGACGGCGACGAGTGACCTGCTGCCGCTGAGCGGCGGCACGCGGCGCGTCGCCATGTCCGGCTGCGCGCCTTCCGGGTCCCGCGGTGGGGGATACCGCGGGACCCACAATTTCTGACATACGGGGGATGAATGCGGCGGCTGGCCGGGGTTTCGCTATGCGCACTGACGGTTACTGTGTGTGCCGTTCCGGGTTCGGTGGGTGAGCGGACGCGGGTACGGGCGGCGGTACCGGCCGCCGCGCGAGGCGACGGGTGCGTGCATCGCTCGAACGCCCGCACCGTCCGTCCGCGCGACCGGGCCGACCTCGGCCGCGACCAGGTCGTCGGCATGCTCACGGACCTGCGCCGGACGCTCCTCGACCGGTTCGGGACGTCCGACGAACGGCGCCTCGACTCCACCCGGCGCATGGCGAAGCGCCTCGTCGTCCCGGTGCGGTTCCACGTCGTCCACAGCGGACGTTCGGGACGGCTGTCGAAGAAGGCCGTCCAGCGGCAGATCTCCACGCTGAACGCCGCGTACGGAGGCAAGAAGGGCGGCGTGGATACCCGCGTGCGGTTCCGCCTGAAAAGCTACGACAGCACGAACAACACCGCCTGGTTCCACGACCCGGCACGGTACGAGCGTCCGATGAAGAAGCACCTGCGCAAGGGCGGGCGCGGCACGCTCAACGTGTACACGGCCGCCGTCGGGTCGGACGTCCTGGGCTTCTCCACGTTCCCGCAGTGGTACCGGCGGGCCCCGCGCATGGACGGCGTCGTCATCGACTACCGCAGCCTGCCGGGCGGGTCGTACGGGCCGTTCAGCCGCGGGTACACGGCCGTCCACGAGATCGGGCACTGGCTCGGCCTGCTGCACACGTTCGAGGGCGGCTGCATCCCGCCGGGCGACGGCGTGGCCGACACCCCGTACGAGGCGGAGCCGGCGCAGGGGTGCCCGGACTCCCGCGACACCTGCCCGCAGCGCGGCCGGGATCCGGTCCACAACTTCATGGACTACGCCCACGACGCCTGCATGCACGCCTTCACCGCAGGTCAGGGCCGCCGTATCCGGTCGTCATGGGCGGCCTACCGGTCCCGGAAGCACGGCCGCCACCGTGTGGATCTGGGCACAGCCGAGCCCACCGGGGCACGAACTGTCGGTCCGGCTCGGTAGCCTTCAATGACCGTGAGCACCTTCGCCGCATCGAGCATGCCCCCCGCGTTCCCCGAACGGGCCGCCTGGGGGACGGCGTCGTCCCTGCGTGCCTGGCAGCAGCAGGCGCTGGAGGCCTACTTCGGCACGGACGGCTCCGCGCCGGGCCCCCGCGACTTCCTCACCGTCGCGACGCCCGGCGCCGGTAAGACGACGTTCGCGCTCCGCCTCGCCCGCGAGCTGATGGAGCGCCGCACCGTCCAGGCGATCACGGTCGTGTGCCCGACCGAGCACCTCAAGCGGCAGTGGGCCGAGTCCGCCGCCCGCGTCGGCATCAAGATCGACCCCGAGTACCAGAACGGCCAGGGCCCCGTCGGCAAGGACTTCCACGGCGTCGCCGTCACCTACGCCACGGTCGCCGCCCGTCCCGCGCTGCACCGCAACCGCACCGAGTCGCGCAAGCACCTCATCATCTTCGACGAGGTGCACCACGCGGGCGACGGCCTGTCCTGGGGCGACGCCGTCCGGGAGGCGTTCGAGCCCGCCACCCGCCGACTCGGCCTCTCCGGCACGCCGTTCCGCACCGACATCAACCCGATCCCGTTCGTCCAGTACGACGAGGGACCGGACGGCATCCGCCGCAGCCGCGCCGACTACACCTACGGCTACGGCCCGGCCCTCGCCGACGGCGTCGTCCGCCCGGTGATCTTCCTGGCCTACGCGGGCGAGATGCGCTGGCGCACCCGCGCCGGCGACGAGATCACCGCGACCCTCGGCGAGCCGCTCACCCAGGACCAGACGTCCCAGGCCTGGCGCGCCGCGCTCGACCCCAAGGGCGACTGGATCAAGCAGGTCATCGCCGCCGCCGACCGCCGCCTCACCGAACTGCGCCGCGCCATCCCGGACGCCGGCGGCCTCGTCATCGCCACCGACCACGAGACGGCCCGCGCCTACGCCGGGATGCTCAAGGCGGTCACCGGCCAGAGCGCCACGGTCGTGCTGTCGGACGACCCGACGGCGTCCAAGAAGATCAAGGCGTTCACCGACACCGACGATCGCTGGATGGTGGCGGTCCGCATGGTCTCGGAGGGCGTGGACATCCCGCGCCTCGCCGTGGGCGTCTATGCCACGTCCACCAGCACCCCGCTGTTCTTCGCCCAGGCCATCGGCCGCTTCGTCCGTGCTCGCAAACGGGGCGAAACGGCCTCGGTCTTCCTGCCCTCGGTGCCGACCCTCATGGGTCACGCCGCCGAAATGGAGGAGGAGCGCGACCACGTCCTGGACCGTCCCGTCCGCGAGGACGGCCTGGACGACGACCTCCTGGCCGAGGCCAACCGCAAGGACGACAATCCCGACGTAGGCGAAGAACTCCCCTTCGAAACCGTCGAAGCCTCCGCGACGTTCGACCGCGTCCTCTACGACGGCGGCGAGTTCGGCATGCACGCCCAACCGGGCTCCGCCGAAGAAGAGGAGTACCTGGGCATTCCGGGCCTCCTGGAACCCGACCAGGTGTCAGCCTTGCTCCGCAAGCGCCAGGCAGCCCAACTGGCCAACGAACGCAAGCGCAAAACCGGCGACCCCCGCGCGGACCGCACCGCCGCCGAGGACATAGCCGCCCTGCGCCGCGAGTTGAACGGCCTGGTCAACGCCTGGAACCACCGCACCGGCCAGCCCCAGGGCGTCATCCACAACGAACTACGCCGCGCCTGCGGCGGCCCACCCGTCCCCCAGGCAAGCGCCGAAGAGATCCGCGAACGCATAGCCAAGATCCGAGACTGGGCCGCCAAACGCCGCCACTAACGGCATCACCGCGAACTCGCGGTCTGTCGCCGCCCCGCGCGGTCCTGTAGGACGTCATCAAGGACGCCCGCCACCCGGACGACCGCTTCACACGGGTACTCGATCAAGCGGGAAACCTGGAAGACCCACATCCCGCCGACTTGCAGGACGGCGACGCTCAACGCCGCGTCCTCGCCGTCCTCGGGGAAGACCCACAGCACCGGCGGCGACTCCACATAGACCTTGACGTGCGACCAGCCCCGGTTGCTCATCGCGTCTGCGAGCGCATCCAGATGCTGCTCGGCGGTGGCGTGCCCATACCGAACACGCCACCACCACATGACGAACTGGCCGCGCGCGACCTTCACACGCAGAGCCGCGCCCACGTCACCTTCCCGCCCTCGTCCAGCGCCCGGACGCCCCACTCCTGGACGAGCAAGGACAGCATCAACAGCCCCCGTCCCGACTCAGCGGTGTCGTCCTCTGCGTGGACGACCGGAAGCTCGTCGGAGCGGTCCTCCACCTCCACCACGGGGTGACCGTCGACCAAGAGAAGACGTACAGGGATGGCTTCCGTGTCGGTGTGCCTATGCACGTTGGTAACCAATTCAGTGACGACCGTACGTGCGATGTAGTCGTCCCCTAGGGCGCGCTGACGAAATACGTCCGCAAGCCACTTTCGAGCGGTCTCCGGCGCGCGCGCGGAGGAATTGAGCACGATCGCGCCCGCCTCCGCGGCCAGATTCGAATTGATCAAGATAAAAGCCCTCCAGAACGGCGTTCTTTCGCGAAATCCGGTGGCTAAATCATCGTCTCTGTGTCACGCTGTGGAGTGGAAAAAGCACGAGGAGTATCCATGGTCCGCGCATCCATGGGCAGCAGCCGCACATGACTGGCCGTCCCCGGCCATGTCCAAACTTCGAAGGAGAGGGAAGTGGGACAACGTCCGAACGACCTACGCCCCTGGGAGTCGCCGAACGCGCTCTTCGGCTCCGAGCTCCGGCGTTACCGTGAGTCCGCCGGCCTGAGCATCTCGGCCTTCTGCGAGCGGATCCAAGACAGCGCCCCGTACTCGAAGAGCACCGTCGGCTCCGTGGAACGCGGCGAGTCCCGCCCCGACCGGCTCCTGGCCGTCCACGGCGACCGCGTCCTCGACACCCGCGAGGCGCTGACCCACCTGTGGGACGGCCTGTTCAAGGGCACCAACGCCGTCCCGGTTTGGTTCGCCGACTGGGCCATGCAAGAACCGAAGTTCGACGCGATCCGAGGCTACGAACCTCTGGTCATACCCGGTCTTCTCCAGACCCCCGCCTACGTCGCACACCTGCTCGACAACGACGAGACCGCCGTCGAGGCCCGTCTGACCCGCCAAGACGTCCTGGCCGGCGACACCCCACCGCACCTGATGTACGTGATAGACGAGAGCGTGCTGCACCGCGGCGCCAGAGACCCGCAGGTGATGCGTGACCAACTCCAGCACCTTCTGACGGTCTCTTCCCGTCAGGTCCGCATCCAGATCGCTCCCCTCACCCTGCACGAGGGCATCGGCGGTGCCTTCTCCATCGGGACGCTTCCGGACGGGAGCGAGGTAGGGTACAAAGACAACGCGTTCAGCGGCGACACGACCACCGATCGCCTCGAAATCAAACGGCTCACCGAGCTGTTCGCGTCCATTCAGTCCGTCGCGTACCCCGTGGACCAGTCCCTCGAACTGATAGCAAAGGTGGCAAAGGAGAAATGGACCTGAGCACCGCTGCGTGGCGCAAGTCAAGCCGCAGCTCCAACAACGGTGGCAACTGCGTCGAGCTCGCCCGCATCAACGACACCGTGGCCATCCGTGACAGCAAGGATCCGGATGGCCCCAAGCTCCTCCTCACCCCCCGTTCCCTCCGCGGCCTGACCCAGGCCCTCAAGAACGCTTAGCAGCGCAAGGGACGCCCTCCCACACGGAGAGGGCGTCCCTCATGCACCGTCCCCCCGAACATGGCTCCCGCAAGGTGGTCGCAGAAATGGACCTGAGCACAGCCAAGTGGATCAAGGCGTCCCGCAGCTCCAACAACGGCGGCGACTGCGTCGAGCTCGCCCGCATCGCCGGCACCGTCGCGATCCGTGACAGCAAGGACCCGGACGGCCCCAAGCTGCTCCTCACCCCCCGTTCCCTCCGCGGCCTGACGCAGGCCCTCAAGAACGGCTAGCCAGCACGTTCGTCAGGTTGCCGATCTGCTGGCTCGGGAAATGGAGTTGGACGAAGCCGGCCGGCATGAACCGCTCGTCCGTCCATACGACGGGCGTGTGGAGACGCCAGGACCCGTGGGCCCACCGAGTGGTGACGAACTCGCGGAACTGGTCATCGGTCGCCAACTCGTCCAGCAGTGCGAGGGCGTCGCTCTGCGGCATTTTGAGCCAGGCCCACCCACGGTAGTACTCGATGAACCCGGCGTTGCCGGTCGGCTCGCTGATGGGTCCCATGGCGTTGCGTTCGGCTTCGACGGCCTCACCTGTGTCCTGGCAGCAGGCCGCGGTCTGCCAGCCACGTGCCCAGATGGCGCGGACGAGTTCGACCATGGCGTTATCGATGAGGACTGCTTCCTCATGATGAGGAGGGACCAGCGATGTTGAGAGGTGTACCTGTACGGCCATGTGTGTCCTTCGTCCTTCCAGTGCTCTGACGCGCCGGGGGCCGATGTTGCGCTAGGTGGTCCGGTACTTGACCCAGCGGGCGGCGGCGTCGGCGAGCCCGGGGCGGGGTGCGTGGACGCCGATGTCTTCCCACATCGCGGCTTGAGCTTGGGCGAACGCCGTGACCGCGTGAACGGGGGCGGCGGCGAACGGTGGGATCTTGGACGCCCACGCC
This sequence comes from Actinomadura sp. BRA 177, assembly GCF_013372625.1. Taxonomy (GTDB): domain Bacteria; phylum Actinomycetota; class Actinomycetes; order Streptosporangiales; family Streptosporangiaceae; genus Spirillospora. The sequence goes on from NZ_JABXFD010000060.1 coordinate 10,502, forward strand.
TGTGCTTGTGCCGGGTGGTGTCCGCTGGCGATGAGCCAGATGATCCAGCAGGCAGGGTCGATCCAACGGGCGCCGCTGGTGGGCCACGCCCAGTCGAGCATGGAGGCCCGGCCGTCTCTGGCGATGAGGATGTTGGTGGGTGACCAGTCGGTGTGCGAGAGCCAGTCGCCGGTGAACAGTTCGGAGCGGTCGCTGTAGCTGGACCAGCGGTGCTCGGCGCGCTTGAGTTCGACGCCGTCGGGTGCGGGTGGCCAGTGGGCCGTCATGGCGACGATCGGTTCGAGGTCGGGGCTGGACGGTTTGTAGGACGCGGTGCGGCCGTCGATGGCGTCGAACCCGTTGAGGTCCCAGTCGCCTGTGGTCTCCGTCCAGCGGAGCGGAGCGGACACGTGCCGGATGTGCGGGTTGATCCGGCGTTCGCGTTCCTGGGTCCAGACGCGTGGGTGATCGCCGCGCAGACCTTTGACGAACGTGGTGTCGTTGATGACGACGGCGATCTCGGAGTTGAATCCTTCCTTGATCGGACGGGCAGTGATCACCGGCCCGGTGTGCTTTTCGATCAGCGCCTGTGCCTTGTGCCAGGGGAGCCGTTCGGTCACATCGGAACCGTAGCGGAGGGGCCCCTCGCCCGCGTGGACGGGCGAGGGTCCGGTCGGCATCGCCATGGGCGTCGTCACATGTAGGGGTTGTCGTCGCCGCAGCCAAGGCCGATGGCCTGTTCGGCCGCGTCGTTGACGTCTTCGATGATCTCGACCACGACGTCCTCGTCGATCACGGGACCGGCCTGCAGTTCGATCATGATGCTCACTGGGATACCTCCTTTCGGGGCTCTTGGTGCTGGCAGTAGGTGGCCAGCGGGGCTTTGGCCCTGCGGTAGAGCTGGACGAGCGGCATGCACGTCCCGCAGGTGCCCTGGAGTGTGCAGCCGGTGCATCCGCCCTGGCGGCGCAGCAGGTCGTCGCTGATACCGCTGAGGCGGAGCAGCCCGGGCGGCCCGTCGCGCACCAGATCGACGCTGGGCTCACGGCCGATCTTGCAGATACTCGCCCGGCCGAACGGGTCGACGTGGAAGGAGGTGTGCCCGGCGTCGCATCCGGTGAAGGGCGCCCGCTTGCGCAGGAACTGCGGTGATTGGGAGGGCAGACTCTCAGCACCGCCGTGGATGGTCGGGGATATGTTCGCGTACTCGCGATGCCGTAGCCCGAACCGTTCGGCCAGCCGGCGCATGAGATCGAGTGTAGCTATTCAGCCTGAAGGAGGTGCTGTGGCTGGTGGTAGCCAGGGCCCGGTGCTGAAGAGTCGGTGGAGGGCGTCGAGTTTGTCCAGGCCCCATTTGCCGGCGGTGGAGAGATAGGAGTGGACGA
>NZ_JABXFD010000155.1 GCF_013372625.1 Actinomadura sp. BRA 177
TGCGTGTGTGTGATTGTTTGTTTATGCTTACTCTGAGTGATCTTGCTTTTGTATATGTGCTGACAGTATCTGCGATGGTATTGTGATTGGGTAATGGATTCGTTACATAGTTTATTTTAGTTTTTTTTATGGATCCGGCGACCACCGTCTTCTAAACTATCCCCTTCGTCGGCAGCGTCAGATGTGTATAAGGGACATCCTCCGGCTCGCCCGGCATCAGCCGGGCCAGCACCCGCGCCAGCCGCTGCGCCTCGCCCGCCAGATCTCCGCGGATCAGCGCGTCGCCGGAGCTGGCCGACGACCCCTCGGTGAAGATCAGGTAGATGACGCTGAGGACCGAGCCGAGCCGCGCCGCCCGCTCCCCGGCCGGCGGCACCTCGAACGGCACCCGGGCCGCGCCGAGCGTCTTCTTCGCCCGGGTGATCCGCGCCTGCACCGTGGCGGTCGGGACCAGGAACGCCCGGGCGATCTCGTCGCTGGTCAGGCCGCCGACCACGCGCAGCGTCAGCGCCACCCGCGCCTCCCGCGCCAGCACCGGATGGCAGGAGACGAACATCAGCGCCAGCACGTCGTCGTCGATGCGGTCCGGATCCCACAGCACGTCCCCGCCGGCGTCCGCGGCCGGGTCGGCGGGGACGTTCCCCGAGGCGGCGCCGCCCTCGCCCAGCCCGCGGGCGAGGGCGGCGTACCGGTCGTCGCGGGCGGACCGGCGGCGGAACGCGTCGATCGCGCGGCGCCGCCCCACCGTCAGCAGCCACCCCGCCGGGCTGCCGGGCACCCCGTCGCGCGGCCACGTCACCAGCGCCTCCGCCAGGGCCTCCTGCGCCAGGTCCTCGGCCAGCGCGAAGTCGCCGGTGTAGCGGGCGAGGGCGCCGACGATCCGCGCCGACTCGATCCGCCACACCGCGGCGACGGCCTCACGCCCCGTCCCGCCGGTCATCCGCCCGGTCATCCGCCGCCGCTCCCGTCACAGCTGCCCGGTGGCCTCGCGCCACTCGCGCTCCTTGCGGATCCACTCGTTGTCCTGCGGGAACTCGTCGATCGTGGTGACCCGCCGGATCTCGGTCTTGAAGCCGGGGCCGGTGATCGGCGACCGCCGGGCCCACTCCACCGCCTCCTCCTTGGACGCCACGTTCAGGACGTAGAAGCCGCCGAACAGCTCCTTGGTCTCCCCGTAGGGGCCGTCGGTCACCACCGGCGGCTCGGCGGAGTAGTCCACGACCACGCCCTCGGCGGCGTCGTCGAGGCCCTCGGCGGCCAGCAGCACACCGGCCCGGATCATCTCCTGGTCGTAGCGGCCCACCGTCTCGATCATCTCGGTGAAGTCGGTGTCGGCCATCCCCGCGAACGCCTCGTCGGTCGCGCGCATGATCAGCATGTACTTCATCGTCCTGCTCCCTCGTCCGGGCTCCCCTCCGGAGCCTTTCATCCCTAGGTCGAACGGGGACGCCGCGGATCAACACGGCGCCCGAACTTTTTCTCCGGAGATCCCCGCCGCGGCTGAAACCTCGGCAAAGCCTCGCCCCGCACGCGGGCGGGACGACCGTGACCGGGGGTGCGGCGCCGCTACCGTGCGGGCATGCCGCAGACGCCCGGCGACACGCCCGCCTACGCGCCCGCCGACGTCCCGCCCGACGCCCCCGCCTCCCCTGCCGCACCGTCCGATGCCGGGCCCGCGCGCCGGATGCCGCCCTGGCTGCCGAAGGCGTTCGTGCTGGCCGGCGTGGTCGTCCTGGCGTTCATGGCGGCGCTGTGGCTGCTGGAGCGGCTGCGGGGCCTGCTGCTGCTCCTGCTGATCTCGCTGTTCCTGGCGTTCGCGATCGAGCCGGCCGTGAACTGGCTCGCCCGGCGCGGCTGGCGGCGCGGCGCCGCGACCGCGCTGATGTTCGTGGTCGTCGGGATGCTGGCCGCCGGGTTCCTCGGCGGCATCGGGTCGCTGCTGGCCACCCAGGCCGCCCACCTCATCGAGGGGTTCCCCGGCTACGTCCACCAGGTCATCGGATGGGTCAACGCCACGTTCGGGACGAACCTGTCGCAGGACACCCTATTCCAGCGGCTCCCCACCGTCACCGGGACGCTGTCGCGGCACCTGGCCTCGCTCGCCCAGAACGTGTGGGGCATCGGCGCCACCGCGTTCGGCGTCATCTTCAAGGCCCTCGGCGTCCTGCTGTTCACCTTCTACCTGTCGGCCGAGGGACCCCGGTTCCGCCGGACGGTCTGCTCCCTGCTGCCGCCGCGCCGCCAGCGCGCGGTGCTGCGCGCCTGGGAGATCGCCGTCGACAAGACCGGCGGCTACATCTACTCGCGCGGGCTGCTCGCCCTCGTCTCCGGCATCGCCCACTACGCCGCCCTGGCCGGGTTCGGCGTCCCGTACGCGGCGATCCTGGCGGTGTGGGTGGGGGTGGTGTCGCAGTTCATCCCCGCCATCGGCACCTACCTGGCGGGCGCCGTCCCCGTGCTGATCGCGCTGACGGTGTCCCCGGCGACCGCGCTGTGGATCCTGCTGTTCATCCTCGCCTACCAGCAGCTGGAGAACTACCTGCTGCAGCCCCGCATCACCGCCCGCACCCTGGACATGCACCCCGCCGTCGCGTTCGGGCTGATCCTCGCCGGCGCCGCCGTCGCCGGGCCCGTCGGGGTGCTGCTCGGCGTCCCGCTGGGCGCCAGCCTGCAGGCGTTCGCCGGCGCCTACGTCCGCCGCTACGACGTGGAGGACCACCCGCTGACCGTCCCCGACCCCGAGGGCGCCCGCTGGTGGCGGTGGCTGCGCCGCGGCTGACCCCCCGGACCGGCGCCGGGCGTTCTCGAGTCAGCGTCGTCGAGCATTGCCGTGGACGGCGGCGCCCGCCGGGGTTACCGTGCAGAAAGCATGATCACCGGGCAGTCCCGGGGGCCGGAGGGAGCCGACATGTACCGTCCCCGCACGCGCCGCCGCCGGTGGCTCGCCGGCCTCACCGCCGGGGCCCTCGCCGTAGCGGGCTCTGCCGCGCCCGCCGCGCACGCCGACCCCGCGCACGGCCACGGCCACGGCAAGAACCCCGCGCTGCTGCGGATCCTGCGGTCGATGACGCTGGAGGAGAAGGCCGCCCAGCTGTTCGTCCTGCAGGTCTACGGCACCAGCGCCGACACCGCCGACCCCGCCGACGTCGCCGCCAACCGGAGGCTGTACGGGGTCGACAACGCCGCGCAGGTCATCGACCGCTACCACCCCGGCGGGTTCATCTACTACTCCAACAACGTGCGCGACCCGCAGCAGGTCGCCGCGTTCTCCAACGGCATCCAGTCCGCCGCCATGGCGCAGCCGCACCGGATCCCCGCGACGATCGCCACCGACCAGGAGGGCGGCATCGTCGCCCGGATCCAGCCGCCCGCCACCCAGTCGCCCGGCGCGATGGCGCTGGCCGCTGGGCGCCGCACCGGCGACGCCCGCGCGCTGGCCCGCATCACCGGGCGGGAACTGCGCGCGATCGGCGTCAACCAGGACTACGCGCCCGACGCCGACGTCAACGTGAACCCCGCCAACCCCGTCATCGGCGTCCGGTCCTTCGGGTCCGACCCGGGCCTGGTGGCGTCCATGGTCACCGCGCAGGTCGGCGGGTACCGGTCCGGGGGAGTGACCGCCACCGTCAAGCACTTCCCCGGGCACGGCGACACCACCACCGACAGCCACACCGGCGTCCCCCGGATCGACCACACCCGCGCCGAGTGGGAGCGGCTCGACCTGCCGCCGTTCCGCGCCGCGATCGCCCGCGGCGCCGAGGCGATCATGACCGCGCACATCGTCGTCCCGTCGCTGGACCCCTCCGGCGACCCCGCCACCCTGTCGCGGCCCATCCTCACCGGCATCCTGCGCGAGCAGCTGCATTACCGCGGCGTCATCGTCACCGACGCCCTCGACATGCAGGGCGTCCGCGACAAGTACGGCGACGAGAACATCCCCGTCCTCGCCCTCAAGGCCGGCGCGGACGTCCTGCTCAAACCGCCCGTGGACGACGAAGGCGACGGCCTGTTCCCCCGCCAGCTCGCCGCCGTCGTCGACGCCGTCAAGGCCGGGGAGCTGACCGAGGAGCGCATCGACGCGTCGGTGTACCGGATCCTGGAGCTCAAGCACCGGCGCGGCCTGTTCCGCGACCCCTACGCCGACGAGTCCCGCGTCGGCGACGTCGTCGGGACGCCCGCGCACCTGGCCGCCGCGCAGCGCGCCACCGACCGCACCACCACGCTGGTCCGCAACGACGCCGGTGTCCTGCCGCTGCGGCCCGGCGCCCGCGACGTCCTGGTCACCGGGTGGGGCGTGTCCACCACCGCCACGATCGGCACCGAGATCGCCCGCCGTGGCGCCACCACGACCATCCGGCAGACCGGCATCAGCCCCGGCCGGGCCCAGATCGAGGACGCCGTCGCGGCCGCCCGCGACTCAGACCTCGTCGTCGCCGTCACCAACCGCGCCTGGGACGTCAAGGACGAACCCGGCCACAACGGGCCCGGGCAGATGAACCTCGTCAAGGCGCTCGTCGCCACCGGGAAACCCGTCGTCGTCATCGCCGTCCGCGACCCCTACGACATCGCCTGGTTCCCCGAGGCGGCCACCTACCTCGCCACCTACTCCTACACCGCCGAGGCGCTGCGGTCGGCCGGCAAGGCGCTGTTCGGGGAGCTGAACCCGTCCGGGCGGCTGCCCGTCGCCATCCCCGTCCGCGACGAGCCCGGCGCCGTCCTCTACCCGTTCGGGCACGGGCTCGGCTACCGGAACTGACCCCGGCCCGGGAAAGGCGGCGGCCCGGTTCCGCGGCGGCAGCCGCAGCCGCCGCGGAACCGGGCCGGGTCCGGCCTCACCCGCGCGGGGCGACCCCGCGCGGGCGCACCGGCGTCACACCTTGCGGGCGCCGATCGACTTCATCAGCGTCGGCCACACCGACTTCGACTCCCGCACCCACGCCGGCCAGTTGTGCCGGCCGTCGCCGTAGATGTGCGCCGTGTAGGGGATCTTCAGCTCGTCCAGCCGCCGCTTGAAGTCCCTGTTGTTCGCGCCGACCGCGATCTCGCTGAGCAGGCCGATGTCCCACGGCGCCACGTTCGGGTCGCCGGGGCCCGGCCGGCCGGTCGTCCCCGCGGAGAAGAACAGCCCGGTGCCGCGCAGCTTGGGCGCCAGCGTGTACGGGTCGTGCGCCTGCCAGTTGGCGTCGTCGGCCCACGGGATGCCCCAGATCGCGAACGGGTCCTGCCCGTTGCCGGCGTTGGTGAACATCAGCATCGCCGGCATCCCGATCGAGCGCATCGACAGGATCCCGCTCAGCGACGCCGCGTACTTGAACATCCCCGGGTGCCGCGCCGCGTACGCCATCGCGCCCGCCCCGCCGGAGGAGTTCCCGATCACCGCGCGCAGCGCGCCCGCGTGGTAGTTGCGCTCCATCAGCTGGCGCACCTCGGCGGTGTGGAAGGTCTCCCACTTGGGCGTCCCGCCCTTGCCGTAGTTGTACCAGTCGGTGTAGGAGCCGTTGTCGCCCTCGGGCATGACGACGATGACGTTGTACTGCGCGGCCCACGCCTCGATGTCGGTGTTCCTGGTCCAGGAGGTGTAGTCGTCCTGCCCGCCGTGGAAGGCGTACAGGACCGGCCACGTCGCCGTGGAGTTCCGCGTCCAGTTCTTCGGCAGCAGGATGCGGGTCTTCACCGACGTGCCGAGCGCCGGCGAGGAGATGGTGATGTCGACCTCGCGGGTGCCGACCTTCTTCTCCGCGGTGATGCGCGCCCCGTCGTCGGCCCTGGCCGGCCCCGCCAGTGCCTGCGCGGACCCTGTCCCCGTCGCGCCGATCCCGGCGACCAGGACGACGCCGAGGGCGCCGGACGCCAGCGAGCGCCGGCGGGGGACTGCGTGGGACCGACGGCGGACGGTGGATGTCATCTGCTCACCTCGCGGAACAGGCCCGACCCCCGTGGCCGCGCGACTCCGGGAGAGTGTCCTCGCCTCGGCCGGAATGATCTACGTTGGCAGGTTACAAGAAATGCGTGCGACGCTGTGGAGAAGTGAGTGGTCCGCGGGGCGCGCGGGTCAGGTGCGGGCGTCCCACTCGTGGCGGAGCATCGCGTAGACGACCTCGTCGGTCCACTCGCCCTTGACCATCTCGTTCTGCAGCAGGTGCGCCTCGCGGCGCATCCCCAGGCGCTCCAGCACCCGCGCGGACGCGGCGTTGCGGCCGTCCAGCCGGCCGCACACGCGGTGCAGGTCCAGGCCATCGAACCCCAGCCGCAGCACCACCTCGGCGGCCTCGGTGGCGTACCCCTTGCCGTGGTAGGCGGGGTTAAAGATGTAGCCGATCTCGCCCTGCCGGTGCTCCCGGCTGCGCCACTGCAGGTTGACCTCGCCGATCAGGTCGCCGGTCGCGCGCCGCACCACCGCCAGGACGAGCCAGTCGCCCTCCCTGTCCACGGTGGAGGCGCCCATCTTCTGTTTCAGGAACGAGCGCGACTCCTCCAGCGTGCGGGGCTCCCAGTACAGGAACCGCGCCACCTCCGGCAGGGACTGGTAGGCGAACAGGCCCTCCAGGTCGCCCTCGTGGAACGGCCGCAGGGTGAGCCGCTCGGTCTCGATCGGGTAAGCGGGACGGAGCATGCCGTGATCCTATTCACGGTGTTCGGCCCTGTGCGACCCGTGGTTCCCCGGGAGAGCCCCCGCGTCCTTCCCGCCGCCCGTCTCGCTGTCCGTCCCGCCGCCGGTCTCGGTGCCGGTCTCGTCGGCCAGGCCGGTCTCGCGGCGGTCGTCCTCGTCGAAGGCGCGGGTGTCGCGGAACTCCACGTACGGCTCCTCGCCCGGGGGCGTGCCCTCGGCGATGGCGCGGCCGCGCTCCAGCTCGGCGTTCAGCTCCGCGCCCAGCAGGATCGCCAGGTTCGTGATCCACAGCCAGACCAGGAAGATGATGATCGCCGCGAGGCTGCCGTAGGTCTTGTTGTAGGAGGCGAAGTTCGCCACGTACAGCGCGAACAGGCCCGACGCCACCAGCCACAGCGCGAGCGCCAGCAGCCCGCCGGGCGCCAGGCCCCGCAGGCCGCGCTTGGCGTTGGGCGCCGCCCAGTACAGCAGCATGAACAGGAACGCCACCACCAGCAGCAGCACCGGCCACTTGGCGATGTTCCACACCGTCACCGCCTGCGACCCGGCGCCGATCACGTCGCCGACCTTGCGGGCCAGCGGCCCGGTCACCACCACCGCGATCACCGACGCCGACAGCAGCACCAGGGTGATCAGCGTGACCCCGATGCGCAGCGGCAGGGTCTTCCAGATCGGGCGCCCCTCGGGGATGTCGTAGACGATGTTGGCGGCCTTCATGAACCCGCCGACGTAGCCCGACGCCGACCACACCGCGCCGAGGAGGCTCACGATGGCGATCGCGCCGGCGCCGCCGCTGCTGCCCTGCAGCTGCCGCACCGAGCTGACCAGCAGGTCGCGGACCGCGCCCGGCGCCATCGAGCCGAGGTTGTCGATCAGGTCGTCGGTCGCGGACTCGCCCGCCAGCCCGACCAGCGACACCACGACCAGGATCGCCGGGAAGATCGACAGGATCGAGTAGTAGGTGAGCGCGGCCGCCCACGAGGTGAGGTCGTCGTCCTTGAACTCGCCGACCGTGCGCTTCAGCGCCCCCACCCACGAGGTGGGCGGCGCGTTGGCGATGACGCTAGGGGTGGGCATGGGATCCTCTCGGCGGATCAGTGCGGGCGGCGCTGCTTCGCGGGGGCGCACCGTGCTACTTCGTGCGGCGCTACTTCGTGCGGCGCACCTTGACGGCGCGGCGCTGCCCGGTGCGGACGCGGACCCGCACGGGCCCCACCCGCCTGGTGGACCCGCGGTGGCGGCGCATCCACACCGCCGCGGCGGCCAGCGCGCCCGCGGAGGCGACCACGATGCCGCCCTGCCGCGCCCGGGCCATGGTCTCCTCCGAGCCCGCGGCCTGCCACGCCGAGGCCGCCGCGTCCCGCGCCCGGCTCCTGGCCTGCTCGGCCTTCTCCCGGGCCAGCGCCTTCACATCGGCCTTGGCGGCCAGCTGCTCGACGGTCTCGCCGAGTTCGTGGCGGGCGCGGTCGACCTCCTCGCGCAGCTCCTCGGTGCCGGCCTCGGCGCCGTGCTTGCCCTGCATGGTCATCAGTGCGTCGCCCTCTCCTTCAGCTCGGCCACCGTCTGCCTGGCCTCGTCCATGGCCTGCTCCGGCTTGGCCGGTGTGGCGCGCCTGGTCTGCGACATGCCCAGCAGGGCCAGCACCCCGGCGACCGCCAGCAGGGCGCCGCCGATGATGAGGGCGGCGGCCCACACCGGCAGCGCCACCGCGATCGCGGCGATCGCCGCGGCCAGCAGCGCCGCCAGCCCGTACAGCGCCACCAGCGCGGCGCCGCCGAACATGCCGGCGCCGGTGCCGGCGTGCCGGCCCTTGTCCTTCAGCTCGGCGACGGCCAGCCGCAGCTCGGCGCGCATCAGCTCCGACACCTGCTGGGCGGCCTGCCGGACCAGCTCCCCCGTGCCCGGTTCGGTGCGCGCGCCGTGGAACTCCGGGGCACTGGCCTGGTCCTGCCGGTGCGCGCCCAGGCTCTCGGCCGTCCTCTCGCCGTCATGCGTCGGCCGCACGATGCTCATAGCCTCCAGGCCTCCTCCGCGTGTCGTCTCGAAGCCTGAGGATGGCGTTCCCCCTCGTCGGAGGCTAAACGTGTCCGGTTCCCGACAAAGGGTGAACAGGCGTCGCCCGGCGCGGTGTGCCGTGCGCCCGGGGTCAGCCGCGTCCGACGTGCGAGGGCATCGCGGTGGCCAGCACCGTCATCGACTGGACGTTGGCCTCCAGCGGCAGGCCCGCCATGTACAGGACGGCGTCGGCGACGTGCCGGACGTCCATCACCGGCTCGGCCCGCACCGTCCCGTCGGCCTGCAGGGTGCCGGTGCCGAACCCGCCGGTCATGTCGGTGGCGGCGTTGCCGACGTCGATCTGCCCGCACGCGATGCGGTAGGGGCGGCCCTCCAGCGACAGCGTCTTGGTCAGCCCGGTCACGGCGTGCTTGCTGGCGGCGTAGGCGACCGTGCGGGGACGCGGGGTGTGCGCCGACAGGGACCCGTTGTTGATGATGCGGCCGCCCTGGGGGTCCTGGTCCCTCATCATCCGGAACGCCTGCTGCGCGCACAGGAACGCGCCGGTCAGGTTGGTGTCGAGCACGGTGCGCCACTCCTGGTGGGAGTAGTCCTCGACGGGCGCGGACGCGCCGAACACGCCCGCGTTGTTGACCAGCAGGTCCAGCCGCCCCCACCGGCCGCGGACCGCGCCGAACAGCTCCCGCACCGAGGCGGGGTCGGTGACGTCGGCGGGGACGGCCAGCGCCTCCCCGCCGCGGGCGGCGCCGGCGGTCTCGTGCAGGCGTTCCGCGCGGCGGCCGGTCAGCGCCACGCGCCAGCCGGCGTCCAGGAGCGCGGCCGCGACCCCGGCGCCGATCCCCGATCCGGCCCCGGTCACCAGCGCCGCACGTCCGTCCATGGATCCGCCTTCCGTCGCCCGGCCCTCATTATCGCCGCGCCGGTCAGGCGGTGGTGAGCCAGTCGACGCGGTGGCCCTCGGTCGGGTCGGGCGTCTCCCAGCGGCGCACCAGCCGGTCGATGACCGCGTCCGGGACGGGCGCCGGCCGCGCCCGGTTGCGGTCGCGGATCACGCGGGGCGGCGCCTCCAGCGCCACGACCTCGACCCGCGCCCGGTAGCGGGCCGCCAGGCCGGTGCACGCCTCGCGCTGCTGCCGGGACACGTTGGTGGCGTTCCACACGAACGACCGCCCGGCGCGCAGGTGCCCGCGGGCCTCCTCGTGCGCGGCGGCGGCCACCGCCCGCTGGTCCCCGGCGGGCGACACGCCCAGCCGCGCGCGGAGCCGGTCGAGGCTGACGACCGGCAGGTCCGGGCGGTGCGCGGCGATCCAGTGGTCCTTGCCGGCGCCGGGCAGCCCCGACAGGACGGTCACCGTGCAGCGGGTGTCGTCGTGGGCGGCGTAGGCGGGGTCGCGGCCGGGTTTGCGGAAGTACCAGAAGCGGGCGTGGTCGGACGGGAACGCCCGCGCCGCGTCCAGGCAGTCCTGCTCGGCGCAGTACTCCCCGTACAGGGCGGCGTTGTCGAGCAGTTCGGCGGTGTCGGGGCAGATCCGGCCGAGGATGTCGGCCGACGCCAGCAGCACAAGGTCGTCGTTGCGGGCCAAAAGGCTCGCCCGGAACGCGATCTGCTGCAGGTCGGGGCGCTCCAGCGCCCAGAACGGCACCTGGTGGTGGCGGACCAGCGCCGCCACGTGCTCGCGCCACGCGACCGGCGCGCCCAGCTCCCACAGGATCCGCCGCACCATCAGGTCGCCGCGCCGCGAATGGCCGCGCGCGGTGACGCGCCCGCCGTCGTCGACCGCGGTGCAGTGCGGTTTGGCGATGTCGTGCATCAGCACCGCCGTGAACAGCCGGACCCGGTCGGCGGGCGGCCGGGCGCGCCACTGCGGCAGCGCCGCCAGCGCCTCGCACGCCATCCGGGTGTGGACCTCGACGTCGCCCTCACCGTGGTGGACCGCGTCCTGCGGGACGCCCGCCAGGTCGCGGACCCACGCGAACGCCTCCCGGATCCGCTCCCACGGGACGTCCCAGCGCGGCGGCGCGGGGCACAGCTCATCGAACACCCGCATACAGCACCTCCGGGTCGGCGAGGCCGTTGGCGACGATCGGGCGGTCCCGCCAGTGGGTGCCCGCGTCCAGGATCGCGGTCAGGAAACTGGGCCGGACCCACTTGTAGCGGCCGACCGTCCGGCCGTCGTCCTCGACCTTGATGTAGAGGCCCTCCATCTCCTCGGCGGCGTCGGTCTCCTGCGCGACGCGGGGCGGGTCGGCGCCGCCCGCCTCCGCTGCCGCGCGCAGCGCGTCCCGCCACCCGGGGGTGCGGCAGGTGGACGGGCCGGCCAGCGCCGTCAGCGCCGAAAGGTCCGGGAGGGGGCCCTCGTGCAGGACGGGCACCGGCACCACCGGCGTGCCCTCCAGCAGCTCCCGGCGGCGGTCCGTGGACAGGACCGTCCCGTCCTGCCGGTCCAGGACGTCGAACGCGCAGAAGTAGTGCGGCAGCGCGTCGTAGAAGACGGTGTGCTTGGCGTACAGCCACTCCCCGTACAGGACGTACCGGTCACCGAGCCGGCCGCGCAGGACGTGCTGGACCGACGCCGCCCACGCCTTGAACGGCCCGAACTGGCGCTCGCGGGGCCCGCCGGCCAGGTAGTGGCCGCGGCTCTGCAGCCGCAGTTCCCCCTCCGGGGTGAAGCTGACGCCGGCGTTGGCGCCGTCGAGTTTCTCCTCCACGACCAGGTACCGGCCGGCGATCTCCGCGAACGGCACCGCGGCGAGGTCGTGGTCGCCCGGCTGGAGCCGCGACCCCGCGATGTGCCGGGTCCGGGGGTATTTGCGGAGCATGCCGTCCGTTGTAACCGACCCCGCTGATCACGCCAACCGGTTTTCCGGCCCGTCAGCGGGCCGGGACGATACGGGTCAGCGCGAGCGCGGCCAGCCACAGCGCGGCGCTCACCCACGCCAGCACGTGCAGGCCGGAGGTGAACGCGGGACGCAGCGCCGGGCCGGCGACCGCCCCGTACACCGCGACGCCGAGCGCCGTCCCGGCCTGCCGGGCGGTGTTGTTGAACCCGCCGGCCAGGCCGGCGGGTTCAACAACACCCGCCGGCAGGCCGCGCCCCCTTCTCACAACCCCCGACCCCCCACACCGAA
>NZ_JABXFD010000242.1 GCF_013372625.1 Actinomadura sp. BRA 177
ATGCATCGCTTGCCGCATGCGCTCCACGACCGGTGCCTCCTCACGAACCCCCCGAAAGGGTTGAGCCCGGCTTCCCTGGAGCCGCCGGGGCAGCTGCGTCTGGGCGGTCGCGGCACCCATGCGGCACGCGCCGCATTTCTGTCGGGTGTTCCCGGCCGGCTCTTTCCCCCGCCTGCCCCGCCCTTCGGCTACGGTGGGGCGGGAGGCGCGCTGGGAGCCGACCCTCCAGCCCCCGTGCTCTCCCCCGCCGTCCTCGCGGTCCCCACCTCCCTCTCCCGCCCGCCTGATCCTCCCCATCACCCCTCCCCCCGTCCCCCACCTGCACATCGACAACCGCCTCACCGCCCCTACACCACTCAAAGCCCAACTAGACGCCCTACTAGCCCCACTCGCATAAACGCCGACGGCCAGCGCGCAACAACGCCCAGCAGATGACACCCAGCGGACGGCGGGCAGCGGACGGCGGGCAGCAGACGGCGGGCGGCGGGCAGTGGGCAGTGGTGCGGCAGTGATCGGCAAGCAGCGGACGGCGCCGGCAGGCAGCGCCCATCGCCCAGCGGCAGGCATTGGTGCGGCAGTCGTTGGCAAGCAGCAGGCAACGTCCGGCAGGCAAGGAGCGGCGGGCTCTGCGCAACGTCCATCGGCGGCGGGCGGGGGCTGTCTGGTGGCGGCCGGCGGAGGTCGGGTGGACCTCCGCCGGCGGTGGCCGGGCCGCGCGGCGGCGGCCGGTGCGATCAGACGTTGATGTTGATATTGGTGTTCTCGTTGTGGTTGTGGTGGTGACCGCAGCAGCCGCATCCGCAGTGGTGCATGGCGGACGCCTGGGCCGCGGGCGCGGCGGGAGCCGCCGACGCGGTGGCCGCGACACCGGCGAACCCGGCGAGCGTCGCGCCGGCCGTCAGGACCAGAACCGAGAGAAACCTACGCATGATCGTTCCTTTCGCCCTCTCCGATACTTCCTCCGCGATCCTCCCCGAATGAATACAGAGAGTAACTAGATCACCACCCCAGGTATGGCAACCGGCGGGGTGATCCTTCGCGGCGCCGGGTCAGTAGGACTTGGGCAGGCCCAGGGAGTGCTGCGCGACGTAGTTGAGGATCATCTCGCGGCTGACCGGGGCGATGCGCATCAGCCGGACGACCCCGGCGAGCATCCCGACGCCGTACTCGGTGGTGAGGCCGTTGCCGCCGTGCGTCTGGATGGCCTGGTCGACGCAGTGGATCGCGGCCTCGGCGGTCGCGTACTTGGCCATGTTCGCGGCCTCCCCCGCGCCCGTGTCGTCGCCCTCGTCGTACAGCCAGGCGGCCTTCTGCCCCATCAGCCGCGCCAGCTCCAGCTCGATCTTGGCGGCGGCGAGCGGGTGCGCGAGGCCCTGGTGCGCGCCGATCGGCGTCTTGAACACCTGGCGCTCCCCGGCGTAGGCGATGGCCTTGCCGAGGGCGAGCCGGCCGATCCCGGCGCCCATCGCGGACGCCATGATCCGCTCGGGGTTGAGGCCGGCGAACAGCTGAAGCAGGCCGCCGTCCTCGTCCCCGATGAGCGCGTCATAGGGCAGCCGGACGTCGTCGAGGTGGCAGATGAACTGCTTCTCCGGCGACACGATCTCCATGTCGATGGGCGTGTAGGTGAAGCCGGGCGTGTCCGTCGGGACGATGAACAGGGAGGGGCGCAGGTTGCCCTTCTGGTCCTGGGTGCGGGAGACGAACAGGACGGCGTCCGACTCGTCCACGCCGGAGATGAACGTCTTCTGCCCGTTCAGCACCCAGCCGTCGCCGTCGCGGCGCGCCGTGGTCGTGATGCGGTGCGAGTTGGATCCGGCGTCGGGCTCGGTGATCGCGAACGCCATCTTGACCGAGCCGTCGGCGAAGCGCGGCAGCCAGTGCTCGCGCTGCTCGTCCGTCCCCGACCGGGCGATGATCGTCGCGCAGATCGCCGGGGACACCACCATCAGCAGCAGCGGGCAGCCGGCCGCGGCCAGCTCCTCACACACGGCGGCGAGGTCGCCGATGCCGCCGCCTCCGCCGCCGTACTCCTCCGGCACGTTGACGCCGAGGTACCCGAGCCGCCCGGCCTCGGCCCACAGCTCGTCGGTCTTCTGCCCGGCCTTGGCCTTCTCCACGTAGTACGACGCGCCGTACTTGGCGCCCAGCTCGGCGACGGCCGCGCGCAGCGCCCGCCGCTCCTCACTCTCAACGAAGCTCATTCGGGGGTCGGTTTCCTTCCTGCCTGCGAGCCGCGGCGGTTCTACTCGATGACGGCGAGGACGGCGCCGGACTCGACCTGCTGGCCTGCGGCGACGTTCAGTTCCGCGACCGTGCCGGTGGACGGGGCGGTGATGCGGTGCTCCATCTTCATCGCCTCCAGGACGACGAGGGTCTGCCCCTCGGCGACGTCCGCGCCCGGTTCCGTCTCGACGCGGACGACCGTGCCGGGCATGGGGGCGAGGAGGGAGCCGGGGGCGATCTGGCTGCTCGGGTCGGCGAAGCGCGGGACGGCCGTGAGCGTCACCGGGCCGAGGCGGGAGTCGACGTGCACCGCGTCCCCGGCCGTGGTGACGGTGAAGGTCTCGCGGAGTCCGTCGCGGTCGAGGACGACCCGGTCCGGGACGGCGCTGATCAGGGACGTGCCGGGGCACAGTTCGGAGGCCAGGCCGTCCCTGCGCAGGTCGTAGTCGACGTCGAACGTCCCGTGGGGGCCTTCGAACGTCCGGCGCTGCGGCTGGGACCGGACGTTGCGCCATCCGGACGGCAGCCCGCCGAGCACCACGGCGCCGGACCGGCTCGCGGCGGCCTGGGCGAGCGCGGCGGCCAGCGCGGACACGTGGACGGCGGCCTCGTCCGCCAGCGGCGCGGCCAGCACGTCGAGGCCGATGCGGTCGAGGTAGCCGGTGTCGGTGTCGCCGTCCAGGAAGCCCGGTTCCTCCAGGATCCGGACGAGCAGGTCGCGGTTGGTGGTGAGGCCGTGGATGCGGGCGCCGCGCAGCGCGGCGGCGAGCCTGCGGGCGGCGGCGGCGCGGGCCGGGGCCCACGCGATCACCTTGGCGAGCATCGGGTCGTAGTGGACGCCGACCTCGGCACCGCTCTCCACGCCGCTGTCGAGCCGCAGCCCGTGCGCCGGGGGGACGGCGAACTCGGCGTCCACGTCCGGCACCTCGAAGGTGCGCAGGATGCCGCTGGCGGGGCGCCAGTCGTGCGCGGGGTCCTCCGCGTACAGGCGGACCTCGATGGCGTGGCCGCGCGGCTCCGGCGCGGTCTCGTCCAGGCGGGCGCCTTCGGCGACCTCGATCTGCAGCCGGACGAGGTCCACCCCGTACACGCATTCGGTGACCGGGTGCTCGACCTGGAGGCGGGTGTTGACCTCCAGGAAGTAGAAGCGGCCGTCGCGCGCGAGCATGAACTCGACCGTCCCGGCGCCGGTGTAGCCGATGGCGCGGGCCGCGTTCGCCCCCGCCTCGCACAGCTCCTTGCGGAGCCCGGGGGTGACCGCCGGGGAGGGCGCCTCCTCGACGATCTTCTGGTGGCGGCGCTGGATGGAGCATTCGCGCTCGCCGAGCGTCCAGACGGTGCCGTGCGCGTCGGCGAGGATCTGCACCTCGATGTGGCGGGCGTCCTCCAGCAGCGGCTCGCAGAACACGGCCGGGTCGCCGAACGCCGACTCCGCCTCGCGGCGCGCCCCTTCGACGGCGTCCCGCAGCTCGCCGGGCGCCCGGACGATCCGCATGCCGCGCCCGCCGCCGCCCGCGGACGCCTTGACCAGCAGCGGGAAGTCCGCTTCGGTCGTGTTCGCCGGGTCGAGTTCGGGCAGCACGGGGACGTCCGCGGCCGCCATCAGCTTCTTCGCCTCGATCTTGGAGCCCATCGCGGCGATCGCGTCCGGCGGCGGGCCGATCCAGGTGAGGCCCGCGTCGCGGACGGCGCGCGCGAAGTCCGCGTTCTCCGACAGGAACCCGTAGCCGGGATGGACGGCGTCGGCCCCGGCGCTCTTCGCGACGGCGAGGAGCCGCTCCGCCGACAGGTACGTCTCGGCCGGGGAGGCTCCGGGCAGCCGTCCGGCGACGTCCGCCTCCCGGACGTGCGGGGCGTCGGCGTCGGGGTCGGAGAAGACGGCGACCGTCCCGATGCCGAGGTCCCGGCAGGCCCGCAGGACGCGGCGGGCGATCTCGCCGCGGTTGGCGACCAGCACACTGTTGATCATTGGTACGTTTCTCACATCCGGAAGACGCCGAAGCCGTCGGCTCCGCGCACGGGCGCGTTGTGGACGACGGACAGGCACAGGCCGAGGACGGTGCGGGTGTCGCGCGGGTCGATGACGCCGTCGTCGTAGAGCCGTCCCGACAGGAAGAACGGCAGCGACTCGGCCTCGATCTGGGATTCGACCATCTCCCGCATGGCGCGGTCCTGGTCCTCGTCGTACGCCTGGCCGCGGGCTTCGGCGGCCTGCCGCGCCACGATCGACAGGACGCCGGCGAGCTGCTGCGGCCCCATCACCGCCGACTTCGCGGACGGCCACGTGAACAGGAACCGGGGATCGTAGGCCCGGCCGCACATGCCGTAGTTGCCCGCCCCGTAGGAGGCGCCCATGACGATCGAGATGTGCGGGACCTTGCTGTTCGCCACCGCGTTGATCATCAGGGCGCCGTGCTTGATGATCCCGGCCTGCTCGTACTCCTTGCCGACCATGTAGCCGGTCGTGTTGTGCAGGAACAGCAGCGGCGTGTCGCTCTGGTTGGCGAGCTGGATGAACTGCGCCGCCTTCTGCGCCTCGTCCCCGAACAGGACGCCCTGCGCATTGGCGAGGACCCCGATCGGGTAGCCGTGGACGCTCGTCCAGCCGGTGACGAGGCTCGTCCCGTAGAGCGGCTTGAACTCGTCGAACCGGGAGCCGTCCGCGACGCGGGCGATGACCTCGCGCGGGTCGAACGGGACCTTCAGGTCTTCGGGGACGATCCCGGCCAGCTCCTCCGCGTCGTACAGCGGCTCTTCGGCCTTTCCCGGGGCCGGGCCGAGCTTGCGGTGGTTGAGGTTCTTGACGATCTGGCGTCCGAGGCGGAGCGCGTCGGCCTCGTCCGCTGCCATGTAGTCGGCGAGGCCGGAGGCGCGCGCGTGCATCTCCGCGCCGCCGAGCTCCTCGTCGTCGGCCTCCTCGCCCGTCGCCATCTTCACCAGCGGCGGCCCGCCGAGGAACACCTTCGCGCGCTCCTTGACCATGACGACGTAGTCGCACATGCCTGGGATGTACGCGCCGCCGGCGGTGGAGTTGCCGAACACCAGCGCGATCGTCGGGATGCCCGCCGCCGACAGCCGGGTCAGGTCCCGGAACATCCGCCCGCCGGGGATGAAGATCTCCTTCTGCGTCGGGAGGTCCGCGCCGCCCGACTCGACCAGGTTGATCACGGGAAGCCGGTTCTCCAGCGCGATGTCGGACGCCCGGAAGCTCTTCTTCACCGTCCACGGGTTACTGGAGCCGCCCCGCACCGTCGGATCGTTCGCCACGATCATGCACTCGACGCCCTCGACGACGCCGATACCGGTGACGACGCTCGCGCCGACGGGGAAGTCGCTGCCCCACGCGGCGAGCGGGCTCAACTCCAGGAACGGCGAGTCGGGATCGAGGAGCATCTCGATGCGCTCTCGCGCCAGCATCTTCCCGCGCTTGCGGTGTCGCGCGACGTACTTCTCGCCGCCGCCTTCGAGGGCTTTCGCGTGTTCGGCGTCCAGCGCCGTCAGCTTCTCCAGCATGGCCGCGCGGCGCTCCCGGTACTCGGGGCTCCGCGCGTCCAACATGCTCTTGAGGGTCAAAGGACTCCCTCCGGGTTCTGGCCGTTCTCCGGAACCGAATGCTCGGTCTTCGAGCCCGGTTCTGGGGAGACGAGAATGGACTCCGGGACATCGACGAGGCGGGATCGCAGCCACTCCCCCAGCGCCTTGCCCTGCGGGTCGAACCGGGTCGAGGCGGACACGCCCTCCTGCAACAGCCCTTCGATGACGAAGTTGACCGCACGGAGGTTGGGCAGGACGTATCGCCGAACGGCGTGGTCCCGCGTCTCGGGCAGCAGTTCGTTCAGCCGCTCGACGGTGAGGAAGGGCTCCAGCCAACGCCACTGAGCATCCGTCCGGGCCCAGACGCCGATGTTGGCGTCCCCGCCCTTGTCCCCGCTCCGCGCCCCCACCACCCGTCCCAGCGGCCCCCGCACGACCGGGCCCTGGGCGCCGGGGCGGTTATCCACAGTTCCCTGTCCGACCTCCCCCGCGTGACCTGCGTGGTTGACACTGGGAGTGGGCTGGACCCCCCGGGCGGGTGGGGACTGGGCGGCAACATCTTCCTTGCCCACCTCGGTGGCGGAGAGCGGGGCCGTGGCAGGAAGCGGGGCAGTGGCGAGCGATGGCGGGACAGGGATACGGGCCGCCTCGTGCGTGACGGCGACGTGTTCGACCGCCTCATTGGGGACGTAAGCGGGCGTGTAGACCCCGTACGGGCTCCCCTTCCCCGGCGGGGACGTCATCGTGAAACCCGGGTAGCCGGCGAGGGCCAGTTCCACCGCCGCATTGCTGAACGCGCGGCCGACCTTGTCCGGGTCCGGGTCGAGGACGGCGCAGCGCAGCAGGACTGTCGCCTCCCCTTGCGTGGCGGGGTCGGGTTTGGCGGTGCCGAGGAGCGTCCACTCGACTCGGGCGGGCGGGGCGTCGCCGAACGCGGCCGCCATGTGAGCCTTGACCGACTCCGCCTTGGCCTCGATGCCGAGCCCCGTCAGGACGAACGTCATCTCATTGCGGTGCCCGCCGAGGTGGTTCAGGCACACCTTGGTGGACGGCGGCGGCGGGGTCCCGCGAACACCGCTGATCCGCACCCGATCGGGCCCGTCCTGCGCCAGCTCGATCGTGTCGAACCGCGTAGTCACGTCCGGCCCGGCATAGGACGGCCCGCCGATCTCGTACAGCAACTGGGCGGTGACGGTTTCGGTGGTCACGGCGCCACCCGTCCCGTCGTGCTTGGTGATGACGCTGGAGCCGTCGGCGCGGATTTCGGCGATCGGAAAGCCCGGCGCCTTTACATTGTAGATCTCTTCGAAGAATGCGTAGTTGCCGCCGGTGGCCTGTGCCCCGCACTCCAAGACGTGGCCGGCGACGGTCGCGCCCGCGAGCGCGTCCCAGTCATCCCGCGCCCACCCAAAATGCGCAGCAGCCGGCCCCACCACCAACGAGGCATCGGTAACGCGACCGGTGACCACCACATCAGCGCCGGCCTGCAGGCACTCAGCGATCCCCCAAGCGCCCAGATAGGCGTTGGCGGTCAGCGGCGCTCCATAACGAGAGTCCGCGAGCCCCAGTTCTTCGGCCCGCGCCATCAGGTCGTCGCCCTCCACATGCGCGACACGCACCTCGATCCCGAGCCGCGCGGCCAGCTCGCGCAACCGTTCCGCCAGCCCACGCGGGTTGAGCCCGCCGGCATTCGTGACGATCGCGGTACCGCGCTCCACCGCCAGCCCGAGGGACTCCTCCATCTGCCGCAAAAAGGTGGTCGCGTACCCGGCGTCCGGATCCTTCATCTTGCCGCGGCCCAGGATCAGCATGGTCAGCTCGGCGAGGTAGTCGCCGGTGAGGACGTCCAGCGGCCCGCCCTCCAGCATCTCCCGCACCGCCGAGAAGCGGTCGCCGTAGAAGCCCGAGGCGTTACCCACCCGCAGCGGTTGACTCATGGCTGAACCCTGCCACCCCGCCCCCAAAAAATCAATCACGCATGATTGTTTTCCCGTCGAAAGCAGAGTGCAGAGATCACGACGGCCCCGACAGCTTCGTCCCGCCGGGGCCGTCCGCGGATGGTCAGAGATCGAGGGAACCGGCCTTCGCCTGGGCCAGCAGGTCACCGAAGGCGGCGCGTCCGACGACCAGACGGCCCCCCTCCGGGTCCTTGCTGTCCCGGATCCCGACGAGGGCGGACGCCTGCGCGACCTCCACGCACTGACCGCTCTGGCCCCCGCTGTGGCTGCTCTTACGCCATTGGGCGGGCGAGAACTCGGTCATTTTCACAGTTCCTCCAACGCCTTGCGGATTGCGGCCTGCGAGTCCTCGGCGTTCAGCGCCTTGGACCTGATCAACTCATACAGTATGCCAAGTTCGGCGACATACCCGTCATCGTCGATCAGCCGACCTCGGCCACCCGCCATCTCGGCGTAGACCGTATCCGGTTCGCCGGGCGAGCACAGGATCGTGAACGAGCCCTCTGGACAGAGTTCGGCCTCCTCCGGAACCACGTGGAGGTGGATGCAAGGCAACTCCGATAGCGCCAGCAGGTGTTCGAGTTGGGCGCGCATGACTTCTCGCCCGCCGAATGAGCGACGAAGAACCGAAGCATCGAGCAGCGCTGTGATCACGATCGGCTCGTCCCGCCGCAGCACCTCCTGGCGTTCCATCCGCGCGGCCACGAGACGTTCCAGCTTCTCCGGTTGCTGACCCGCCCGCAGCACGGCACGCGCGTAGTCCTCCGTCTGGAAGAGGCCGGTGATGACGAAGTTCTCGTACAGCCTCATCATGCTCGCGTCCGCCTCGGCATCGGTGAACTCGGGGAAGCCGGCCGGGAGGCCGGTCTCCTCGATGACGCGGGGGTAGAGCGCCTCGAAGAACTGGTCCAGGCCGAAGACCTCGTCCAGCTTTTGGGAGATCTTGGACGTCGGGCGGCGGGTGCAGAGCTCGATGCCGCTGACCATGCTGCCCGAGATGTGGATTTTTGCCCCAAGGGCGGGTTGTGACCAGCCTTTTCCCTCCCGATGGCGCTTGAGGTGAAAGGCGAAGAATGCTCGGGCCGATTCTGAGGGGGGCGGGGCCGGCATGAGAATCCTTCCGATCTGCACAGGGCCTTGTGCGGCCTTTGGGTCACTTGTGGGGATGAACGTATAGCCGAGAGTAATCGCGTCGGCCAAGGATTGTGGGCCATACGGCAATTCCCCCACGACAATGAGGCCGATCATGAAACTCGCCAATCGATTTGTCCGCCGCCGCGAACCACTGGGGGCGTGAGCAGATGGGAGCGCACGAGCGGCGGCCCGGAGGACGCGTCCTCCCGCCACCTCCCCCCGAGCCGGCCGCCGCACGGCGGACGGGGACGGCGATCCCACAGCGGGAGCGGATCACCTTCCTGGTCCGCCTCTGCGAGAAACTCGCCCTGGCCACGGGGTTGCTGACGGCCTTCACCTCGATCGACGGCTATCCCGTCCTCAACGTGATCCCGCACAGGGCTTCCGGTCGGGCGGCCACGATCGGATGCCGCTACCGCGACGGACAGTGGTGGTTCTACGACGTCCACACCGGTGCGCCGATCCGTCCGGCCAACGAACTGGACGCCGCGGCGCACCACATCAAGGCGGCCATGAGGCGGGCGGCACGGTGACCGAGCCGACGACCGCGGGCGCGCTGCGGAACGACCAGGACAGGACGAGCCGGGAACGGACGGGAAGTACCGCCGCGCCCCACAGCTCCCCCGGCAGAGGGGGCAGCTGGGTCGTGAACCCACTCAGTGGGCGTCGACGGGCGCCGGAGATATTCGCGTGGGACGTCCGGGCCGAGGACGCCGGCTGGGCCGGAGTGACGAGCGACCGCAACGTCGCTATGCAGCACGTCCACCGTGTACTCCGCGATATCGGCCCCGGCGGCTGGGCGACTGTCCGGCACGTCGCGCTCGACCCGCTCGGCCGCGTCCGCTACATCACCTTGGGCACGGTGGCCGAAGCGTGGCTGGACGACCGGACCGGCGCGGTCGTGTGGCGTGACGGATCACTCGGGAGAGGAAAAATCAATCGCGCATGATTGTTTCCTTCCGGGGTCGTTTGGTTGACTGGGAGGCCCACCGACCAAGGAACCCATGACCGCCCACCAGGCACTTTCACGCGAACCGCAGCAGGACCGCAGCCGCGCCACCCGGCGGCGCCTCCTGGAGGCCGCCATCGGCTGCCTCTCCTCCGTCGGCTGGGCCGGGACGACCGTCGCCGTGGTCGCCGAGCGCGCGGGCGTGTCCAGGGGCGCCGCCCAGCACCATTTCCGGACGCGCGAGGAACTGGTGACGGCAGCGGTCGACTACGGCTCCGAGGTGCGGATGACCCAGATGCGCGAACGCCTGGACGCCCTCGCCGACCACCGCCCGTCCACCCTGGCCGTCGTCACCCTGCTCGGCGAGATGTACACGAGCCCGCTGTTCCGCGCCGCACTGCAACTCTGGGTCGCGGCCAGTTCCGACGAGCAGCTCCGCGCGCAGGTCGTCCCCCTCGAGGCCCGCGTGGGACGCGAGGCGCACCGCCTCACCGTCGAGGCCCTCGGCGCGGACGAGACAGTGCCCGGTGTCCGCGAGACCGTCCAGGCGACCCTCGACCTAGTGCGGGGCCTCGGCCTGGCCGACCTCCTCACCGACGACTCAGCACGCCGCACCCGCCTCCTCAACCAGTGGGCCGCCACCCTCGATCAGGCCCTCGGCCCCTGAACCGCCCGCCCGACCCGGTCAGCCCAGCCGCACCCCTCCGCAGGTAGAGATGTCCCCATACCCTCAGCAGAGGGCTCGACCCGTGGCGTCCACCGGTTACCGGTCGATCATCGGAGACGACGGTTGGTGACGAACGGCGGGCCGCCCCGTCGGGCGCTGCCAACCCCCATACCCCGTCGATGGACAGCCCGGCAGCCCTCGGATCAGATCCATCCCTTCATGGTCACGGCCAGCGGTTCGGCCGCCCGGCCGATGAGCCGAGCCAGGTCACCGGGGGTGGAGGACATGGCGTCGTCGCCAAGGTCGGTGTTGAGCGCGACCATGAAGTCCGCGGTGCCCTCGTCGAGGCCGAACGACAGCAACTGCTCCCGCTCCTGCTCGGCGGTGAGCGGCTGGTAGGCCACCGGGCGGCCGAGCAGTTGTTGTGCGGTGGCGGCGAACTCGGTGAAGGTCCAGGCTGTGTCGCCGGACAGTTCGTAGGCCTTGCCCTCGTGTCCGGGGGTGGAAAGGACGACGGCGGCGGCTTCGGCGAACTCCTTGCGGGCGGCGGTGGCCAAGCGTCCGTGGCCGAGGCTGTTGGCGATGACGCCGTGCTCGCGGGCGGTGGTGAAGTCCTGCTTGTGGTTTTCGGTGTACCAGCCGTTGCGCAGGAACGTTGACGGGATGCCGGAGGCGGTGATGAGTTCCTCGGTGGCCTTGTGGTCGGCGGCCAGCCGCAGGTTCGTGGTGGGCGCATGCAGGCCGGAGGTATAGATCAGGTAGGGGACGCCGGCTTGGCGGGCGGCGTCGATGGCGTTGCGGTGTTGGGCGACGCGGCCGCCCAGGTCGCCGAAGGACACCAGCAGCAGCTTCTCCACGCCCGCGAGGGCGGCGGCGGTGCCGGGCACGTCGTCCAGGTCGAGGCTGCCGGTGCGCAGCCCGCGGTCAGCGAGCTGGGCGAGGCGGTAGGTGTTGCGGCCGAGCGCCAGGATGTCGCCGGCGGGTACGCCGCGCTGCAGGAGGGCGTCGATGGTGAGGCCGCCGAGCTGGCCGGTGGCACCGATGATCGCGATGGTCATGGGAATCTCTCTTCGTCGAGACGGATCGGGGAGCGGGGATGCTCCTATGGATGTCAAGCGGCGAGTTCAAGATCGTTTGTTGTGATGATCTGGTAGAGCTCGCGGGCGATGTAGCGCTTGAGGCATCGGATGATCTCTTTCTTGGACAGTCCTTCCTTGGTGC
>NZ_JABXFD010000466.1 GCF_013372625.1 Actinomadura sp. BRA 177
TGGGAGATGTGTTTAAGGTAGCTTACGGGGGTGGGGTTAGCGTGTGGTTCTCATGCGGCTGGAGAATGTCGCCTTTCGGTATCGGCGGAGGGATCCCTGGGTGTTCAGGGATGTCACGTTCTCTCTTGCGCCCGGCAGCGTTACCGAGGTGACGGGGCACAACGGTGCTGGGAAGTCCACGTTGCTGCGCGTGATCGCCGGTTTGCGCCGGCCGCGCGTTGGCGTCGTCGTGGACCGTCCCGCAAGAGTGGGGTACGCGCCCGAGCGCTTCCCCGTGGACCAGCCGTTCAGCGTCCGGGCGTATTTGGGACACATGGCCGCGATGCGCCGGGTGCCGGAGGACGCGGTCGGTGCGTGGGCTGAGCAGCTCCGGTTCGATCACCTCCTCGATGTGCGGCTGCCTGAGTTGTCGAAGGGCAGCGCGCAAAAGGTCGGGCTCGCTCAGGCGCTCATGGACGGCCCCGAACTCCTGATCCTGGACGAGCCGTTCGCGGGCTTGGACGCCGCCACCCGTGACGCACTGCCCGAACTGATCACCGGATTGGCGGCCAGCGGGACCACCGTGGTCGTCAGCGACCATCAGCGTTGCATCGAGGTCCTGCCGGGCATCGACCGGCTCAGGGTGGCCGATGCCTCGGTGACCCGCCTCGCGCCCGACGAAACCGCCGACTGGACCGTCCTCGAGGTCGAGGTGCCCGGGGACGAGGCCGACGCACTGGAGACCAAGCTGCGCGCGGACGGCTACCGGGTGCGGAGGTCCGGACGGTGATCGCGCTCGTCCGGTTCCAGGTGGCGGGCTATGTCCGTTCGCTGCGCGTCCTGCAGCCGTTCATCGTCGTGGCGCTGTTCGTGGGGCTGATCCTCGTTGAGGGGCCGGCCGGGCCGGACGCCTCTGCTCTCGCCGTCAGTACGTTCGCGGACGTGGCGGCCTTCATGTTCCCCGTGTGGGCCTGGGCGGCGCGCGGTCTGCTCGACACGCAGCCCGACGAGCAGTGCGCACTGACGGCCACCGCCGTCCGCCGCCCGTCCACGCCTGTTTGGGCGGGGCTGCTCGCGGCATACGCGATGAATCTCTGCCTCGGCGTCGTGGCATTGGCCGTTCCTCTCCTGCAGGCCGTCCAGGCGGGTCCACCCGGCTCGGCGATCTTGACGGGCTGCGGCCTGAACCTCCTCGTCGCCGTCCCGGGGACCTTGCTCGGCGCGTGGACAAGCCGGGCCGTCATCCCCGATCCCGGCGTATCGCTGCTCACGCTCCTCGGCGGAGCCCTGGCGCTGCTCCTCCTCGGTATCGGCCCCCTCGCCTGGCTCTCCGTCCCGATGATCGAATGGCTGCGCACCGCCCACGACGGCCCCCACGCTTTCACCTCCGGCTTCCCCGCCATCGCCCTCCACCTGCTCCTCTGGTCCCTGGCCGTCGGCGCCCTCTACATCACCACCACACGCCACCGCCCCTGACCCCGCTATCGCCCTCCACCTGCCCCGCTGGCCCTGATCGTCGGCGCCCTCTACGTCACACCACACGCCACCGCCTCTGCCCCCGCACGCGGTCACTCCCCCTTATGTTTTCTGGGGCCTGCGAGAGGGGCGCTGGCCTCCGGGCCCGGCATTCCCTCGGTCGAGTCCATGACCTGGTGGTGACGTCACCGGGCCCCGAGGGTGCCGTTGGGGTGATGAGAGGTCCGGCCACCGTCTTGCTGAGCGCAATGCGCGGGATCGCGTGGTTCTGGCGGTTTCAGGCGGCCCCACCTAGGCGGCTTGGAGTGGCCCCCCTCAGCGGCGGCATGCCTGCGGCGACCTGATGTGGCTCCACCCGTGACCAGCTCCTTCTTGTCGCTAATTGCCTGAACCGGGGCCGAATCCAGCTGCCACTGGATCTTCCGGTGGGGCCAGACGAGGCCGTTCCAGTGGAGCCAGTTGAAACCGCCGTAATCAGTTCGCGAGGGCGGCAGGTCTGCACAGCGTGGATGCGCACCCCCGATCCCACGTCGTGTCCGTGAAGGTTTGGCGGCCGCTTGGGAACGGTTCACCCGGCCCCCAGTCGTCAGGTCGTCGGCGGGCGCCGTCGTGAGGGCTGGTTGTGCGGGGCTGCGGGTTGCCTTGGGTGGGTCGGGGCGCGGTCCGGTGGGGTGGCTTTGTGGATGGCACGTGGGGGCGGTCTCAGGCGGCTTGGAGGGTTAGCCAGGTTTCTTTCAGTGGGGCGTTCTGGCGGTTGCAGAAGTAGATGCGGCCCGGGTCGCCCCAGTACCAGCCGAGGCGGGGGTCCGAGTCGAGTTGGAGTAGGAGGCGCCACTCTTCGGCCGTGCGTTGCTCGTCGGGGGTGAGGGCCGGGGAGTTCGGGGAGTGCAGGGTGCGGCCGGTCGAGGCGTACAGGCAGTCGGGGCCGACCGGGCGTTGGACGAGGACCGGCCAGCCGCCCAGTTGGTGTGTCGGCGCGTTCTCCGGCCAGGTGTGGCGTGTCCAGGCGGCGTGGAGTTGCGCGTAGACCGCAAGGACGCCGCTGTAGATCGTCTCCAGGCGCTGGACGACGGGCTCCTGGGGTGAAGGCAGAGAGAGGAACGGGGCGGCGGCCAGTGTGGTCTCGGGGTACGAGGTCGTCCCGGGTGGTGGTGTCGCGGCTTGAAGGGGGCCGGTGTAGAGGCGCCAGCCGTTGCGTTGTGCGGCTTCGTCGCCCCACGGGCGTGGGGTTTCGGTGGCGTAGTAGAAGGCGATCGTGGTGGACGTGGGCAGGCCGGGGATCTCGCCGTAGCGGGAGAAGCCCGCGAAGTCGATCGCGCCGAGGAAGTCGAGGGGGCGGCCGTTCCACTCGGGCCACGGTTCGTCCGGTGGGAGGAGGGGCGTGCCGCCGAGGTGGGCGGGGGCCCCGTCGCCGGCGCCGAGTCGCAGCGCCGGCCTGGCCAGGGGCAGGAGGAGGGCCGTGATCTCCGGGGCGAGGAATGCGTCGAGCAGGACGCGGAGCCTGCGGAACTGCGCGATGAAGTAGTCCATGCACGTAGCGTGACGCGGGCCGGGGACGGCGCGCAGCAGCCGGCGAAATTGTGGATAACTCAGCGTTCCAAGGCACCCGCGAGCTGCACGAGGAAGCGGTCGACCTCCTGCTCGTCGTAGCCGGGCCCCAGCAGGACGACGCGGAAGGCACTCTCCCGCACGTCGCGCGCCGTCACGGGCGGGGCGGTCCCGCGGAGGCCGGCGACCACGCGGTCCAGGAAGGCGTCCACGTCCCGGACGTCGTAGCCGGTGCGCAGGCCGGCGCTGGCGAACCGGGCGTTCTGGATCCAGTTGATCAGCCAGCCGGGTTGTGCGCGCGGCCGCCTGGGACGTTCCCCGATCGGCTCCTTGAGCTGGAGCTCCCTGATGCATTCGCGCAGCAGTTCGTCCACCGAACGGTTGTCGTAGCCGCGCAGGACGACGTCGAAGCGGGTCGCGCGGACCTCGTCCGCGGAGACCGGCGGCCCGCCGTCCAGCGCCTGCGAGATGCGCTTCAGCAGGGTGTCGACCTGGGTCCGGTCATAGCCGCGCAAGACCACCGGCAACCGCGCGCCAGTCCTCACCGTGCTCCTCCACCCGCGCCCGCGGGGTGCAGGGGGCACGCCCGCGGCGCGCTCAGTCCTTGGTCGACGCCGCCAGCTGCCCGCAGGCTCCGTCGATCTCCCTGCCCCGAGTGTCGCGCACCGTGACCGGGACCCCGTGGGCCTCCAGGCGCCGGACGAACTCGCGCTCGTCCTCGGGCCGTGAGGCGGTCCACTTGGAACCCGGCGTCGGATTCAACGGGATCAGATTGACGTGTACGAGATTCCCGCGCAAGAGCCTGCCGAGAAGATCGGCCCGCCACGCCTGGTCGTTGACGTCCTTGATGAGGGCGTACTCGATCGAGACACGGCGTCCGCTGCGGTCGGCGTAGGCCCATGCGGCGTCCAGTACCTCGGACACCTTCCACCGGTTGTTGATGGGTACGAGGTCGTCGCGCAGCTCGTCGTCAGGCGCGTGCAAGGAGACCGCCAGCCGGACGGACATGTCCTCTGCGGCGAGCTTCTCGATCGCCGGGACGAGCCCAACGGTGGAAACCGTGACCGAACGCTGGGAGATGCCCAGGCCGGCGGGTGCCGGATCGGTGATGCGACGCACCGCGCCTATGACGGCCTTGTAGTTGGCCAGGGGTTCGCCCATGCCCATGAAGACGATGTTGGAGACTCGTCCGGGCCCTCCTGGGATGCGCCCACGAGCAAGTGCGCGCGCGCCCGCGGCGACCTGTTCGACTATCTCCGCCGTCGAGAGGTTACGTGTGAGCCCTGCCTGACCGGTCGCGCAGAAGGGGCAGTTCATTCCGCACCCCGCCTGGGACGAGACGCACATGGTGGCCCGGTCCGGGTAGCGCATCAGCACCGACTCGAACAGAACGCCGTCGAACGCCTTCCAGACCGTCTTGAGCGTCGTCCCGCCGTCGCAGTCCAGTTCGCGGACCGGCGTCAGCAGCGAGGGCAGCAGCTCGGAGACCAGGCGTTCGCGGACGGCGGCGGGCAGGTCCGTCATCTTGGCGGGGTCGTCCACCAGGCGGGCGAAGTAGTGCCGCGACAGCTGATCGGCGCGGAACGGCTTCTCCCCCAGCTCGGCGACCGCCTCGCGGCGCTCCGCCGTGCTGAGGTCGGCGAGGTGCCTCGGCGGCTTACCGCGCCTCGGGGCGGCGAAGACGAGCTTCGCCGGGGTCTTCTTGGGCGCGGTACCCGTGGTGCCGGGCTGGGTGGGGGCGGGCTGGGTCGTAGACATGGTCCTTCCAGTGTCGCAAACACCGGGCCGTGCATCGTCCGTCCGCAGGCGGACGTCCTTACCTGTAAGACGACATTCCTGCACATGACCTTGTCTGCGACTAAGGTCTCGATCATGTCCGTTTTGCGTAAGGGCGGCGTCTCGTCCCGGGCGTCCGCCGCCAAGGTCGTCCACGCCGCGGCGAGCCCGTACGGCAGCAGGCGGCTCGTCGTCGAGACCGACGGCGACGTCACCGTGGCCTACCTGAAGGACGCGCGGGACTCGGTGGTCGGGGCGACGTGGGTCGCGAACCACCGCAAGGCCCCGCCGGAGCTGGACCAGTCCCGGTTGGACGCGGGCCGTCCGCCCCTCCTGCCCGAGTCCCACGTGCGCGACGCGTCGGGACGCCAGGCGCTGGACGCCGAGTCCATGGAGGTCGTGTGGTTCGAGGAGGGCGACGGCGTCGCCGTCCTGGAGGCCGGCGACCCGCTGTTCGTGATCCCCGGTTGGTCGGACATGGGACGCGGCATCCCCGGATACGCCCGCGACGCCACCCGCCAGAGCCCGTTCGCGTTCCCCTTGGACGAGGAGATCGAGGACTTCGGGCCGCGCATCGACCTGGCGCGCGAGCATTGGAAGCGGTGCCGGGCCGACGGTTCCTGGGCGGAGTTCCAGCAGTCGGTGCTCGGCCACCTGCTGCAACGGCTCGGCCCGAGTGGCCACTACTGGCATGATGTCGGACGGCAGTTGGCGAGCGGCAGGGCGGGAGTCGCCCCGACAGTAGGGGTGTCGGAACGTCCCGCAAGGGGCGACCGGGAATTCACCGTATTGAGCACTGTCGGGATGAGCCGCCAGCGCATGCCCACGGTCGAACTGTACGAAGACGACGTCGCCCCTTACGGACGGATCGAACTCGCCGTCGCGAGCACGCTCCCCAGCCAGAAGGCCGGCAGCATCTTCCCCTGGCTGGCGCAGTACCCATGGCGTTCGGTGACGTGGTTCGCCCCAGGGGACGTCGTGAAGTGGTACCACGAAGCCCGCACGTTCCCGCTGGGCAGCGGTGAGTCGTCCTGGGAAGGCGTCCTCCTCCTGGACGATCCGAGCCGTCTGGCAGGCCCTGAGGCTCCCGCCATGACCGGACTCACGCTGAACGGCGACGCCGTCCGGTGGCTGTGGCTCGTGCCCATCACCGGCGAGGAGCACCGTTACGCGAAGAGCGAGGGATCGGACGCGCTCATACGGCGCCTCGCCCAGCAGGGCCGTTCCTGGGTCATCTCCTAGAGCAACCCTAGGCGCGTCCTACGTCGGGAGGAAGAGCTCCAGGAGAAGCCACACGACGGGGGCCGTCGCGACCAGGGAGTCGAGGCGGTCCATCACCCCGCCGTGGCCCGGAAGGAGCGTTCCCAAGTCCTTGATGCCGAGGTCGCGCTTGACCATCGACTCGACGAGGTCGCCGGCGGTCGCGGTGACCACGGCGGCGAGGCCGATGATCACGCCCTGCCAGACCTGCCCGCCGTCCAGCAGCCACCAGACGAGCCAGCCGCCGACGGCCATGCACGTGATGGCGGAACCGGTGACGCCCTCCCACGTCTTCTTCGGGCTGATCGTGGGGGCCAGCTTGTGCTTGCCCAGGAAGGACCCGGCGAAATAGCCGCCGATGTCGCTGGCGACGGTCGTGGCGATGAAGATGACGATGCGGTGGTCTCCGTCGTCCGGCCGCATGAGCAGCGCGACGATCCCGCCCATCAGCACCAGGTAGCCCGCCACGAACGAACCGGCGGCAACGTCACGCACGTATCCCGCGGAGCCTTCGGTCATCCGTGTCATCAGTAGCGCGAGCACCGTCAGGGACACCGCCGCCACCGTGGCGGTGGGCCCCCACACGTACGCGACGACGGGTGTGCCCACCATGCCCGTCGCGACCGGGATGAACGGAACGCGGATGTCGCGGCTCTTGAACGCCTCGGTCAGCTCGCGCATGCCGAGGAACAGGAACACGATCATCACGGCAAGGAAGATCTCCTTGACCGTGTAGAGCGACACCAGCACGAGCGCGCCCAGACCGGCGCCCACGCCGATGGCGAGCGGCAGGTTGCGGCCGGTCCTGCTCTGCGGTTTCTCTTCCGGTTCGGAAGCCCCGGGAGGTGTTTCAGCGGACGCGCCGGAAGCCCCATGTGAGGACGTCACAGGGGGCGTCGCGGCGGTGGCGCCGACCGGCGGGACCGGCGGCACCTCCGCGGGACCGTCCTGCTCGGAGGGCGAGTCCAGAGCTTCTCCGGGGGGCGGGCCGGCCATGTCGACCTCCGGCTCATCCGGGGAACCCGTGGGCTCCCCGGCGTCATCGAGTTCCATCAAACCTCGAGCAGTTCGGCCTTCTTGTGCTCGAGCAGCTCGTCGATCTGCGCCACGTAGCGGTGCGTCGTGTCGTCGAGCTCCTTCTCCGCACGCCGGACCTCGTCCTCGCCGGCCTCGCCGTCCTTGGCGAGCTTGTCGAGGGTGTCCTTGGCGCGGCGCCGGATGTTGCGGACCGACACGCGGCTCTCCTCCGCCTTCGTCCCGGCGACCTTGATGTACTCCCGGCGGCGCTCCTCCGACAGCTCGGGGAACACGACGCGGATCACGTTGCCGTCGTTGGTGGGGTTCACGCCGAGGTCGCTGTCGCGGATCGCCTTCTCCACCGCCTGCATGGACGACTTGTCGAAGACCTGGACGATGACCATCCGCGGTTCCGGCAGCGTGAACGAGGCGAGCTGGTTGATCGGGGTCGGCGTCCCGTAGTACTCGGCGGTGATCCTGTTGAACGCCGCGGGGGTGATCCGGCCGGTGCGGATGGCCTGGAAGTCCTCCTTGGCGACCGCGACCGCCTTCTCCATCTTCTCCTCGGCCTCGAAGAGGGTCTCGTCGATCACTGTGACTCCCATGTCATCTGGTCGGCCCTGCTCCTGCGGTTGCCCGGCGCGCTCCGCGCCGTCGCGGGCTGCGGTCAGCCCTGTGCCGGGCTGACCAGCGTGCCGATCTTCTCACCCCGGACGGCCCGGACGATGTTGCCCTGCCCCATGAGGTCGAAGACCACGATGGGCAGAGTGTTGTCCATGCAGAGACTGATGGCCGTGGCGTCCATGACCTTCAGGCCCCGCTGTAGGACTTCACCGTAATCCAAACGGTCGAACTTGACCGCGTCTGGATTCTTTCGTGGATCGGCGTCGTACACACCGTCCACTTGGGTTGCCTTCAGTACCGCCTCCGCACCGATCTCCAGCGCG
This sequence comes from Actinomadura sp. BRA 177, assembly GCF_013372625.1. Taxonomy (GTDB): domain Bacteria; phylum Actinomycetota; class Actinomycetes; order Streptosporangiales; family Streptosporangiaceae; genus Spirillospora. The sequence goes on from NZ_JABXFD010000466.1 coordinate 8,004, forward strand.
CGCTGGGCGGCGGTGGTGTCGGTGGAGAAGAACGGCTGTCCGAGGCCCGCGCCGAAGATGACCACACGGCCCTTCTCCAGGTGCCGGATGGCGCGCCGCGGGATGTACGGCTCGGCCACCTGGCTCATGGTGATGGCGGTCTGCACCCGCGTGTCCAGCCCCAGCTTCTCCAGGAAGTCCTGCAGGGCGAGGCAGTTGATGACGGTGCCGATCATCCCCATGTAGTCGGCGCGGCCGCGGTCCATGCCGCGCTCGGCCATGACGGCGCCGCGGAACATGTTGCCGCCGCCGCAGACGACCGCGACCTGCACGCCGTCCCGGACGGCCTCGGCGATGGCCTCGGCGACGTGCTGGACGACCTCGGGGTCGATGCCGAGCGGGTCGCGTCCGGCGAAGGCCTCGCCCGAGAGCTTCAGCAGCACCCGCTTCCAGCCGGCCCGCGGCGCGTGCCCGCCGGTGGTGTGCCCACCGGACGACGAGGCCGCCGTCGCGCTAGTGGTCTGCTTGTCCGGCACGTCGGCGGCCTCCTCGTTGCGGTTGCGATGTCTCTCGGGTACCCCGTCTCCAGAGTGCCCTTACGCCTGCCCGACCTTGAACCGGGCGAAGCGGACGACCTTCACCCCGGCCTCGTCGAGGACCTTGGCGATCGTCTTCTTGCCGTCCTTCACGAACGCCTGCTCCACGAGCACGAAGTCGCGGAAGTAGGCGTTCACCCGGCCCTCGACGATCTTGGGGATGGCCTGCTCGGGCTTGCCCTCGTCGCGGGTGAGCTGCTCGGCGAGCGCCCGCTCCTTCTCGATCGCCTCGGCGGGGATCTCCTCGCGGGTGAGGTACTTCGGCGCCATCGCGGCGATCTGCTGCGCGACGTCCTTGGCGACCTCGGTGTTCTCGGTGTCCAGCTCGACCAGCACGCCGGTGGTCGGCGGCAGGGACGGGTCGGACTTGTGCAGGTAGCTGGCCACGTAGGCGCCCTGGAAGTGGGCGAACCGGCGCAGCTCCAGCTTCTCGCCGATCTTGGCGCTGTTCTCCTCGATCAGGGCCTGGACGGTCTTCCCGGGCTCGATCTCGGCGGCCAGCACGCCGGCGGCGTCGGCGGCGCCGCTGCCGGCGGCGAACTCGACCAGACGCTGGGCCAGCTCGATGAACTGGGCGTTCTTGGCGACGAAGTCGGTCTCGCAGTTGAGCTCCAGCAGCGCGCCATCACCCGAGCCGGTGAAGTGCTCGGCGACCAGGCCGTTGGCGGCGGTGCGCTCGGCGCGCTTGCCGACGTCCTTGGCGCCCTTGAGGCGCAGCAGCTCCGTCGCCTTCTCGAAGTCGCCGTCCGCCTCGGTGAGGGCGTTCTTCACGGCCATCATGCCGGAGCCGGTCAGGTCGCGTAGCCGCTTGACGTCAGCGGCGGTGAAGTTGGCCATCGCTCTCTTCGCTTCTCTCGTCGTTGGTCGTGGACCCGCGACGGTCCCGGCGGCGCCCTGAGAGGGCCGCCGGGACCGTGGGATCAAGCCTGCTGCTCGGCCTCGGCGGCCTGCGGAGCCTCGGGCGCGGCCTCCTGCGCCTGCTCCGGCTGCTCAGCCTGCTCCGGCTGGGCCTGCTCGGCCTGCTCGGCCTGCTCGGCCTGGGCCTCCGGCTGCGCCGCCTCGGCCTGCTCCGGCTGCGCCGCCTCGGCGTCCGCCGTGGCCTCGGCCGGCTTCTCCTCGTCGGCCGACTTCTGCTCCAGCAGGTCGCGCTCCCACTCGGGCAGCGGCTCGGCGGTGCCGGCGGTGGCGGCGCCCTCGGCCGGCTTCTCGTCCCCGCCGGTCGCGGCGCCCGCGCGGGCGAGCAGCCCGTCGGCGACGGAGTCGGCCACCACGCGGGTCAGCAGGCTGACGCTGCGGATGGCGTCGTCGTTGCCCGGGACCGGGTAGTCGACCTCGTCGGGGTCGCAGTTGGTGTCGAGGATCGCCACGACCGGGATGCCGAGCTTCTTGGCCTCGTTGACCGCGATGTGCTCCTTCTTGGTGTCCACGATCCAGATGGCGCTCGGAACCTTCGCCATGTCGCGGATACCGCCGAGGGTGCGCTCCAGCTTGTCCTTCTCACGGCGCAGGCCGAGCAGCTCCTTCTTGGTCATGCCGGAGCCGGCCACGTCGTCGTAGTTGATCTCCTCCAGCTCCTTGAGCCGGGTGAGCCGCTTGTGGACGGTGGAGAAGTTGGTGAGCATGCCGCCCAGCCAGCGCTGGTTGACGTAGGGCATGCCGACCCGGGCCGCCTGCTCGGCGATGGACTCCTGGGCCTGCTTCTTGGTGCCGACGAACAGGATCGTGCCGCCGTGGGCCACCGTGGCCTTGACGAACTCGAACGCGCGGTCGATGTAGGACAGCGACTGCTGCAGGTCGATGATGTAGATGCCGTTGCGCTCGGTGAGGATGAAGCGCTTCATCTTCGGGTTCCACCGGCGGGTCTGGTGGCCGAAGTGGACGCCGCTCTCAAGGAGCTGCCGCATGGTGACGACGGGTGCCATTGCCCGTGTTCTCCTTCTCTGGCCCTTCCGGGCCGCATTTGGTTGTCTGCCTGCGCCCGGGTGCGGCCCCACCGTCGCCTGCGCGACGGACCTAGGGACTGCGCCCCACCGTGTGGTGGCATGCGGACGCGTGAAATCAGCCGCCGTGGGTGTCCCAGGCGGCTGGCCCGTTGCCGGGTCTGGGCCTGTCCGTTCCGGGAGCGGCTTCTCGTCTCCCCGCCCGGAGGCGGTTCGATGACGGCCTGGCCCTGGCCGGTGTCCTTCCGGGCACCCCTACAGATTATCAGGGCGCCGACGCATCCGGGCATCAACGGTCGGCGGGGTTATCCACAGTTCACCGACCCCGTCGACACGGCGGCGGGGACCCGGCAGGCTGCGCTGCATGACGCTGCTCACGCTGCTGCTCACCTGCATGATCGCCGCCGGCACGCCGGGCCTGGACGCGTGGCGGTGGCCGTTAGGCCCGCCCGCTCCGCGGGTTCTCCGGGCCTTCGCGCCGCCGTCGAGCCCGTGGGGGCCGGGCCACCGCGGGGTGGATCTCGCGGGACGTCCCGGGCAGGCCGTCTACGCCGCCGGGCCGGGACGCGTCTCCTACGCCGACCGCCTGGCCGGACGCGGTGTCGTCGCGATCGACCACGGGGCACTTCGGACGACGTACCTGCCCGTCCGTCCGAGCGTCCATGTGGGGCGCCGGGTCGCGTCCGGCACGCGGATCGGCGTCCTGGAGGACGGCCTGCTCCATTGCCGTGTGCCCTGCCTGCACTGGGGGCTGCGCCGGGGCGCTCTCTACCTGGACCCGCTCAACCTCGTTCAACGCCAGGTACGCCTCTTCCCCCAGTGGCCGCGTCCCTCTCCGGCTGCAAGCCCCTCCCCGGAGCGGCCGCAGCCTCGGATGGCCCTGCGCGACGCCACTACGGCGACGGGCGGAGCACTGACGGGCATGGTCCTGACGTTGACCATGGCCTTCGTCTGGCGCCGCACCCGCATCCGCTTCCGCCTGCACCGCCGCCGCCGTCCCCCGCCGGGCGTCATCAACCTCGCCCATGAACGCCGCCTACGCCGCACCCCCTGATCCACCCGGCCGCCGCCCCGCACACCCAGTGCGGTGCGGCGGCCACACGAACCACCATCCGCCGTGCCCCACCCACCCGAAGAC
>NZ_JABXFD010000357.1 GCF_013372625.1 Actinomadura sp. BRA 177
GGCCGCCGCGGCCGGCGGCGACGCCGAGGCGCTGGCCCTGGTGCACGCGCTCGCCGCCCGGATGGCGCGCGGCGTCGCCGCGATGGCCCTCGCGCTCGACCCCGAGATGATCATCGTCGGCGGGCCGCTGGTCCGGTCCGGCGGCCCGCTCGTCGCGGAGCTGCGGCGCCGGGTGCGGCCGCTGTGCCTGAGCCCGGTCCGGATCGAGGGTTCCCAGCTCGGGGACGAGGCGGTGGGGCTCGGCGCCGTCCGGCTCGCCCTCGACCGGATCGACGAGGATCTCTTCCGTCTTGACCGGGACGTGACGCGCACCTAACGTCACCGGTGTAATTGATCTAGTCGGGGGCCCGCCTGCGAGGAGGCGCCGCGCCGATGGCCTCGTTCCCCCGTTCCCGTGCCCGCACCGGCGATGATCGATACGTGTACCGCGTCGTGGTGGTCGTCCTCGCGACGTCGGCGCTGCTGGCGTCGGCGCTGCCCGGCGTCGCCGCCGTCCTCGGGGCGCCGCCGCCCGATGTCTACACCTACCTGGACGATCCCGAAATGGTGGGCGAGGGGCAGGAGACCCCGCACGCCGTGCTCCGGCCGTATGACGATGTTCGACAGGCCATCGGCGGGGAGTCCTCGCGCTGGACGAAGTCGCTGGACGGCGACTGGCGGTTCGCGCTCGCCGACCGTCCCGACGAGGTTCCTGAGGATTTCTACAAACCGGGCTTCGACACGTCCGGTTGGCGCCGGGTGAAGGTGCCGCATACGTGGCAGAGCGACCGGCTCGACCATCCGATGTTCCGCAACATCCCCACAGAGGTGTGGCCGGACGACCCGCCGCGTACCCCTCGCGACATCAATCCCACCGGCGCGTACGTGAAAACGCTCGACGTGCCCGGCTCCTGGGACGGCCGCCGTACGTTCCTGCGCTTCGAAGGCGTGGTCAGCGCGTACTTCGTGTGGGTGAACGGGAAGTACGCGGGCTACGACCAGGGCGGGTACACGCCGGCGGAGTTCGACATCACCGACCTCGTGCACAAGGGCGCCAACACGGTCGCCGTCCAAGTGCATAGGTGGAGTTCCGGTTCCTACATGGAGGACTACGACCAGTGGCGGTACAGCGGCATCTTCCGTTCCGTCTGGGCGTACTCCACTCCGAAGACGTATCTGCGTGACGTGACCATCACGACCGATCTGGACGACTCCTACCGGGACGCCACGCTCAATGTGGGTCTCGTCGTGGCAAGTAGGGGAGGGCCGGAGGGGGAGCACGCCGTCCGTGCCACGCTCGTCGATCCTGATGGGCGTGAGGTTCAGCGCTTCTCTGGCAAGACCTCCGTTGAAGGTGGTGCCACGACCGTTCGACTTACGGCGCCCGTGACGAACCCGGCCAAGTGGTCGGACGAGACACCGAACGTCTACACGCTCGTCCTCGAACTGACCGACGCCCAGGGACGCGTCGTCCACACGACCGCCGGGACGTTCGGCTTCCGCGAGATCGAGGTGAAGGACAAGCAGGTCCTCGTCAACGGCAAGCGCATCCTCATCAAGGGCGTGAACCGTCCCGAGACCGATCCCGACACAGGACGCCACCAGACCCGTGCCCGCATGGAGTCGGACGTGGCGCTGATGAAGCGGCTGAACCTCAACGCCGTCCGCACGGCGCACTACCCGTCCGACCCGTACCTGTACGACCTCGCCGACCGGCGCGGCCTGTGGATCGATGACGAAGTGGATATCGAGACCCACAACTGGGAGGACTGCGCCAGGACCGGCGACCGGGACTGCCTCGCCGACCGTCCCGAATGGCAGAAGGCGTTCCTCGACCGGTTCAAGGCGATGTTGGCGCGCGACAAGAACCACCCCAGCGTCCTCATGTGGGACACCGGGAACGAGGCCGGGCTCGGCGCCGCGCACTACAAGATGGCCGACTACGCGACGGCGACCGACCCGACGCGCCTCCTGTACCACCAGTCGAACAGCCCGGACGGCGACGCTCCGTACGCCGACGTCTGGGGGCCGCGCTACCCGACCCCGGCGAGGCTGGAGGCGCAGGCCGCTACTACGACAAAGCCGATCATCATGGGCGAATACGCCCACGCGATGGGCAACAGCCTCGGCAACTTCCGTGAGTTCTGGGAGGTGATCCGGCGGCATCCGCAGACGCAGGGCGGCTTCATCTGGGATTGGGCCGAGGCCAACCTCCGTCAGCCCGTCATCACGACGTCCGACGGCTCCGGCAACGACATCCTGGCCTGGCTGCAAGGACTGCCGAAGACCGTGGACGGGCATCGCGGCAAGGCCCTGTACTTCTCCGGCCTGGACGACTTCGTCGAGGTGTACCGCGACCGGCGCTTCGACCTCACCGGGACGTCCGTCACGCTCGACGCATGGGTGAAACCCGTCCGGCCGTGGACGGGTGACTTCACGATCGTGGGGAAGGGCGACCACTCGTACGCATTGAAGATGTCGAACGAGAACACCTTGGAGTTCTTCGTCCACAGCGGTACATGGCGGACGGTCCGGGCGCCGGTGCCCGCGAACTGGTACGACACCTGGCACCGGGTCACCGGCACGTACGACGGGACGGCGATCCGGCTGTACGTCGACGGCCGTGAGGCCGCGTCCATTCCCTTCAGCGGGACGATCGACCGGTCGTCCGGGGACGTCAACGTCGCCCGCAACTCCGAGACCATGCAGGACGGCTACCGGGGACGCATGGCGCACGGCACGATCGACGACGTCCGCATCTACGGCCGGGCTTTGAGCGCGACCGAGCTGGGCGCCGGCGAGGACCCGGAGAAGGACGCCATCCTCGCGCTCGACTTCGACCACTTCGCGAAGAAGGGGACGTTCCTGTCGAACGGCGAGAGCCTGTCCGGGGACGACGGCCTCGTCGGCTCTGACCGGTACGTCCAGCCGGAGACGGCGCAGCTGTCGTGGGTGCTGTCGCCGCTCCGCGTCACCCGCGCCGGCGATGGGACGGTGTCGGTCTCCAGCGAACGGGTCTTCGCGACCAGCTCGGCCGAGATGCGCTGGCGCTACACGGAGGGCGCCCGCACGCTGTCGTCCGGGAAGTCGTCGGTGAAACTGCCGCCGGGCGGGACGACTGAAGTACGAATTCCATCGCCGCCATCCAATCCCGCCAATAATGAACGATGGCTGACCGTGGAGGCCGTGGAGCATGGCCGCGTCGTCGGCTTCGGTCAATTCTCGGCCGGAGGCACAGAAGTCCCCGGAATCAAGAAGAAGGCCACCGGCACGGTAAAGGCGCGCGAAAACGATAAGGAAATCGTCGTCACCGGTAAGGGTTTCCGGTACGTCTTCGACAAGGCCAAGGGGACGTTGACGTCCATGCGCGCCGGCGGCCGGGAGTTGCTCCGCACCGGCCCGGAACTCGACGTGTGGCGTCCGCCGATCAGCAACGAGACCTACACCTGGGGACGCGCCGAAGGCGAGGACTGGCGTCGGCTCGGCCTCGACCGCCTCGCCACCACGCCCACCTGGATGACGGTCACCCCCGGCGACCGCGTCACGGTCGAGATCGCCTCGAAGACCGCCGCCCCCGACCACCCCGACGCGTGGTTCGACCAGACCGCGACCTACGCCATCGACGGCGCCGGACGGATCGAGCTGACGCACCAGGTCGTCCCGCAAGGCCAGGTCAGAAGCCTGCCCTACCTGCCTCGCGTCGGCTACACACTCAAGGTCCCCGACCGCTACAAGACGTTCGCCTGGTACGGGCGCGGGCCGGTCGGCAACTACAACGACCGCAAGGACGGCACCCGGATGGGCGTCTGGTCGTCCACGGTCGACGACCAGTACGTCTCGTACTACCGGCCGCAGGACTACGGCAACCATGACGACGTCCGCTGGACGATGCTGACCGACGGCCATGCCGGCCTCCTCGCCGCCGGCCTGGACGCGACCATCGAGGCGAGCGTCACCCCGTACGACGACCTGGACCGCGCGCTTTACCCGTTCGCCCGCGTCCGCAATCCGGGCTGGAACACGCTCCATATCGACCACTCGGTCACCGGGGTCGGCGGCACGCCCAATCCCGTCCGTCCCGAATACCAAACCCGCCAGGATCGTACCTATACCTACAAAACGCTTTTGTGTCCTCTTACAGCCAGGGATGTGAATACGCTGAGTTCCGCGAAATGACCCTCCGTCCTGTCGGTGGGACCTAGTAGGGTCCCGGTGTACGGGCGAGCGGGGACCGAACAAGACAGACAGGAGCGACATGAGCGCAGAACCACTCGAACCCCCCCTGCCGTTCTCGGGTCCCACCTACGGGATCCCGCGGACGATCAAGGGCATCAGCGAGCGGCTGCCCAAGGAGAGGCGCGCGCTGTTCATGGAGCAGGTCATGACCGCCGAGTTCGGGGCGGACCTCGACGAGGTGATGCTGGTCTGGTGGGGGCAGGCGGTCCTGGCCCAGGACCCCGGCCGGGAGAAGCGGCTCGCCGACGCGCGGGCCGGCCGCAACCTCGTGCCGCTCTCGGAGGTCCAGCGCCGGCTCGAACGCCGTTCCGGCGCCGAATGACCTTCCACAGCCGTGGATGGACCGTCTTCTGCACCGAGAAGGTGGTCAATGTCCTTCTGGGCCTGCCGAAGCCGGTGGAGGACATCCTCAACCGGCAACTCTGCGACCTGGCAAAGCGCGGCGGTGAGGCGATCGACGTCGGCCTCCCGCCCCCGGGAGTGCCGCTTGACACCGTCGGTGTTCACTACTCCTTCTCGCTCAAGGAGGGCGTGACAGGAATCGCGGAGTACCTGGTGATCGCCGACATCAGGGAGTTCTACGTCACCGAACTCCTCTTGGTCGACTGATGGAAAGGCCAAGGGCTAGGGGGTCAGCGGTTCGCTGAAGGTCCAGCCCTTGGTCAGCAAGGCGTCGGTCGCCGCGACGGCGGCGGCCAGACGGTGTTCGTGGGGGCCTGTCACGGTGATGTGCGGCAGGTCCCGTTTCTCCAGTTCTTCCTGGAAGCGGCGCGACATCCACGATCGGATCATCTCGCCGTCGCGCCAGCCGTCCTGCTCGAACGGGACGCCCTCAGGCGAGGTCAGGATCCACAGATGATGCGCGACGCGCTCGTGGACGGCCTCCACCTCGGAAGCCGGAACACCGAGATAGCGCTCATGCCAGATGGCGGTGGCGAACGCGTCGGTGTCGCAGACCAGCAGCGGTGACCCCGATCGCGCCGCGGCATCCTCCAGGGCCGCGTGATGTTCGGCGATCTCGATGAACTCGGCCGACTCCCACACCAGATCGTCCAGCCACAGCGACGGGTCGCCGGTGGCGCGGCGGACGGCGGCGAGCTTCTCCTCGGTGAACGTCCGGCCGTACTCGGGCACCCACCGGGTCGCGGCCCAGACACCGCCGCGCGACGCGTAGTGCGCGGCGAGGGCGCGGGTCAGCGTCGTCGTCCCGGTCGACTCGGCACCGACCACCACGACCCGCCGCGCCAGATGCGCCCGGACGGGCGGCGACAGGAACTCCCAGTTCGCCACGGGATCGTCCCGGACGGCCGTGCCGCTGACCGGAAAACGGTCGCGCGGCGGGTCGACCGCCACATGGATGGCGGAGAAACGCTCCGCCAGCTCAGGCCCGTACGCCTCGGAGCTGAACACCGCATCGACCGGCGGAACGGGCACCCCAAGCCCCGACCGCATCGCGAGTCCCGCCCGGAACGCCGCGACGTGCGCCGTCCAGATCTCGTCGGACTCGTAGTCGATCTCCGCGTCGTCCACCACCGGGAAGATCTCCACGTGCGGCTGCCGGTGCACCTCGCGCAGCCACGCCGTCCGCAGCGCGAGCGGGACGCTCTCGACGGTGGACGCCGCGACGACCACGCTCACCCGGGCGCACGCCTCCGCCGCGACGTCGATCAGATGGTGGTGTCCGGCATGCGGCGGATAGAACTTGCCGATGACGAGGCCGTGCGCGTACCTCACGCGACCGCCGGCTCAAGGGCACGAGCGTGCAGGTCGCGGCGCCAGGCCAGCAGCCCGAACACGCACAGCGTCAGGAAGATGACGTACAGGACACTGGTCAGCTTGAGGTCCTTGTAGAAGTAAAGCGGGATATAGACCAGGTCGGCGGTGATCCACAGCCACCACGACTCCAGCAGCTTCCGCGACTGCCCGTACGTCGCCATGAGCGAGATCGCGGTGGTGAGGGCGTCCCAGAACGGCACGGTCGAGTCGGTCCAGACGGACAGCGCCCAGGTCAGGAACGCGGTCCCGGCCGCGCCCGCCGCGATGAGCGCCGCCCACTCGGCCGCCCGCGTCCGCCGCACCGGCAGCGCGTCGCGGCCGTTCCCGCCGTACAGCCACACCCACCACCCGTACGCCTGGAGCGCGACGTAGACGACCTGGAGCCCGGAGTCGGCGTAGAGGCCGCCGTCCAGGAACACCAGCCCGAGCAGGATCACGTTCGCGATGCCGATCGGCCAGTTCAGGATGTTCTGCCGGACGACGAGCCACACGTTCACCGCGCCCGTCGCGAAGCCCAGGAGCTCCGCCCACGTCGTGGGCACCGACCCCAGATGGAATGCGGGGTCGAGCAGCGGACCCAGCGGAACATGCACCGACATGCCCGCAATGATCACATATCGTCAGAGAGACGACAATGGTCAGGCGGGGCTCACCAGCACGAGCGGCGTCGTCGTCGGACGCGCGGAACCACCCGCCGGCTCAACGGTGACGCCCAGCTTGTCGGACGGACGCCACGTCCCGGCGACGACCGGATGCGTCCGATCATCAGGCAGGAGCCCCGCCGAGCGCGGCCCGTCCGCATCGATCAGCCACAGCTGGTACGCCTTCGAGGACGGCAGCGTCCGCAGTCCCGACGACGCGACGACCACCCGCCCGCGCGACGCGGACGCGACGAGGGGTGCGCGGTGAGCAGCCCGGCGGCGATCACGGCAGCGATCATGACGTGCCTTCCAGATCGTCCAGTGCGGCTTTGGCGCGAGGCGCCCACAGCGGCGAGAACCGCGGATTGCGGCGCAATGAGTCGGCCAGGTCGCGTCGCGCGTCGCGGCGCTTGCCGAGTGCCTTCTCGATGACGCCGAGATGGAAATGGAACTGCGCGCGGCGGTATCCCGTCGCGGTTGCCTGCCGGGCATAGTGCAGTGCTTCCGCGTCGCGGCCGTTGGCGTGCAGGGCCCAGGCCAGCGCGTCCGCCGCATGCACGCTGCACTGCCGGACGGCAGAGTCCGGGCAGCGCCGCTCGTACTCGGTCCGAGCCGCCCGGAGCGCCGCCTTGGGATCGCCATGGTCGCTCTCGAACAGCGCGATCTCCAGGTCGGCGTCGACGCCGTTCGCCTTGGCGATCCGCGCCCACGCCGTCGCGACCGCGTACTGCCGTTTCGCCTCGTCTCGGCGTCCGGCCGTCTCCAGCAGCTCGCCGTACTCGGTCAGGTACTGAGGAAGCGGCAGCCGCCGGACGATCCCGGCCCGGTCGGCGAGGGCACCCGCGACGTCGCCTTGCGCGGCGCGGACGCGGGCACGTCCGTCCAAAGCCGGCACGTGATCGGGCGACACGCGTAGAGCCTCGGCGTATTCGCGGTCCGCCCGTCCCAGGTCGCCGTCGTTCCAGGCCAGCTCGCCGAGCTGGGTCGCGATGTAGGCGAGGTCGCCGCGCTCGGTCGCCGACGCACGCGCCAGCCCCAGCACACGCCGCGCCTCCCGGACCTCACCGCGCAGCTCCCGCACATACGCGAGCCGCGTGAAGATCGGGATGCCCGGACGGACGGCATCCGCGCGCCGGGCGGCGGCCAGGGCATCGTCGTAGCGGCCCAGCTCGACCAGCGCGTCCACCCGGACGGCGGCGGCCCGCTGCCCGTACGGGTTCACTGCGAGCGCCCGGTCCGCAGACTGCAACGCACCATGGAAGTCGTGGCGAGCCGCCGCCAGCGCGCCCAGCCCGGCCAGCGCGCCGTCGTTCCCGGGCGCCTCCCGCAGCGAACGCCGCAGCACGTCGTCGGCTTTCGGATAGTAGGTCGGGTCACCGGTCAGCCGCGCCTGCTCCACATAGGCCGCCCCCAGCGAGGCCCAGCCGACCGCGTCATGCGGCTGTTCGCGGAGCCGTGCCTGCAAGCCGGCGATGCCCGGGGCCGGACGGGCCGCGGCCGGCGCATCGGAAGGACGGCCGAAGACGACCGCCGATCCGAGCGTCAGCGCCGCGACCAGCCCGGCCGCCGAGGCCCCGGCGAGAAGAGGACGCATCAGTTCTCGTGCCGTCCCATCGCGGGACGGCGGCGCCGCCACCACAGCAGCCCGCCGGTCAGCACGAACGCCGCGGCACCCGACAGCGCCGCGACCGGCAGCACGGAGAGCAGTCGCGAACCGCCATCCGGCTCGGAGGTGTCCTCGACCGCGCCCGCGTTGAGGAAGTTCACCTGCTAGCCGTCTGCCGTGCCGGACGCCTTCGCCCCGGGCTTGGTCGCACCACGCACGTCCGACCCCGAATGCGGCTGCGCGACATACGGGAACCTTTTCTCGAACCCGACGTCGTTGGCGTTGACGGCGTCCCCGAGGTCGTTCTTCTGGCCGAGCAGCTCGCCCTCGACGGCCTGCAACTCGATGTCGATGACGTCGTCGGTGAGGCGCCGCCCGTTCGGGAAGCCCGCCTTGTCGCCGCCGAGCACCCCGAGCCGGTCCGGCTTCGCGGCCGGTTCGATGGACGTGTTGAGTCGCAGCAGCTCGGCCGGCCGGACGTGCGCCGGCTGGTTCAGTCCCGGCACGCCGGTCAGGAACGCCTGGACGAGGTCCTTGCGCGGCCCGGACGGCGCCGGGATCTTGTAGATCTTCTCGATCAGCTTCGGCAGCTCCGGATCGGTGACGAACCCGGCGAACTGCGCGTCCTGCCAGGGCGTGGACGCGTTGAACGTGTCCTTCCTGCCGCGCGGGATGACCACCTCGTTCACCAGCGGGCTCCCGAGCCGCGACACCTGCGCGTACTCACCGGACGCGGTGAGCCGCGACACCGTCGAGTTCACCCCGATGACCGGGTCGTGCCCCTTCACCAGTTGCCGCGTCGGCACCTGCACCGCGACGGTGTTGACGTTGTAGCCGCTCAGGGTGTCGTTGCCGACCTCCTTGAGGTTCGCCCCGTACAGCAGGTCGAACACCCGCAGGTCGAGGAAGAACGAGTCGTCGGCCTGCCCGGCGAACGACGTCGTCCCGTTCCCCACCGGCTTGACCGCCTGCGCGCGCAGCGTCGTGTAGTCCGGCATGGACGCCTTGCCCACGTTGGACGGCGCGACCGGCGCGCCGTCGGCGAGCTTGCGGACGCTGTGCACGTTCCCGTCCACCCGCCGGATCAGCGTCAGGTCATAGGTCTGGGTGAAGTTGAGGTCCGGGTCGTCGAGGCTCGTCACCGGCCCGGTGTTGTAGAGGAACGTGTTCCCGTTCTTCAACCGGTCGTGGAACTGGAAGCGGTAGGTGAGGTCCGGCAGCGAGTCGCCGTCGTTGTCGACGTTGAGGTCGTACCGGGCGTCCCGCGCGAACTTGTAGAAGTTGGGCCCGCCGGCCGGGTCCTCGAACGGGATGAAGTTCGCGATCAGCGTCGTCGTGTCCGGCCTGTCCGGGCTGACGAACGCGTACACGTCGGTGTTGTCGTACTGCGGCTGCCCGGAGATGAGCGGCGCCTCGCGGTGGCTGGACGCGGTGCCCGCACTGGGCGCGAGCCCCGCGACCCCGCCCGCGAGCAGCAGGCCCGCGGCGGCGGCCAGCGCGGCGGCCCGCGCCCTGGACGTCTGGACTGTCGGCATCGTGGTTCCCCTGCCGGTCCCCGGATGCCCGCCGCGGCGGCGCCGTTCGTCGGCGCTGGGCCAGGTCTGCCGCGACGCCGGATCGACCGGTCTTCGCCATGCCCGACCCTACTTCGCGTACCGCCCCAGAGCTGATTGCCCCGCCCCACCCGTTGGCCGGATACGGCCACTTGACGTCTGAGTGAGCGCTCACCCAAACTGGAATGAGGACACACTAAGTGACCGAGGGGGGATCACCGATGACGGTCACGATCCGCAACCCGAGCACGAAGTATCCCCGCGCCACGCTGCGCGAACCGGCCCCGTACGGCTACGTGTACGTCGGCGCGACGATCGACCCGCCCGGCCGGGCCCCGTTCGTCCGCCGCAGCGCGCGCCGCGACGAAGTGCTGGCCGCGCTGAAGACGCACGCGTCCCGCGTGGAGGAACTCGGCACCGTCGTGAAGGCCACCGTGTATCGCGCGGTGCTGATGCCGCCGGTCCCGGGAGCACCCCGCTTCGACGCCGTCGTCCTTATCGAGACGAGCGCCCCGGAGAAGATCCGCGATGTCCAGAGCAGCGAAGAGTACGGGCGGCTCATCGAGGCGGCGGGGGAGACCCGCGTCACGACCCTCCGCAACGTCAAGCGGATCGGGGACGTCGACAAGACCCGCCAGGGCCTGTTCCTGTTCAACCACTTCACCGCGGACGACCCCGAGGTCGCCGCGAAACTGTGGGAGCACCTCGCCGGCTGGTACGCCGCCGAGACCGGCCTGGACAACTCCACCCTGCTCCAGCCGATCGGGGACGCCCCCTACGCCCTCGTCAACCACGCGCGCTGGGACCACGGCCTGGTCCGCTTCGCCGCGCACCAGTTCACGAAGCCGAGCTTCCTGACGTTCGTCCGCGCCAACCTCCGGGCCAACGACACCGAGTCGATGCCCGTCCTCTACAAGCTCGCGTAGCCGCGCCGCGGCCGACCGGCCTCCGGCAAACCCGCGAGGCCGGTCGGCTCTTTCCTAGGCCACGATCAGGAGGGGGTTCTCCAGGAGGTCGGCCAGGTGGTCCAGGAACCTGGCGGCCGTGGCGCCGTCGGTGGCGCGGTGGTCGACCGAGAGGGTCAGCGCCATGCGCTTGCCGGGGACGACCTCGCCGTCGCGGACGACGGGCTCGTCGCGGACGGCGCCGACGGCGAGGATCGCGGCCTCCGGCGGGTTGATCACCGCGGAGAACGAGTCGACGCCGAACATGCCGAGGTTGCTGACGCTGAACGTGCCGCCGCTCATCTCGTTGAGGGACAGCTTGCCGTCGCGGGCCTTGCCGGCGAGTTCGCGGGTCTCCTCGCCGATCTGCGAGACGCCCTTGCGGTCCGCGTCCTTGATGACGGGGACGATGAGGCCGTCCTTGACCGCCACCGCGACGCCGACGCTGATGCGCTTGTGGAAGAGCAGGTTCTCCTCGGTGTAGGAGACGTTCACCGCCGGGTGCGCGCGCAGCCCGGTCGCGACCGCCTTCACGATGAGGTCGTTAACGCTGACCTTGGCCGGGGCGAGCGCCTCGTTCAGCGTCCTGCGGAAGGCCAGCAGCGGCTCGGCGTCCACCGTGCGGTTCAGGTAGAAGTGCGGCGCGTCGCGCTTGCTCTCGGTCAGCCGCTTGGCCGCCACCTTCTGGAAGCGGTTGAGCGGGACGGCCTCGACGTCCGGGTCCTCCGCGCGCGCCTGGACGGGCGGCGCCGACGGCGCGGGCGCTGGCCCTTATACACCTCT
>NZ_JABXFD010000350.1 GCF_013372625.1 Actinomadura sp. BRA 177
GGGAGGGTCTTCTCCGGGGGCTCCGGGTTCTTGTTCGGGAAGATCATCTCGCAGACTTCGAGGTACAGCTGCTCCGGGTAGGGCAGGTAGTCCACGTTCGTGAGCGCCTGGTCCTGGCCGGCGGACTCCAGGATGAACTCGCCGTAGCCGAGCATGCGGCCCGCGATCGTCCGCTTGAAGCTCATGTCGGTGACCTTGGCCAGCGGCATCATCGCGACCTTGCGGGTGATGAGGCCGGTGGTCAGCAGCATCCGCTGGTTGGTGATCACGAAGTAGTCGACGGACCACTCCGCGACGCGCCAGACGAACCAGGCGAGCAGGATCAGCCAGCCCCACCAGATCCAGCTGATGACCGTCCCGGCGTCCTTGGCCAGGGTGTTGCTCAGCACGCCCGCGATGATCAGGCCGCCGAGGACGAGCCCGACCGGGACCATCAGGACGGCCGGATGCCGGCGCACCGTGATCACCTGGTTCTCGTGCGGCAGCAGGTACTTGTTGACCGACGCCGGCGCCGAGTCGCCGGGAGTGACGAGCCTCATCCCGGCCTCAGGCGAGCGCGTTGACGAAGGTGGCCAGCGAGCCGGCGGCGGACGCGATGCCGTTGGCGGCGCTCTCCACCGACTGGGCCGCGCCGTCCGGCTGCTTGATCACGTAGAACGCGACGAAGGCCACCGCGGCCCACGTCATGTACTTCTTTGCGGGCACGACTGCCTCCCGGAGCGTTGACCCACGGACCCCGGTTCAGTTTCGCACAGCGCACCCGACCGGCAAAGCAAGGCCTGTGGCGCGTTGCCGCCACCCGTCCCGCCCACCGGACCCGTGTCGCGGCCGGCGGTCGGGCGCGGTGTCTAGGGTGCGTTGTCCAGGGAGGAGCGGCTCGCCTTGCGGCGCTTCTCGGCCGCGACGGTGGCGAGCACCTCCAGGTGCCGGCGCGCGATGCGTTCCACGAAGTCGGGCGGCGCCGCCCCCGTGACCTCCTCGGCGCCGTAGCGCGCGGCGGAGACGCACCGGTCCACCGTGTCGGACCCGTGCACCCCGTCGAACTCCTCGGTGAGCCGCTCGCCGATCGCGGCGTAGCGCGGCAGATCGTCCCCTTGGTGAGCCATCAGCGTGTCCTCGAACTCGCTCGCACCGCCCGGTCCGTAACGGTCCCCTGTGCCGGGACGGCGGAGGGGAACGCGCACTGGCGTTCCGTAGGGGCTTGGTACCCCGCGCGACGGCATACGAACATCGCAGGTCACGCCCGGTGCCGGACCGTAATCCGCGGGGACGCGGTCAGACGACGCCGTAGAGGCGGTCCCCCGCGTCCCCGAGGCCGGGCATGATGAAGCCCTGCTCGTTCAGGTGGGAGTCGACCGCGGCCGTCACCACCTTGATCGGCGCCGAGATGTCGGAGAACGCCTGCTCCAGGTACTTCAGCCCCTCCGGCGCGGCGAGCAGGCAGATCGCGGTGACGTCGTCGGCGCCGCGCTCGAACAGCAGCCGGATCGCGGCGGCGAGCGTCCCGCCGGTGGCGAGCATCGGGTCGAGGACGTAGCACTGCCGCCCGGACAGGTCGTCCGGCAGCCGGGTCGCGTACGTCTGGGCCTGCAGCGTGCCCTCGTCCCGGATCATGCCGAGGAAGCCGACCTCGGCGGTCGGCAGCAGCCGCGTCATGCCGTCCAGCATCCCGAGCCCGGCGCGCAGGATCGGCACGACGAGCGGCTTCGGGCTCGCCAGCTGGACGCCCTGCGCCTCGACGAGCGGGGTGTTGACGGTCGCCTGGACGACCCGGACGTCGCGGGTGGCCTCGTAGGCGAGCAGGGTGACCAGCTCGTCCGCCAGGCGCCGGAAGGTGGGGGAGTCGGTGCGGACGTCCCGCAGCGTGGTGAGCTTGTGCGCGACGAGGGGGTGGTCGACGGCGAGGGTCTGCATGGGGTCACCGTAGCCCACCCGGCTCGTCCGGCCGGACCCTGCCGATCTAGGATAGGACGCCGCTGAGCTGGGCAGTATGGCGATATGAACAGCGAGAGCGAGCACCAGCCGAGGGGACCCGCGCCGCCTCCCGACCGCGGCGCTCCGGACCCCCCCGAACCTCCCGAAACCGCTGCTCCCGCACCGGCTCCCGAGACCGCGCCCCCGCCCGCGGACCCCGTGGTGACCGATGTCACAGCCACCGGATCCGGCGGCGCGGACGTCCCGCCGCGGCCGGGCCCGCAGGTCGACATCTCCCCCGAGCAGGTGCGCGAGCACCTGCGCCGCCGGGCGATCTTCCTGCGCGAGCTGGCCGAGGCGCGTGAGCTGCGCGCCCGGGTGACGCCGCACCGGTCCCGCCGCGCGCGGATCCACGCGGCGCTGCGCCGCCGCACCTTCCGCATCAATTGACGCGGATTGGATAGGTTCGTTGCGCCAGGTACCAGTACGTGGTGCCGCCTCCCGGGCTCGCCGCCGGATGCGGCGCCGAGTTTGACGGTGGGGCACGCGAGCGCGCGCCGCATCTGCGACCATGCCCTGGCAGGAGACGCGCCGGTGGGGTGGAAATGACGGATGTGGACGCGACGGACTTCGCCGTCGTGGTGTACCGGGAAGACGAGGGCTGGGAGGCCGAGATCCTCCCGGTCGCGCTGACCGAGGACCTCGCGGGGCTGATCCATGCCCTGCGCCAGCAGCCGAGCCTCGGCGGCACGGTCGGGCTGGTCTCGGTCGGCGACGACTTCTTCGTGGCGATCCGCCTGCTCGGCGACGACGTCATGGTGTTCCTGTCGGACGTCACGGCCTCGGTCGACTGGCCGCTGGCCGGCCAGGTCCTGGAGTACCTGGACATCCCGATCCCGGACGAGGAGGAGCTCGACCAGGTCCTCCCCGTCGGCGACATGTCGATCTTCGCGGACCTGGGGCTGGACGAGATGGAGCTCGGCGCCATCTCCGGCGACCTGGAGCTCTACCCGGACGAGATGCTGCTCAGCATCGCCGGCCGCATCGGCTTCGCCCCCGCCTTCGAACGCGCCCTCGACGCCGTCCCCTAGCCGGGCCTTCCCTCCAGGTCAGGCGGGCTTGGGGAAGCCGTGGGTGCGGGCGTAGGCGTTGAGGCCGGCCCAGTCGTCGCCGGTGTGGCTGTGGGACGGGTCCAGGCAGCCGAGGCTGATCGGGCGTTTCGCGCCGTAGCGGGGTGCGCGCGTGTCGGGCGGGGCGTCGAAGTCGAGGACCTCGGCGATGTTGCGGGCGGCGGCGTCCCGGACGGTCAGCGGTTCCAGCCCCCAGCGCCACTCGATCGCCTTCAGCACGGACGTGTGGTCGTACACCTCGTGCGCGACGGCGCCGCGCCGGGCGCGCGGGGAGATCAGCAGGCAGGGGACGCGGAAGCCGCGCAGCGCGGTGCCGAGGTCGGGGCGCGGGTCGGGGCCTTCAGGCGGCGGGACGTGGTCGAAGAACCCGCCCCACTCGTCGTAGTTGATCACGAAGAGGGTGCGCGGCCAGTTCGGTGAGGTGACGACCGCCGTGTAGACCTCGTTCAGGAACGCCTGCCCGAAGCGGATGTCGGCGAGCGGGTGCTCGTCCTCGGACATGCCCGGCAGGAAGAGTTCGCCGAGGAAGGCGGGCTCGACGAAGCTGACGGCGGGCAGCCGGCCGTGCCTGGCGTCGCTGCGGAACTCCGCTATGTTCCGGGTGATGTCGAGGTTGCGAAGGCCCCAGATCGCCGTGAACGGGACGTCGCTGAAGTAGTAGCGGCAGGAGACGCCCTTCGCCTTCAGCCGGTCCCAGATGGTGGTGGTCTGGGAGATCGTCAGCGCGTTGTCGATCCGGTCGGTCTGCGCCGCGTGCTGGAAGATCCGGTTGGGGAACGTGGACGACATGACGGCCGGGAAGTAGCGGTCGCAGACCGTCCAGTCGAGGGCGGCGTGGCCGTGGAAGCCCAGGTCGAGGCCGTCGTAGTAGCCGATGGAGAACACGTCGTTGTCGCCGGCGCGCAGCCATCCGTCGCAGGCGCCGTCGTTGTACTCGGTGCGTCCGCCCTCGTAGGAGTGGTCGGGGTCGTGGAAGCCGCAGCCCCACGGCACCTTCAGGTGGTGGGTGTCGTGCGCGTTGCCGTCGGCGTCGGTGAAGGTGAGGCCGGCCTGCCGTCCGTCCGCGCCGGGGAGCCAGCCCATGTAGTGGTCGAACGACCGGTTCTCCATCATCACGACCACGATGTGGTCGATGCCCGACTCCTCCGGATCAGGGAGTTCGCCGACGGGTGCCCGTTTCGCCGCCGCGAGCTGGGCCGCGTGGGCCTCGGTGGACGAGCCGCCGGCCGCGCTCGTCGCGAGGATCGCCGCGGCGCCCGCCGTCCCCGCCAGAAACCCGCGCCTGGTGAGTTCGTCCGCACCCATGGCTCTCCTCCCGGGATGGGGACCGCTGTGCAGTATCCGCACTCCTGGGACGCGGGGGAAGGACGACGGCCGTCCACCACCGGACAGAACCCGAAGTTTATTCACAACTGGGGACGGGCAGGCGGAGCCCGCATTCCGCCGGATATAAGGGGTGTGACCGCGGCAACCCCGTGGGTCACCAGGTTTCGGAGGACGCTCCGGCCTTCAGGCTGGGTAGGAATCCGACCTCCCGCGGAGCGGGGCAGGGACAGGGGCAGGGGCAGGGGCAGGGGCAGGGGCAGGGGCAGCCGATCCACCCCCAGGCGGATCGGCGTCCAGCGCGGCCTCCAGTAGATAGACGATCTCGGAGTTGAGTGAGCGTCGGTCCCGTGCGGCCTGCTCGGTGAGGCGGGCGTGGACGTCTGCGGGGATCCGCAGCGTGATGCGCTTTTCTTCATCCATGACTCCACAGTAACGGCATAACTAAATCGGAATGATATATATTCAGTGGCATGACGACACCGAACCGACGTGTAAGTGGCGCCGGAAACGTCCGGTACCGCTACCGACTGCGGCTGTCGTCGACCGCCGAGCGCGCCTTGCTGGCCGAATGGGACCGCTGCCGGTGGGTCTGGAACGAATGCGTCGCCCAGTCCAAGGCCGCCCACCGGGCCGGCGAGACGTGCGGCCCCGCGCGGCTGGATGCGATGCTGACCGGCTGGCGCGCCGACAAGCCGTGGCTGCGCCGATGCGCGTCGGTGCCGCAGCAGCAGACCATCCGCGACTTCGCCAAGTCCCGCACCAAGGCCCTGGCCGACATCGCTGAAGGACTGCCTCCTCGGCAGCGCGCCGGGATGCCCCGGTTCAAGAAGCGGGACCTGGCCGACCCGACCCTGAACTACACACGCCGCGGGTTCCGCCTGCGGGACGGGCGCCTGCACTTGGCGGGCGGCATCGCGGTGACGGTGGTGTGGTCGCGGGACCTGCCCGCCGACCCGACTTCAGTGCGGATCTTCCGCGACTCCCTGGGACACTGGTACGCCTCCTTCGTCGTCCCGGCGCAGGAGCAGCCGCTGTCGGCCACCGGCCGGGCCTTGGGCGTCGACTGGGGTGTGACCGAGACAGCCACCACCACCAGCGACGACCACGACCTGCCCCACTGCGAGCACGGGAAGAAGACCGCCGCCAGGCTGGCGCACTACCAGCGGCAGATGGCGCGGCGCCGCAACCCCAAGGGCACCAAGCAGACCAAGGGGTACCGGCGGGCGGCCAAACTGGCGGCCAAAACGCATGGGAAGATCGCGCGGCGGCGCCGAGACGATGCCCGCAAGTGGGCCAAGAAGGTCGCCCGCGACTTCGACGCGGTCGCGGTCGAGGACTTCCGCCCCACGTTCCTTGCCAAGAGCACGATGGCGCGCAAGGCCGCCGACGCCGCGATCGGTGTCACCAAGCAGGCCCTGATCGAGATGGGCCGCAAGCACGGCCGGGACGTCCGCCTGGTGGACCCGGCGTACACCACGATGGACTGCGGCGAGTGCGGTGCGAGAGCCAAGCACCGCCTGCCGCTGTCCGAGCGCATCTACACCTGCACCGCGTGCGGGACGTCCCGGCCCCGGGACAAGAACTCCGCGCGCGTGATGCTGGTCCGGGCGGGTCTGGACCCGGGCGGTGCCGATGGCGGAAGACCTCCCGCCCCGCCGGGGCGAGAGGCTGCCTGAGCCGTGAATCCCCGCGTTTCTCATGGCGGGAGGGGATCCGAAGAATCCTTTCCCTTCAGGGAGAGGAGCAGTCAAAATGAGCACGTGTCCTACTTCGCCGCCGTGTTCGCGCAGACGCCGCAGGGCTGGGTCGGCACCGAGGCCGTGCTCGCCGAGGCGGACCACGTCGACGACGTCGCCGACCTGATGCGGGAGGCCGCCGTCGAGTCCTACGGCGACCCGGTGCTGCTGATGATCGAGCAGGACGACGACTGGTTCGCCGTCGTCCGGCTGGACGGCCAGGACGAGCCGCGCGCCTACATCTCCACCGTCCGCGAGGACGGGCTCGGCGCGCTGTTCCAGCAGCTCGTCGGCGAGGTCCCGGACGGCGACTCCGGCGGCGACCCGGGCCTCCTCGAAGACCTCGGCCTCGACGCCAAGCGGCTCACCGACCTCGGCGAACGCGCCCTCCCCGGCGACGCCCTCCTGACCGTCGCCGAACAGGCCGGCTTCGGCGAAGAATTCGACCGCCTCCGTGACTGACCCGCCGCCCCCCACCCCTGGCCAGGCCGGCGCGAGCGGGGTCACGGCGCCCACCGGCGGGGAGGACGAGCGTGCGCGCGCGGCCGATCCCGTCATCGCAAGGTTCGTGCCGGCGATGCAACTGGCGCTGGGCGAGGCGCGGAAAGCGTTCGACAAGGACGAGATCCCGGTCGGAGCGGTAATTCTGGACGCGTCCGGCGAGGTCATCGGGACGGGCCGCAACGACCGCGAACGCTCCGCCGACCCGACCGGCCACGCCGAGATCGTCGCAATACGAACCGCTGCGACCACCCTCGGCACATGGCGTCTCTCGGGCTGCACGCTGGTCGTCACGCTGGAGCCCTGCACGATGTGCGCTGGCGCGTCCGTCCAAGCACGCCTCGACCGCGTCGTCTATGGCGCGGTCGACCCGAAGGCGGGCGCGGTCGGGTCGCTGTGGGACGTCGTCCGCGACCGGCGCCTCAACCACAGGCCCGAAGTGATCGCCGAAGTGATGGCCGATGAGTGCGCCGCGCTGCTTATCGAGTTCTTCACGCACCGCAGAGTCAGGTAGGCTCTCCCGCGGTGGTGTCGCCTAGTGGACGAGGGCGCACGCCTCGAAAGCGTGTGAAGTGCAAGCTTCCGTGGGTTCGAATCCCACCACCACCGCCACCGGCTGAGACCCGTTGACCAGGAGACATGTCAACGGGTCTTTGCATTTCGTCCGTGTGGGGTCGTACGTCACTGTTCCGCCTGCCGAGAGCGGGCGGACGCGCCCGCTCTCGCCAGTTGACGTGCAAGCACGCCCGGGCCGGTGGCCGACTGCAATTACCCGAGCCTGCTCACAGGTTGGCGTCGTTCTCTCCATGGACGAACTGCCGGTACTTCTCGAGGAGCCGCCGAAACCGGCCCGGCGGCGGGAAGAAGAGATCGGTCGGCTGGAGACGCATGGCCGGTTTGGCAGACACCCGTCTGGCGTGTGTCCCGATGGCGTCCGCGCGCGTGCGAGTAGCCCCGTGCGCAGGACGTCGAGGAACCGCCTGACCGATCGTCCGTGCCCGAGGTGGGCCTGCCGCACCCGTCTGGGTGCCCCGCCTACCAGCGTCCAGCGACCGGGCCCCCGACGGTCGGGATGCCAGCCGAGCCGGCACGGCGATCTCACTGATCCGCGCGAGCAGTGCGCGCGGGTCCCTGAACTCCTCCAGGCGGTCACCGCGCAACAGCCAGAACGAGCCGGTGAACTCGCCCATCCATGCAACCACGCCGGGCAGCATTCGATGCGCCTCGGCGAGCACGACGCCGGGGTCGGCCTCAACCATGTCCCATGGGGGACGGCCTACCCCGTCGACGGTGACGGTCATGACGCCGACTCCTTGAAGCCTCGTTCGACCGTTTCGGCGATCTCGATCCGTCCGGCCAGGGTGTGCTGGGCCTCGCACACGATCACCAGTTCGGTGATCGACCGCGCCGTCACCTCCTCCAGGCACCCGTGACCGAGCTGGTAGTCGGTGAGCAGCCCGAGCCGCCTGGCGACGAGTTGCCCGTCAATCCGCTCCGTGCACCAACCAGGGCACAGACCGCTCAGCTCTATCGGCGTCCTGGGCGTGTCTAGCATGGCGGCACCTCCTCTGCTGGGGATGGTGGCCGCGCGGTCGGGTGAGGTCTCCCAATCTCAGGCCCGACCGCGCGGCGGTTCCTTCCGCTTCCGTCGTGCCCCGTGATCGGCGCTGAGGGGTGGGCCTGTGTCGTCCGATCGGGGGGCACGATGAGGAGAACTTTAATGCTTATCGCGATATGTGCACAAGCAGGGACGGCGAGGAATCGTGCCCAGTCGGCTGACTTAGGCGTAAGTGCAGGTCAGACGCTTAGCCGGTACAGCAGCTCGTACAGGTGGGAGCCCTTGATCAAGATCGATACCTCGACGGGGCGGTCCTCGTCGGAATAGACGACCCGGAACTGGCGGATGACCGGGACGTTCGGCAACGACAGCAGGTCGGCCTCCTCGTCCGTCGGCATCCGCGCCGAGACCGCGTCGACGTGGTGGCGCTGTGGAAGCCCCGCCTCTGCCAGCACGCGCGGTGCACCGCCGCGGATCCTGCGCCGTTCGGCGAGTTCAGTACCGCGAGCCAGTTCCAGCGGATAGTACGACCAGTCGACTTCGACGGGGCGTCCCCCACGCCGCAGCAAGCGGTGGCGCATCTGCACCCGCTCCCCAGCGGTCAGTCCGAACGCCCCGGCGACCTCGGGCGGTGCCACCACTTCGCCGACGCCCAGTAGTTCGTAGGAATAGCCGCCCGGCGCAGGCTCGGAATAGGCCCCGGCCTCGATCCGGAACGGCTGGCGGTCCCGGACGAACACGCCCTTGCCCTGCCGGCTCGTCAGATACCCCTCGCCCTTGAGCACCGCCAGGGCCTTCTGCACGGTGGTGTTGGACACCCCGAACTCGTCCACCAAGTGGGCAGTGGAGGGCAACTGGGTTCCCGGTGTGAGTTCGCCTGCCATGATCCGGGCCCTCAGGCTCGCGGCCATCTGTTCGTACGGCGGCCGCTCGTCGGCTCGTCTTGCCACTGGTCAACCCGCAATCAGCCGGTAGCGCAGACGGCGGCCCTGCGGAGCCATCACCATCACCGACGCTTCGAACGGCACCGCTTCGGCGGTCAGGGAGGTGCGCCGCAACACGATCACCGGCGCGCCGTCCGGTAGCACGAGTTCGGTTGAATCCTCCGCTGTGGCCGCGCGCACCTCGATCTCCTCCCGCACCTCATGCACGGTGTACCCGAGATCAGCCAGCAGGGTGACCGCGCCTCCCTTGATCTTGCCAGGCCGGGCCAGCGCCGTCCCTGCCGCGATAGCGGCCGGATACCACGAATCGGCCTGCTCAACCGGTCGGCCGTCCAGCAGGATCGTCCGTCGCCGGACGACTGCCGATGCTCCGTCCGGCAGCCCCAGCACTGCGGACACTTCCGCGGGCGGGATCATTTCACCGACCTCGCGGATCTTCTGGGTTCCCACGCGTCCAGCCTCTGCCGCCTCCTGGGACCAGGCGTCCGCCTGGTTCACTCCCCGCGGAGACAGGTAGGGCAACGAGCTGGCAATCCACATGCTGCACCCTCCAAACTGGCCTACTTCTCGCGAAAGCCATTATGGAACCCATCATGCACGCCTGTGCCTCAGCCCACCGTGACGAGGGCGACGCCGGCGATCGCGACGGCCATGCCTACGCGTTGGACGGTGCGCAGGCGTTCGCTGTAGGCGACCCTTGCGAGCAGCATGGTGATCGCCGGGTAGAGGGACGTCAGTACGGCGGCCAAGCTGAGCAGGCCGTCGTGTACCGCGAGGAAGTACAGAACGTTGGCGCTCGCGTCCAGGCTGCCGGACAGCAGCGCCAGCGCGATCAGCGTCCGCCCGGACACTCGCGGACCCTGGTCCCCGCCGCGGAACGCCAGGACCAGCAGCGCGACGATGACGATGACCAGGTTGCCGAGGCGCGCGCCGACGATCGGCCAGAGCCCGCTGCCGTCCCCGGCCTCCTTCAGCAGGACGAAGAAGACGCCGAAGCAAGTGCCGGATATACCCGCCATGAGGGGGCCCGAGTCGAGGAGCCGCCGCCATCCGGGCGCGCGCGCCGGCGCGGCCTTCCCATCATTGGCCTCCATGCTGACCAGGCCGATCGCCACGAGGCACAGCAGCACCCCGAGCAGGACGGACGCGTCCAGCCGCTCGCCCTGCGCGATGCCCACGGCGACCGGAAGGACCGCCGCGGCCAGCGCGGACACCGGCGCCACCACGCTCATCGGGCCGCGGGCCAGCGCCCGGTAGAACGTGATCAGCCCGGCGCCACCGAAGATCCCGGCCAGGAACCCCCAGGCCATCGGCCCCGGGGCGGGACGGCCGCCGCTGAGCAGCGCGGACGCCAAGACGACCGCCAAGCCGATCGGAACGCACCAGGTCAGCGCCCGGATCGCGGTCGACCTGCGGGTCACGGTGCCGCCGAGGAAGTCGGCGACTCCATAGGCCAGGGCGGCGCTCAGCGCGAGGACCGTGACCATCACCGTCCGCCGATCAACCGGCTTTCGATCCGCACGTCCGGCGCGATGACGCGGAGCCGCTCCGCCAGCCGGTCGCCCGCCTCGGTCAGCCGCTCGATCGGGTACGGCCCCAGGCGTTCGAGCAGGAAGAGGCCGTTCTTCGTGGTCTCCGTCAGCCGCGTCCGGACGCACTGCCGCCAGTTCCAGCGCCGGCACGTGACCCCCGCGTCGTCCCGCCAGACGACCTCGCCCGCGTTCGGGTGCTCCACAGCGGGCTCACCGCCCGCGACCACGTCGAACGGCTCGTCCCCCGTGGCCCTGACCAGCCGCGCGGGCCCCTGGTAGGCGTCGAGGTCCTCACCGCCGATCGGCAGCGCGTACTCGATGCTCACCGCGTTGTAGGCGTCCACGACCCTGTTGATGGACGGAAGCGCGTCCGCGCGCCGGAGCAGGGCGTCCACCGAAGGCCGCGTCCGCTGCGGCTTGGCCCCGAACGCCCGATAGGCCTCCCGCCACGCCTCCACATGCGGATCACCGGCGTCCGCCTTCTGCGCGGCCTCGGCCAGCCACCCTTCGGAAACGTCATCACCGGGCCCGTTCGCCAGCCCTTCAGCAGTCATGACGAGCACGGCAAAGTCCGGCCGCAACTCCCGGACGGCCTCGTCCACGACAACCCGCTCCAACATCCCACCCTCCACACGGTCACTTTAATGACACCGACATGCCACTATACCGACCGCCAGCCCTTCAACCCAGAAACAACCGGCCGAGGCCCTAACTGTCCGCCCCCATGCCGCACCGCCCACGAACACCCCATCCGCCAAAGACGCGGCAGATACGACAGCGCGGCGCATCTGGGAGTGCGCGGGGTTTGCGATGGCGTGTGGCGGGCGGCGGAGGTCAGTGTGGTTGAGGGGTTGTGGTCGTGGGTGTTCGGGGTGGGGGAGACTGGTCGCGCGGAGCGTGTTGG
>NZ_JABXFD010000149.1 GCF_013372625.1 Actinomadura sp. BRA 177
CGGAGTGTATAGGAGACGGGCCGGGTGCCCGGCCTGGCCGGGCTCTGGCCGGCCCCGCACGCGGGCACCCCGCGCACCGCGCGGCGCGTGCTCCCCGCGGAGATCACCTCGCCGCGGGCGGCGCGCGAGTTCGTGCAGGCCACGCTGGACGACTGGGGTCTCGGCGGCGACGCCGGCGACGTGGTCGTCGCGGTGTCGGAGCTGGTGACGAACGCGCTGCGGCACGGCCTGGAGGGACTCCCCCAGCCGCTGCCGCTGTGCCCGATCCAGGTCGTCCTGGTCGGGCACCCGCGGCGGCTCGTCGTGTCGGTGACCGACCCGTCGGGACGCGCGCCCGAGCCCGCGCCGACCGAGCCGGACCGGTTCGTGGAGGGCGGCCGCGGCCTCGTCGTGGTCGGCGCGATCAGCGACGCGTGGGGCTGGGCGCGGCTCGCCACCGGCGGGAAGGCCGTCTGGGCGGCCTTCGACCTGCGGGTCAGCCCGCCGGCAGCGCCGGAGCCTGCTCCGCGGACCGGGACCGCTCCGGACTCTCCAGCTCGCTGAGGAACGCGTGGGCCCAGCGGTCCACGTCGTTCTCGATCACGCGGCGGCGCATCGAGCGCATCCGCCGCGCCTGGTCGGCGGGCTCGGCGGCCAGCGCCGACAGCAGCGTGCCCTTCAGCCCGTCGATGTCGTACGGGTTGACCTGGAACGCGCCCCGCTTCAGCTCGGCCGCCGCGCCGGTGAACTCGCTCAGCACCAGCGTGCCGCGCAGGTCCTTGCGGCAGGCCACGTACTCCTTGGCGACCAGGTTCATGCCGTCCCGCAGCGGGGTCACCACCATCACGTCCGCGGCGAGGTAGAGCGCGGTCAGTTCGGGTCGGTCATACGAACTGTGCAAATAGTGGATGACCGGAAACCCGATCTCGCCGTGTTCGCCGTTGATCCGGCCGACCAGCTGCTCGATCTCCTCGCGGAGCAGCTGGTACTGCTCGACGCGCTCCCGGCTCGGCGTGGCGATCTGCACGAACACCGCCTGGCCCGGCTTGAGGTGGCCGTCCTCGAACAGCTCCCCGAACGCCTGCAGCCGCTGCGTGATGCCCTTGGTGTAGTCGAGCCGGTCCACGCCCAGCAGGACGGTGGCGTCGCCCAGGTCGGCGCGGATCTCCTGCGCCCGCTCCTGGACGTCCGGGCGCCCGACCAGGTCGTTCAGCTCGCCGACGTCCACGGAGATGGGGAACGCGCGGGCGCGCACGACGCGGTCCTCCCAGAAGACGTCCTGCTTGACGTAGCGGGCGTCCAGGAGCCGCCGGCACAGCCGCACGAAGTTGGCAGCCGCGCCGGGCAGCTGGAAGCCGACGAGGTCGGCGCCGAGCAGGCCCTCCAGGATCCGCCGCCGCCACGGCAGCTGCCAGAACAGCTCCACCGGCGGGAACGGGATGTGCAGGAAGAAGCCGATGCGCAGGTCGGGGCGCAGCTCGCGCAGCATCGACGGGACGAGCTGGAGCTGGTAGTCCTGCACCCAGACGATCGCGTCCTTCGCCGCGACCTTCGCCGCCGCCTCCGCGAACCGCTTGTTCACGCGGACGTAGGCGTCCCACATCGCGCGGTCGTACACGGGCGGGGCGACGACGTCGTGGTAGAGCGGCCACAGCGTCGCGTTCGAGAAGCCCTCGTAGTAGAGCCGGACCTCCTCCGCGGACTGCGCGATGGGGTGGAGCGCCATGCCGTCCTCCTCGAACGGCGCGATCTCCTCGTCCGGGGCACCGGTCCAGCCGATCCATGTGCCCTGCCGCCGCCGCATCACCGGGGCGATGGCGCTGACCAGCCCGCCGGGACTGCGCCGCCAGCGGGGGACGCCGTCCGCCCCGACGTTCCGGTCGACCGGAAGCCGATTGGCCACCACAACGAACTCACTACCGCGCGACACCTGCGACCCGCCTCTCCAGGAAACCCTCAGCGATCACTCATGCCCAAAAACGGTCATCAGGAACATCTTGTCACTTCGACGCTAAAGAGCAGGAGGCTGAAAAGACGGATGTCAGGCGGCCGGGAGGACGGTCCCGGGGGTTTGGACCGGGCCATATTGCTTTCCGGGCAGGTGACCGATGTTGACGCGGCGGTCACGGCACCCGAGGCGGCCGCCGGAGTGTTATCCAGATCACATTGGCGGGGCCGGGCCGCGGTCGCGCCGCGGCCCGGCCCCGGCCGGTCAGCGGGAGTTGTCAGGCGGGAACGGACTGCCTCGGCTCGGGTTCGGGCTCGCGCCGGCGGCCCCACAGGACGGAGTCGACGGAGAAGCGGCCGGCGCCCGTGAAGGCGAACAGGAGGCAGACGACGCCGAGGACCATCACGTACTCGTAGCCGCCCTCCTGGTTGAACAGCCCCTTGCCCATGTGGACGTACCAGAAGGCCCCCGCCATATCGAGGGCGATGAGCACCCCGGCCAGCGGCACCAGGATCCCGGCGATCAGCGCGATGCCGCCGAGCAGTTCGACCCAGGTGCCGTAGACGGCGGCGAGCCCCGGCAGCGGGATGCCCAGGTGGCCGAACGACTGCGCGACGGCGGCGTGCCCTTCGTCGGTGAGCTTCTGCCAGCCGTGCGCGACGAACACGACGCCGACCGCGAGCCTGCCGAGGAGCAGGCCGGTGTCGGGCAGGGCGGGGTGGCGGCGGGGTGGGAGCATGCCTCGTCTCCTCCACTCAGAGGGTTGAAAAGCGAACTAGCAGAACGCTAGCAATATGATTCAAATTCAGACCATTTAGAAACTTCAAGGGTGTTTTCATGTCAACTAGAATCACCGCATGAACGAAGCGGGGGACGCCCTGGAACCACGCGAGCTGCGCGCCTGGATGGCCTTCCTCGCCGCCGGCCACCTGGTCGACCACGAGGTCGAGCGGCAGCTCAAGCGGGACGGCGGCCTGTCGCACGCCGAATTCGAGGTGCTGGTGAAACTGCGGACCGCCGCCGGCCGCCGGCTGCGGATGTCCGACCTGGCGCGGGAGGTGATGGTGTCCAAGAGCCGGCTCACCTACCAGGTCACCCAGCTCGAACGGTCCGGGCTCGTCAAGCGGACCGGCTGCGCGTCGGACCGCCGCTCGGTGTGGGCGGAACTGACCGACGACGGCGCCGCCGCCCTCGACCGCGTCCGCCCGGGCCATCGCCGCGTTGTCCGCGAGGCGCTCATCGACGTGCTGTCGCCGGACGAGATCGACCTGCTCGGCGACGCGCTCACCCGCGTCGCCGACCGTCTCCGCGACCGCTAGCCCATGCGCGACTTCGGGGGCATCGTCGAGCGCTCGCCCGCGCGCGTCGTCCGGCCCGCGTCGCCGGACGAGGTCGTGGCCGCCGTCCGCGAGGCCACCGCGCAGGGCCTGGACGCGGTCCCGCGCGGCACCGGGCATTCGACCTTCGGCCAGTCGCTGACCACCGGCGTCTCCCTCGATCTCCGCGGGCTCTCAGGCGTCCACGAGAACGGCGAGCGGCACGCGGCCGTCGCCGCCGGGACGACCTGGCGGGAGGTCCTGGCGGCGACGCTGCCGCTCGGGCTGGTCCCGCCCGTCCTGACCGACCACCTGGACGTGACGGTCGGCGGGACGATCTCCGCGGGCGGCGTCGGCGGGACGTCCCACCTGCACGGCACGCAGGCCGACAACGTCCTCGCTCTCGACGTCGTCGCGGACGGCGCGCTCGTGACCTGCTCCCCCACCGTCCGCCCCGACCTGTTCGACGCCGTCCGCGCCGGGCTGGGCCGCCACGGCGTCATCACCGGCGCGACGCTACGCCTCGTCCCCGCACCGGAGCGGGTGCTGTCCTGCACGATCCCCTGCCAAAACACAAGCGACCTGCTCCGCGTCCAACGAGAGGTGAAGGCCGAGCACATCTCGGGCCAGGTCAAGCCCTCGGCGGACGGCTGGCGCTTCGAGGCCAAGGCCGTCCTGGACGGGGACGGCGAGCCGCCACCCGGCACCACCGAGACCGAGAGCCTCGCCTACCTCGACTTCGCCGACCGGATGCGCCCCGACGTGGAGGAGTTGATCTGTCTCGGCGAGTGGGCGCGCCCGCACCCGTGGGCCATGGTCTTCCTGCCCGCCTCCCAGGCGGCCGCCGTGATCGAGTCGACGCTCGCCGACATGACACCCACGGACCTGGGCCTCAGCGGTGTCATCCTGGTCAAGTCCCTGCGGATCGGCCACGTCCCCATGCTCGCGGCGCCGGACGACCCGGTCCTGTTCAGCGTCCTGCGCACCGCCTCGCCGGGCTGCGCGCCCGTCCCGGACATGCTCGCCGCCAACCGCCGCCTCCTCGCCCGCGCCACAGCCGCCGGCGGCACCCGCTACGCCGTCGACTCGACCGGATAGGCGGCCTGGAAGGCGACCGCTCGTCGGGCACCGGAGGCAACGCGTCAAGGGCCGAGGCAAAGCGGACGGCCCGAGGTCGCCGATGGGCGTCCTCACTGGGCCAGGGCGAGGACCTGGGCGCCGGAGAGGGTCGCGAGGGCCTTGCCCGGCAGCAGGAGCTTCGACCTGCGGAGGCCACTGCCGATGACGGCGTGCGGGACGGCGGCCACGGCCTCGTCCACCAGGATCGGCCAGTCTTCGGGGAGGCCGACCGGGGTGATGCCGCCGTACTCCATGGAGGTCAGCGAGGTCGCGTCGGCCATCGGCGCGAAGGAGACCTTCCGGGTGCCGAGGTGCTTGCGGACGATGCCGTTCACGTCCGCGCGGCCGGTGGCGAGGATCATGCAGGCGGCGTAGGAGACCTCGCCGCCGCGCTTGGCGGCGACGACCACGCAGTTCGCACTGGCGTCGAGGGGGACGTCGTAGCGCTCGCAGAACGCGGCCGTGTCCGCGAGTTCCGGGTCGATCTCGGCGACCTCGGCCTCGGTCAGGGTGCCGATCGCGCCGGCGACGGGCGCCGCGAGCAGGTCGTGCCGTTCGTTCGCCGGACCCCAGTCGAGCGTGCCGAGCATGTGTCCATCCCCTTCCGTGTCCCTCCACCCTGCCACGGTCTTGACGCCATCACGCCCCGCGTGGTCCAGTGGCTGAGCCACTCGTCCTCTGGAGGTTCCGTGCCGTCCTCGCCGATCCCCCGCGACACCGTCGTCGACTCCCTCGTCGACCGGCTCCGCGACGACGTGCTGAGCGGCCGTTACCCGCCGGGCTCCTACCTGCCGCCCGAGCGGGAACTGGCCGCCGGTTACGAGGTCACCCGGACGTCGCTGAAGCATGCGATCGTCCGGCTCGCGCAACTCGGGCTGCTGGAGACGCGGCACGGGGTGGGGACGCGGGTCCGCGACTACGAGCGGCACGGCGGGCCGGAGCTGCTGCCGATGCTGGTCAGCACGGTCGGGCCCGCCTGGATGGCGGAGATCTTCGAGGTGCGGCGCGAGGTCGGCGCGCAGGTCGCGGCCAAGGCCGCAACGAACGCGACGGACGCGCAGCGGGCACGCCTGCGGGAGCTGGCCGCCGAGGTCCGCGAGGCGGCGGATGGGAACGCGGCGCAGCTCGCCGAATGCGAGATCCACCGCGTCATAGCGGCGGCCACCGGCAACCGCGTGTACGGCTTCATGGTCAACGCGCTACTGAACGCCTACCTCACCGTCCGCGAGGGCTTCACCCACGCCTTCACCGACCCGCCCACCGCAGCAGACCGCCTCGCCCCGCTGATCGGCGCCCTGTGCGACGGCGACGTGAAGCGCACGCAGTCGGCGGCGACCGCCTACTTCGCCGAGACCGAGGCGATCATGCTGGACCCAAAATGACACCCCGGCGCACAACCTCCAACGAAGCCATACGGGCAACGCTGCACCTCACAGACACCGAGACACTCACGACACGAGGCGAGGACGCGGCGCACCAGCCCCAGTCGGGTCATGCCGGCAGCACCGCGCCTCCGGACGGCGAGGCGGTCATGACGGGCGCACCACGAGGACGCGGCGCACCAGCCCCAGTCAGGTCGTGCCGACGGCACTGCGTCTCACAGACGCCGAGACACTCATGACAGGGCAAGGCGAGAACGCAGCGCACCAGCCTCAGTCAGGTCATGCCAGCAGCGCTACGCCTCGCGGACGTCGACGTGGTCAGGATGGGGGCGCAGTGAGTGTGCGGCGGACGGCTTTTAGTGAGGTTATGCAGGGGAGTCTGCGGGTTGCGGGGGAAGGGCGTTTGCGGCCGATGCGGCTGGAGTTGGACGTCGATCTCCCCGGGGTGCTGCGGCCGTGGGGTGATGTGGAGGGGGCGCTCGTCGGGCGTGTTTCCGTGCCGGGGTGGGCGGACGACGCCGAGGTGTCCGGGCGGTTGCGGGTCGCGCCGGTTGCCGCGCGGCAGATCCGTTACACCATGGACTTCACGGCGGACGATGGGCGGCGCCTGCATTTGGACGGCTGGAAGTCAGTGTCGGCGCGGCGGCCCGTCCGGTCGATGACGTCGCTGCCGGTCACGGTGACCGATGGGGACGGGGTCGTGGTCGGTGAGGCTCGGCTGCGGTTCCGCCTGCGGGGCCTTGAAGCCTTTCTCGCGAGCTTTCGCTTTCCCGCGCGGCCGGACGATCCGATGCGGCCGCGGTGGCGGGGGCAGGCGGGGCGGTTGGAGGTTTGGTACACGACGCTGACCGATCCGGCGACCGGGACTGGGGTGTGGCTCCATCACGAGTTGGTCGCGGCGGTGGCGGGCGGGGTGCGGGCGCATGGCTGGGCCGCGGTGTTTCCGCCCGGCGAGGCGCCCGTGTTCGCGCGGTTCGGCCCGTATGGGTGGGGTCGTCCGGAGGACGGCGTGTTCGCTGCCGGGCCTGTCGTGCAGACGGGTGATCGGCTCACTGGGGCGGCTGGGGGGATTAGCTGGGATTTGCGCGAGTCCGGTGGTGGGCGGCCGATCTATACGTTTCCGCGGTGGGCTTGGGAGCGGGAGCTGCTGCCGGCGGCGCAGATCGTCCCGAAGCCGGCGGCGATCTATGACGGCGTGGTGCGCTTCGGCGATCGGGTGCTGGAGCTGGAGGGGGCGCCGGGCGGGTCCGCGCGGATCTACGGGCACGGGAACGCGCGGCGGTGGGCTTGGCTGCACGCCGACCTCGGCGGCGGGGACGTGTGCGAGATCGTGGCGGCCGTCTCGACGCGGCCGGGTCTCGACCGGCTGCCTCCGCTGGCGTTCGTCCGGCTGCGGGTGGACGGGCGGGATCTGCCCTCCGGTGACTCTCTGCTTGCGGCGCTCCGGCTGCGCGCCGACATTGGGTTGCCGACCTGGACCGTCCGGGGACGGATCGGCGACCGGTTCCTGTACGTGGAGGTCACGCAGCGGCCGGAGGAGACCGTCGCGGTCGACTACGCCGACCCGGACGGCGCCCCGGCGGTCTGCCACAACTGCGAGCGCGCGGATGTGCGGATCAGACTGGCGCGGCGGGCGGGACGCGCCTGGAAGACCGAGCGTGAATGGCGGCTGGACGGCACCGGCCACGCGGAGGTGGGCCTGCGGTGAGCGCCATGGCGGGGACGATCTCAGTGCTCCTCGGGATTGAGGACGCGGCCGAACTGGACCGCGTCACCGCGCAGGCCGAGGCGATCGTGCGGACGCTGCCCGGCCCCGCGCGGCTCGGGCTGGCGGCTGGTGCCGGCACGCTGGACGTGCTGGCGCGCCTCACCACCGGGCACTCCCTGGACGGGCTGGACGCCGGGCGGCGGGACGCGCTCTGCACGCTGCTGGAGTCCCGCGCCGCGCGGGCCGTCGAGGCGGTGAAGATCCCGCTGCTGCTGGCCGCTGGGACAGGGCTGCTGCCGGGGCCGCCGGAACCGGGCGGGCTGGTGCGTCCTGATGCCGTACTGGACTGCACGCCGTCCGCCGACTGGCCTGCCTGCGCTACCGCCGACGCCGTCGTGGTCGGGTCCGGTGCGGGCGGGGCGATGGCGGCGCGGACCCTGGCGCGGCGCGGCATGGCGGTGGTGGTCCTGGAGGAGGGGCGGCGGTTCACAGCGGCCGAGTTCCGGGAGCGGCCGCCGCTCGACCGGTTCCTCGACCTGTACCGGGACGGCGGCGCGACGGTGGCGGTCGGGCGTCCGCCCGTGCTGCTGCCCGAGGGCCGCGCGGTCGGCGGGACGACCGTCGTCAACAGCGGGACCTGCTACCGGACGCCCAGCCGGGTGCTTCGGCGCTGGGCGTCCCTTGGGGTCCCGGTGGAGGACTTCGGTGCCGACTTGGACGAGGTCGAGGCCACGCTGCGTGTCGCGCCGCAGCCCATGGAGCCGCTCGGCCGCAACGGGCTGCTCGCGCTCGCGGGCGCCGAACGGCTCGGCTGGCGGGCCGCGCCGCTGCGCCGCAACGCGCCGGGTTGCAGGGGCAGCGCGCAGTGCGCCGTAGGGTGCCCCCACAACGCCAAGTACGGCGTCCATTTGAACGCGCTCCCGCAGGCGTGCGAGGCGGGAGCGCGCATCGTGACCCACGCGCGGGTCGAAAGGATCCTGGTCGAACGCGGGGTCGCCACCGGTGTGCGCGCGCGCCGCCCGGACGGCACGTTCTTCGAGATCCTCACGCCCCGCGTCGTCATGGCTGCCGGCGCCACGCAGACGCCCCTGCTGCTGCGGCGGTCCGGGCTTGGTGGGCATCCGGGGCTGGGACGCGGCATGGCCGTCCATCTGGCGACCAATGTGGCGGGGCGCTTCGCCGAGCCCGTGGATTCATGGTCGGGGGTGATGCAGAGCGTCGGCATCGAGGAACTGCACGGCGACGGCATCCTCATCGAGGCGACCGCGACACCGGCGGGCATGACGTCGTTCCCGCTGCCCGGCATCGGCCGGCGGCTGCGCGGCGAGCTGGACGAAGCGCGCCACCTGGCCGTGCTCGGCGCGATGATCGCGGACGCCCCGTCCGGCCGGGTGCACGGCGCCCGGCACCGCGCGCTGCTCCGTTACGACCTGACCCGCGAGGGCGCCGGGCGGCTGCGGCGCGCGATGACCGCGATGGGGCGGGTGCTGTTCGCCGCCGGGGCCGAGGAGGTGCTGACCGGGCTGGCCCGCGACCCCGTCGTCCGCGACGAGGGTGAGCTGACGCGGGCGGTTGCGGCGGCCTCGCGGGCCGACCTGCACCTGGCCGGGTTCCATCCGACCGGCACGGCGAAGCTCGGCGAGGCCGCCGCCCCCGTCGATCCGTCCGGGCGGCTGCGCGGCGTGCGCGGGGTGCACGTCGCGGACGCGTCCGTCCTGCCGACGTGCCCCGAGGTGAACCCGCAGCTCACCGTCATGGCAATGGCGCTGCGGATCGCCCGGGGCATCCGGTGACGGGCGTCAGGCCGCCAGCAGGCCGTGCGGGTCGAGGATGTACTTGCGCGCCGCGCCCTTGTCGAACTCGGCGTACCCCTCCGGCGCCTCCTCCAGCGAGATGATCGACGCGTTGACGTTCCGTGCGATCTGCGCCCGGTCGTGCAGGATCGCCATCATCAGCTGCCGGTTGTACTTCATCACCGGGCACTGGCCCGTGATGAAGTACTGCGACTTGGCCCAGCCGGTGCCGAAGTCCAGCCCGAGCCGCCCGACCTTGGCGTTCTCGTCCGACGCACCGGGGTCGCCGGTGACGTACAGGCCGGGGATGCCGAGCCCTGCGGCGGTGCGGGTGATCTCCATCAGGGTGTTCAGGACGGTCGCGGGCTGCTCCCCCGCCGACCCCTCGGGGCCGTGGCCGCGCGCCTCGAACCCGACGCAGTCGACGGCCGCGTCCACCTCCGGGACGCCGAGGATCTGCTCGATCTGCTCCGCCACGTTGCCGTGCTGCGAGAGGTCGATCGTCTCGCAGCCGAAGCCGCGGGCCTGCGCGAGCCGCCGGTCGTTCATGTCGCCGACGATCACGACGGCGGCGCCGAGCAGCAGGCAGGCGGACGCGCACGCGAGGCCGACCGGTCCCGCGCCCGCGACGTACACGGTCGAGCCGGTCGTGACGCCCGCGGTGTAGGCGCCGTGGTAGCCGGTCGGGAAGATGTCCGACAGCATCGCCAGGTCGGGCAGCTTCTCCATGACGGTGTCGCGGTCGGCGGGGAACTTGAGCAGGTTGAAGTCCGCGTACGGGACGACCGCGTACCGGGCCTGCCCGCCGTGCCAGCCGCCCATGTCGACGTACCCGTAGGCGGCGCCCGGCCGTTCCCGGTTGACGTTCTCGCACACGCCGGTGTGGCGCTCCTTGCAGTTGCGGCAGCGGCCGCACGCGATGTTGAACGGGACGCTGACAAGGTCGCCCTGCTTGACGAACTCGACGTCCCTGCCGGTCTCGATCACCTCGCCGGTGATCTCGTGGCCGAGCGTCAGCCCGGCGGGCGCGGTCGTCCGGCCGCGCACCATGTGCTGGTCGGAGCCGCAGATGTTGGTGGCCAGGACCTTCAGGATCACGCCGTGCTGGAGCTTGCGCCCGTTCTGCTCGGCCAGTTCGAGCTTGGGGAAGTCCAGGTCCTCGACCGTGACCTTGCCCGGCGCCTGGTACACGACGCCTCGGTTGGTGTCCGCCACGACCTCTCCCTCCACGTTGAGGATCGATCCCGCATCCATACCCGGCTTATGCCTGTTAGTCCGGATTTGCAAGGGCGGATTCAGGTGCCGAGATACCGCAGGACGGCGAGCACGCGGCGGCTGTAGCCGGTGGCGCGGGACAGGTCGAGCTTGTCGAAGATCGCGTTGACGTGCTTCTCGACGGCGCTTTGCGAAATGTGGAGGTTAGCGGCTATCGAGGCGTTGGTATGGCCCTGTGCCATGTGGTCCAGGACGTCCCGCTCGCGCGGGGTGAGCCGGGCCAGCGGGTCGGCGTGCGCGCTGTGCGCGAGCAGCCGCCGCACCACCTCGGGGTCGAACGCCGCGCCGCCCGCGCCGACCCGGTCCAGCGCGTCGAGGAACTCGTCCACCTGCGCGACCCGGTCCTTGAGCAGGTAGCCCACCCCGGTCGTGTCGGCGGTGATCAGCTCGGTGGCGTAGCGCTTCTCCACGTACTGGGACAGCACGAGCACCCCGACGCCCGGCCACTGCCGGCGGATCTCCAGCGCGGCGCGCAGCCCCTCGTCGGTGTGCGTCGGCGGCATCCGGACGTCCACCACCACGACGTCGGGCGGGCCCTGCTCGCCCGACGCCGCCACCGCGGCCAGCAGCGCGTCGCCGTCGCCGACCGCCGCGACCACCTCGTGGCCCTCCTCGGCGAGCAGCCGCACCAGGCCCTCGCGGAGCAGCGTCGAGTCCTCGGCCAGCATCACCCGCACGGCAGCTCCGCGGTGATCACGGTCGGGCCGCCGGCCGGGCTGTGCACGCCGAACGTCCCGTCCAGCGCGGCCGGCGGCCCGACCGTGCTCACCTGTCTCTACTACACATCTCCGAGCACACGAGACCTACTCCTCTCTCCTCTTCCGTCTTATGTTTGAAAAATTAAACCATCTTCCACTTCGTGACTACAGACCAAACACCGTTTCGACTTATAATACTTCTCGTTGTCGTTTGTTTTAACCTTAATCATTAGGATGAGCACA
>NZ_JABXFD010000499.1 GCF_013372625.1 Actinomadura sp. BRA 177
GCCCGGGGGAGCGCAACGGGGGCGTGCGCCGGATGCTACTGCGCCACGGCGTCCGCCGTGGGGCTCTGCGGCGGATTCTCGATCTTCTCGCCCAGGAACACCCGGCGGACGGCCCGCTCGGACGCGTCGCCGTCGTCCCACGGGCAGAACCGCGCCTGGAACGCCTCCAGGTTCTTCGACGCCGCGTCGCCCCACGGCGCCTTCGACACGAACGCGTCCACGAGCTCGGCCTCGGTGTAGGCGACGACGCCGGGCGGGAACTCGGTGAGGTCGAAGTTCACGCCCCGGGTGAGCCGGTAGGTCTCCCAGTCGTTGGCGTAGATCACGATCGGCTTGCCCAGGTTGGCGTAGTCGAACATGATCGACGAGTAGTCGGTGAGCATGGCGTCCGAGGCGATCATGAGGTCCTCGACCGACGGGTGCTTGGACACGTCGATCACCCGGCCGTCGGGCCAGCCCAGGTCGGCCGCCATGTCCTTCAGCTTGTAGTAGTAGTGCGCGCGCAGCAGCAGGACGTGGTCGTCGCCGAGCTGCTCCACGACCCGGCCGATGTCGAACATCGGCGTGTAGCGGCGCTGGTAGTCGCGGTGCGTCGGCGCGTACAGCACCGCCGTCTTGCCCTCGGGGATGCCGAGCTCCGCGCGCAGCCGCGCCTGCTCCTCCGGCGTCGCCCGCACCAGGCGGTCGTTGCGCGGGTAGCCGATCTCCAGCATCTCGTAGTGGCACGGGAAGCCGCGCTCCCACGCCTCGCTGGTCAGCGGGTTCGCCGAGACGAGGAAGTCCCAGCGGTCGGACCGCTCGATGAGGGCCTTGAAGTCCATGTCGGCGGCGCCGACCGGGTACTCCATCTGGTCCAGGCCCATCTTCTTCAGCGGCGTGCCGTGCTGGGTCTCCAGGTGCACCTGCCCCGGCCGCTTGACGAGGTGGTCGGGGAAGTTGACGTTGTTGACGAAGTACTTCGCGGCGGCGATCGTCCGGTAGTACTCGGCGGACCCCGCCACCACGTAGTCGACGCCCTCGGGCATGGTCTTGCGGCCGCCCGGCTTCACGACCCACACGCAGCGGATGTGCGGGGCCAGCTCGCGGACCTTCTCGTAGATCGCGGCCGGGTTGCAGGCGTAGCCGCGGTACCAGTAGGCGGCGAAGACGGCGAGGTCCTCCTCGATCGGCATGCGCCGCCGCATCTGGTAGTAGCGGTCCTTGGCGACCTCCTTGGAGTAGAGGACGCCGCGCTTGCGCAGCTTGCCGACCTTGCGCGAGCGCTTCCTAGCCTTGGACCCGAGCGTCGGCGAGTTGAGGCGCTCGAACGCCTTGAAGTCGTTCCGCTCGATCGCCCGGTGCTTGTCGGCGAGGCCCGGCTCGTCGTCCGGCGGGACGTGCCCGGCCGGCTTGTACTTGCCGTACGTCTTCGACATCTCGGCGAAGAACCGCGATCTCTCCGACGGGTAGATGCGGTCGTCGCGCTCGATGATGACCAGCAGGTGCCACATCGTCCGGTTGAACATCAGCGGGCGCAGCGGGTCCATGGACGGGCCGAGGTGGTCCATGAACGCGAAGATGCGGTCGTACTGGTCGAAGGCGTCGAAGTGCTTGGCGCTCGCCGTCTTGGTGATCGCGCCGCGGCGGCGCTGCCGGTAGACGTAGCAGACCCGGTCGAGGAAGCTGACCCGCTCCGCGGCCATCAGGACCGGGTAGGTGATGCTGACGTCCTCGTAGTAGCCGCTGTTGAAGCGCAGCCCGTGCTCGATCATGAACTCGCGGCGGATCGCCCGGTTCCAGATCGAGGTGAACATCTCCAGCAGGCTCGGCCGCTCGGCGATCGTGAACACGTCCGGGGCGGGCGGCTCCCGGAACAGGTGGTTGATGATGCTGCGCTTGACCCGGCCGTTCCAGTAGGACCGCGCGTAGTCGAACATCAGCACGTCCGGGTGCGTCTCCTGCAGCCGGTCCATGATCGCCCGGACGGCGCCCTCGGTCGCGTAGTCGTCGCTGTCGAAGAACCAGACGTAGTCGCCGGTCGCCATGTCGAGGCCGACGTTGCGCGCGTGCCCGAGGCCGACGTTCTCGGTGAGGTGCCGCACCCGGACCCGCGGGTCGCGCGCGGCGAACTCGTCGAGGATCTCACCGCAGCCGTCCGGCGAGGCGTCGTCGACCGCGATGACCTCAAGGTTCGGCAGGTCCGGGTCGAGGATCGAGTCCAGGCACTGCCGGATGTACCCCTGCACTTTGTGCACGGGAACGATGATGCTCAATGAGATGTCGTGATCAGTGCTCACGCGTAAGCCTTCAGCTACTCGGTGAATCTGGACTATACCCGCAGATCGTAGGTAGATCTTATGTCCCGCCATGCGATGGCTTGAGTAGCCATCGCCCCTTGGGCTCGACGGCCCAGTGGGTAAGGCGCTGGACGGGCACGGTGGCGAGCAGGAGTCCGAGTGAGAGTCCGCCGGCGGTGACCAGCAGCAGGCCGGCCGGCGTCTGGAAGAAGTGGCCGTCGAGGACGCCGCCGTAGTCGAGCGTCTTCACGACGAGGCCGTGCAGGAGGTAGACGTACATCGTCCGGGTGCCGAGCGCGGTGTACCAGGCGCGCCCGCGCGGGACGGCCGCGAGGAACGCGATGCCGAGGACGGTGGCGATCCCCAGCGCGAGCAGGCGGTACGCCATGCCCTCCAGCGCGGAGAAGTCCATGTGCTCGTAGCCGCGGTTCCACAGCAGGACGCCGCGCTCCACCTTGGGAACGACGCTGCCGAGCTGCCAGACGTAGGCGACCGGGAGCGCCGCGAGCAGCACGGCGGCGCCCGCCCAGCGCGTCCAGCCGGGGCCGCGCAGCGCGTCGACGCGGTCGCGCCTGATGGTGAGGCCGAGGACGAAGAACGGCAGCAGCCCGGCCGTCCGGGTCAGCGTCGAGTCGGCGTTGAAGCTCCAGCTGCCGGCGACCAGGCACAGCGCCACCGACACCGCGACCGGGTGCCGCAGATGCGCCCACAGCGGGGCGCTCAGCCGCCAGAACACCAGCGCGACGAGGAACCACATCAGGAACTGCGGACGGAAAAGCTCGTGCAAGCTGAACTCGTTGCCCCGGATGACCACCAGCTGCAACCGGTAAAGGACATCGAAAATCACATAGGGAACGACCAGCGTCGGGAAAATAACCCGGAATTTCTCCGTGTTCTTCATGAAGCCGCGGGAGAAGTAGCCCGAGACGAACACGAACACCGGCATGTGGAAGCCGTACACGAGCGAGTAGACGGCGTTCACCGCGTGGCTGTCGTTGCGGAACACCTCCCAGCAGTGCCCGAGCACGACCAGCATGATCAAGAAGAACTTGACGTTGTCGAAGTAGGCGTCGCGCTGCTTGGGCGCGGGCCGCTCGCCGCCCGGCCGGTCACCCGTCCGCTGGGCCGGGACCGCCGCGCCCGGCGCCACCGGATCCGGCGCCACCGGGTCCGGGACGGTGACGGACGCGGGCGATCGCGGTGCGGGGGGAAGGATGTCGGTCATGTCTCCGATGTCTTCGTCTAGCGTGACCCGCGGGGCCGCCGCAACGGGGTGAAGACCCAGGTCATCTTCGGTTCCAGCGCCCAGCTCATGGACCGGACGACGGGCTTGGAGCACAGGAACGTCCCGACCACGAGGGCGCCGCAGACCACGATGACGACGCCGGGGGGCGTGTGCATCCAGTCGGCGCCCCACCAGCCGGTGAAGTTCAGCAGCCGGGTGACGAACCCGTGCAGCAGGTAGGCGTAGAGCGTGTAGGCGCCGAGCTGGGTGAACCAGTACCGGCGGCGCGGGATCAGGCTGAGGAACGCCGCGACGAACACGGTCGCGCAGGCGAACATGGCGAGCCGCATCAGCGTGCCGCTGAAGTTGCCGACGTGCAGCTCGAAGTTCGCGTGCTTCCAGTAGATCCAGTTCCGCGACATGTGGTTCATCACGAAGTAGGTGCCGGTGAGGCCGACGGCCAGCACCACCGCGCCGATCGGCCGCGCGATCGGCTTCTTCAGCAGCTCGAAGTGCTCCGGCCGCAGCGTCAGGCCGAGGACGTAGAACGGCAGCAGCCCGAAGACGCGGTGGATGTCGAACGTCCCGCCGAGGTCGCTCATGTACGACAGCAGCGCGAACCCGACCGCCACCGCGAGCGGCCAGCGGATCTGCTGCCAGACCGGGGTGGACAGCCGCCACATGAACAGCGCGATCAGGAACCACGTCAGGTAGTACGG
This sequence comes from Actinomadura sp. BRA 177, assembly GCF_013372625.1. GTDB lineage: Bacteria > Actinomycetota > Actinomycetes > Streptosporangiales > Streptosporangiaceae > Spirillospora. The sequence continues at coordinate 4,221 of NZ_JABXFD010000499.1, forward strand.
GTTCAGCAGGCTGATCTCCAGCTCGTTGCGCCCGGCCAGCCAGTCGTAGAGCGAGTAGGCCGTCTCGAACACCACGTACGGCACGCCGACGTGGGTGATGAGCTTGCGCGCCTTGCCGCCGGCGAACGTCCAGTTCCGCGAGAAGTAGCCGGTGATCACGATGAACAGCGGCATGTGGAACATGTAGATGAAGATGTACAGGCCCTTGGCCATCGGGACGTTCAGCAGGTTGGCCAGGGAGTGGCCGGACACCACCAGCAGGATCGCGAAGTACTTCGCGTTGTCGAAGAACGGGTCGCGCTGCTTGCGGGGCCGGGCCGCGGGTGCGGGGGCGGCCGTCCCGGACGCTCCGGGGGCTGCCGCCTCGGTCGGCTGCGGCTGTGCGGGGTGCGGGGCGGTGTCGGCTCCGGAGGGCCTGGTGGTGTACGTCATGGGCTGCCCGGTCAGGTCTCCTTGCAGATGTTGTCGCTGGCCCGGATCTCACCCTGCTGCTTCGGGATGCCGGCACCGGCGCTCTTGAGGTTCGTCCAGTCCTTGCCGACGACGAGGTCGACGACGCCCGGCGTGGCGCCCTTGCCGCGCGCCGCCGGCTGCGGCTTGCTCGGGATCAGCCCGGCGAGTGTCTGGGCCTGCTGGTCGGCACCGGAACCGTACAGCACCCTGGTGCTCGCGGTGGTGGAAGGCGCGTTTCCGCCGACCGTCACCTGGAAGCCCTGCGACTCCAGGTCGTCGGCGACGCGCCCGGCCTGCCCGTTGATGCCGCTGCCGTTGTAGACCCGCACCCGCACCTGGCTCGGCGGGATGTTCGCGCTCCCCGCCTTCGGCTCCTTGGGGACGGTCTTGTCGTTGCGGACGGCCGCGAAGAACGGCTGCGCGGCGTCGGTGAGCGCCACCCGGTTCGTGTCGAGCGGGTCGGGCCCGGACGGGACGGTCACGAACCGCAGCTTTCCGGAGGTCATGCCCTGCATCTCCTGGGCGATGTCCATCATGACCTGCGGCGTCAGCTCCTTGTCGGTGGTGAGCGACTTGGTGACCGCGTTCATCAGCGACAGCAGCTTCTTGGGGTTGCTGAGCGTGCCCGCGCTCATCGCCTTGTTGGCGAGGGCGCCCATGAACTTCTGCTGCCGCTTGATGCGGTCGAGGTCGGAGCCGTCGCCGAGCCCGTGCCGGACCCGCACGTACGCCAGCGCCGTCTCACCCGAGATCTTGTGCTTGCCCTTGCTGAGCCGGAGCCCGGACTTGGGGTCGTTGACCGCCTTCGGCAGGCACACCGGGACGCCGCCGACCGCCTTCGTGATCGTCTTGAACCCGCTGAAGTCGACCTGCATGAAGTGGTCGATGCGGATGTTGGAGATGCTCTCGATCGTCTTGATGACGCACGCCGCGCCGCCGTTGGTGAACGCCGAGTTGATCTGCGCGCGGGACTGGGCCGGGAGCACCCCGCCCTGGCGGTCCTTGCAGGACGGCATCCGGACCATCAGGTCGCGGGGGAAGCTGATCCCCATCGCCTGCCCGCCGCCGGGCGACAGGTGCAGCAGGATCATCGTGTCCGAGCGGGGCAGCTCGTTCTTCAGCGAGCGGCCGTACTTGCCGTTGGCGCCCGCGCGGGTGTCCGACCCGAGCAGCAGGATGTTCATCGCGCTGTTCAGCTTCTTCGGCCGGTCGGGGCCGAGCTGCGCGTTCACGTCCTCGTGCGAGATGTTCCCGAACGCCTGGCGGTACAGGCCGTAGGCGGTGAGGGAGCCGGCGACCATGACGGCCGACAGCCCGATGCACACCCATCCGAGGATGCGCCAGCCGCGTCGCGGCGCCGGCTGCGGGTCGGCGTCGTCGACGTACTCCATGTACATCGGGTTGCTGTTCATCGGCTCCGTGGTCCGGGTTCTCAGCGGTTCTTGGTGGGCGCGGGGGTCATCCCCCCGCAGCGGATCGCCCGCTTTCAGGGGTCGGGTAACGGGTCTGGGGCAAGGAGAGCGTAGGTCAGGCGAGCCGGTACGGGTGCCCGGATGCGTCATTCGGTCCGGGCGGACCGGCCACCACCGTCACATGCTCCACGGTCAGACGTCGATCTAGTGTCGCTTTGTCGAAGTTTCGTTGGATTATGACGGAAGCACCCGAGGCTAGTGGTGCGAGCAGCGCGATCAGTAGCCCGTCGAGTGTGGCGAACGGCATGTCAACCAGGAGCCGGTCGCGCGCGTCCAGCTCCCATTTCTCGACGGCCGCGCGGGCGGCCGCCACGAGCTCCCCGCCGCCGAGTGTGGCGTTTGTCACACTCAACGCGGGCGTCTCGGGCGTCACCTCCGGCACCGGATCGAACCGGTCGCCGTAGCTGCGGACCTCGTCGGCGTAGTCGGTCACGCCGGGCGGGCAGTCGGCGAGCGGGCCGCCGAGCGCGTGCAGTGAGAGCCCGACGACCTCCTCGGCCTCCGCGTCGTCGACCACGTCGTCCAGCACCTCCTGAGCCGCCGCCAGGATGTACGGCCCCGAGGGCTTGACCGGTTCGCCGCTCCGGCCCTTCACCTCCGCGGGGTCGACCGGCTCGGCGACCAGCCCCGCCGACCAGCAGGCCAGCAGCCACACCGCCGTCTGCCAGTGCGGCGGCAGGACGAGCACGACCCGGGTCCCCGGTTCGGCGCCGAGGCCGTCCACCAGGAAGTTCGCCGTCTTGGCGACCCAGTTGTCGAACGTCCGCGCGGACAGCTCGACGCGTTCGCCGGTCGCGTCGTCGTAGAAGGTGACCAGCGGGTTGGACGGGTCGTCCGCCACCCGCCGCCGCAGCAGCTCGGCGGGCGTGGCGGCGCCCGGGTCGTGTGCGCTCATGGCCCGAGCGTATGCCCGCATGATCGTCCAGAAGCCACCACCCGGCCGGTGCCGCTACGCTCCGCACGGGTGGATGACCACCCCATGAACCATTCGCAAGCGGACGAACGCTGCATGGACGAGCACTGCGTTCACGAGCACGGGGCGGGATGATGGACGCTGGTCGGCTGCTCGTCCGCGTCACCGTCGCCCCCGCCCTGCTCATCGTGGCGTGGCTGGCGGTCGCGCTGCCGCTGCTGATGGCGGGCGTGTTCCGTCCGGCGCCCGCGTTCGCGCTGTTCGTGCCGGTCGCGGCGGTGGTGCTGTGGCTCGGGCTCCGGTCCCGGCCGCGCGAAGAACCGGGCCCGGTGCCGTGGTGGACGACCGGGAGCGTCCTCGCGATCACCGTCGCGTTCCTGGTGCTCCAGGTGGTCATGGTCTCGGAGCAGATCGTCGTCCGCCGCGACCCGGCGTCCTATGTCCAGTTCGCGACCTGGCTGACCGAGCACGGGTCGCTGCCCATCCCGCGTTCGGTCGACGCGTTCGGCGGCCCGGACGGCGTCCTCGCCTTCGAGAGCCCCGCCTTCTACGCGGACGGCGGCGCGATCGTCCCGCAGTTCATGGCGGGGATGCCGCTGGTCCTCGCGCTCGGCGGCTGGCTCGGCGGCACGCACGGGATCCTGCTCATGGCGCCGCTGCTCGGCGCGTGCTGCGTGCTCGCGTTCGCCGGGCTCGTCGCGCGGCTCGTCGGCGCGCGCTGGGCGCCCGCCGGGGCGCTGCTGCTGGCGCTGACGCTGCCGATGCTCTACGTCTCGCGCAGCACGTTCAGCGAGCTGCCCGCGATCGTCCTGCTGCTGGGCGGGCTGTCGCTGATGGTCGACATGCGCCGGGACGAGGGCCGGGTCGCGGACCTGAAGGCGTTCCTGGCGGCCTTGGCGCTCGGGCTGATCGTGCTCGTCCGCATCGACGGGCTGCGGGACGTCCTGCCGGTGCTCGCGTTCGCCGGCCTGCTCATCGGGCTCCGGCGGCGCACCGGGTACTGGGTGGCCGGCGGGCTGCTGCTCGGCGCGGGCGCCGGGCTGGCCGAGGGCTTCACGCTGTCCCGGCCCTACCTGCGGTACCTCGACTCGTCGATCAAGCCGCTGCTGGCCATCAGCGCGGCGGTGCTCGTCGCCACGGCCGTCATGGCCGTGCTGCTGCGGGTCGGCCGGACGGGCACGCGGCTGCGGCGGCTGGGCGCGGCGGTCGCGCGCGGACGGCTGCCGGGCGTCGCCGCCGGACTCACGGTGCTGGTGATGATCGGCTTCGCGGTCCGGCCGCTGGTGCAGACCGTCCGGCGGATCCCGGCGACGAAGGACGACGAGCTGAACGTCCGGTTCATCGAGATGGTGCAGCGGATCCAGCACCTCCCGGTGGACGGCACCCGGCAGTACTCGGAGCTGTCCCTGTACTGGGTCGTCTGGTACATCGGCGTCCCCGCGCTGCTGTTCGCGACACTGGGCGCGGCGCTGATCGTGCGGCGGCTGCTGGGTGGACGCTCGCCGGAGTGGCTGCTGCCCTACGCGATGATCGTCTGGACGACGACGCAGGTGCTGATCCGGCCGGGCATCACCCCGGACCATCCGTGGGCGTCCCGGCGGCTGATCGGCCTCGTCATCCCCGGCCTGCTGCTGTTCACCGTGTTCGCGTCGGCGTGGACGGTGCGGCGCGTCCGTCGGCTCGGGTACGGGCCGAAGCTGGTGAACCGGGGCGCCGTCGTCGGCGTCCTGCTGATGCTCGTGCCGATCGTGCTGACGTCCGGCGGGTTCCTGGTGACCCGGACGGAGCAGCACGAGGTGGGCGCCGTGCGAGGCATGTGCGACGCGCTGCCGGCGCGCAGTTCGGTCGTGGTGGTCGAGCAGTCGACGGCGGACCGGTTCCTGCAGGTCGTGCGGGGGATGTGCGGGGTGCCCACGGCGCGGGTGCGCGGCGGGGCCGGGCCCGCCGACATGAAGCGGGTCATCGCCGGCGTGTTCGCGGCCGGGCGGCAGCCGGTGATCATGGCGGCGAAGCGGGAGCAGGTCGCGCCGTACGGGACGCCGGAACACGTCCTGCACGTGCGGACGCGGCAGGACGGGCGCACCCTCTCCAAGCCGCCGGGCGGGACGTGGGGGCTGGTCATGGACGTCTGGCTCGCCGAACCGTCCGCGCCGTAGCCGCCCGTTCGCGTGCCCTCGTGGGGCGAGGAGGCTGCTGAGGTAGGCCGGGGCGAGTATCCTCGCGGTGCGTGAGCACCCAGTCTGCCGAGCCGACCGCACCTGCCGAGCCCGCCGCGCCCGCCGAGGTCGCGGCCGCGCCCGACGAGGCGCCGCCCGAACCCGCGGTGGCGGCCGAGCCCGTGGAGCCGGCGTCCGGGCCCGTCCACGTCACGATCGTCCTGCCCTGCTACAACGAGCAGGACCACGTGATCGACGAGGTCGAGCGCATCTGCAAGGCGATGGACAACAGCGGCAAGACCTACGAGCTGCTGGCCGTCGACGACTGCTCGTCCGACGACACGCTCGCCCGGCTGCGCGAGGCCGAACCGCGCTTCCCGAACATGCGGGTCATGGCGTTCCAGCACAACAGCGGCTCGGGGACGGTCCGGCGCATCGGCTCCCAGCAGGCCCGCGGCGAGATCGTCGTGTGGACGGACGCCGACATGTCCTACCCGAACGAGCGGATCCCCGACCTCGTGGACGTCCTGGACACCGACCCGTCGATCGACCAGGTCGTCGGGGCGCGCACCAGCGAGGAGGGGACGCACAAGATGCTGCGCGTCCCCGCCAAGTGGTTCATCCGCAAGGTCGCCGAGCGGCTCACCAACTCCAAGATCCCCGACCTGAACTCGGGGCTGCGCGCGTTCCGCCGCGAGGTGTCGCTGCCGTACCTGCGGCTGCTGCCGCCCGGGTTCTCCTGCGTCACGACGATCACGATCGCGTTTCTGTCGAACCAGCACCCCGTCCGGTACATGCCGATCGACTACGCGAAGCGGGCCGGGAAGTCGAAGTTCCACTTCACCAAGGACGCCTACCGCTACATCCTGCAGGTGCTGCGGATGGTCATGTACTTCAACCCGCTCAAGGTGCTGATGCCGCCCGCGCTGTGGCTGATCCTCATCGGGCTCGGCAAGGGCGTGTTCGACATGGTGGTGCACTTCGGCTACTTCGCCAACAACACCATCATGATCTTCGTGACCGGGTTGATCATCGCGTCGCTGGCGCTGCTCGCCGACCTGATCGTCCGATCGCGCGGCGACGTCTAGCGGCATGCGCGTAGCCATCGTCGGGCCGGCGTTCCCGTACAAGGGCGGCGGCGCCCGGCACACGACCGAGCTGGCGCACCGGCTGGCCGCCGCCGGGCACGACGTCGCCATCGAGTCGTGGCGCGCCCAGTACCCGGGGTTCCTGTATCCGGGGCAGCAGACGATCGCGGAGCCGGAGGGCGAGCCGTTCCCCGGCACCCGGCACCGGCTCGACTGGCGGCGTCCGGACGGCTGGTGGCGAACGGGCCGCGCCCTGCGCTCGTACGACCTGGTGGTCCTGGTGGTGCTGAGCACCGTCCAGGTGCCGTCCTACCTGGGGATTCTGAGCGGTATCCGGCGCGGGACGCGGGTGGTGGCGCTGTGCCACAACGTCCTGCCGCATGAGCGCAAGCCGTACGACGAACCGCTGATGAAGCGGCTTCTACGGAAGGTGGACGGCGTGCTCGTCCACACCGAGGCGCAGGCGGATGTGGCGCGCGGCCTTACCGACCGTCCCGTGCGGGTCGCGGAGATGGCCGCGCACCTACCTGCGGCGGGGAGTGTGTCGCCGGCCGATCAGAAGGTGCGGCGGCGGCTGCTGTTCTTCGGGATCGTCCGCCCGTACAAGGGCTTGGACGTTCTGCTGCGCGCGTTGGCCGAGGGCCCGGACGACGTGGCGCTGACCGTCGCGGGCGAGTTCTGGGGCGGCCTGGACGAGACCCGCGAGCTGATCAGGTCACTCGACCTTGCCTCACGGGTGGAGTTGCGTCCCGGATACGTCCCGGCCGCCGACGTTCCGGGACTGTTCGCCGCCGCCGACGCGCTCGTCCTGCCGTACCGGACGGCGACCGCGTCGCAGAACGTCTGGATGGCCTACGAGCACGGGCTGCCGGTCATCGCCACCGACGTGGGCGGCTTCGCGGCCCAGATCCGCGACGGCGAGGACGGCCTGGTCTGCCGCCCGGACGACGTGGCGTCCCTGGCGTCCGCGCTGCGGCGCTTCTACGAACCGGGCGAGCCGGAGCGCCTCCGCTCCGGCGTCCGCCCGGTCGACCACGGGCCCCTCTGGGCCGCCTACCTCGACGCGCTCACAGGTGCGGTTCGATGTCCTTGAGCAGAGCGCGCTTCGGCTTGGCGCCGACGATCTGCTGGACGACCTCGCCGTTCTTGAGGAGCAGCAGGGTCGGCAGCCCCATCACGCCGTACTTGTTCGGCGTGTCCGGGTTCGCGTCGTAGTCCATCTTCGCGATCTTGATCTTGCCGTCCTGCTCCTCGGCGATCTGCTCCAGGATCGGGGCGATCATGCGGCACGGCCCGCACCAGTCGGCCCAGAAGTCGACCAGCACTGGAATGTCGCTCTTGAGGACCTCGTCCGCGAATGTCGCGTCGGTCACGGTGATCGGGGCCGTCACGGTCCCTCCTTCGTAGGCTGTGTTCCCGTCACAAGTTCTTTGGGGGGCGGTTCATTCCCCGCCGCCGGCGCGGTACGCCCCAGCAGGAAGGCCACCCCCGCGTTGATGAGGTCGGCGAGCGTCAGCAGCACCCGCGACGCGATCGCGACCACGACCGGTGCGCCCGCCGGCAGCACCGGCGTCAGCACCACGGTCAGCGCGGCCTCCCGCGCGCCGATGCCGCCCGGCGCGATGAACACCAGGAAGCCGGCGACGAACGCCAGCGCGTAGGCGCCGGTCACGACGAACGGCAGGCCCGTCCCGTCCCCGCCGACGGCCATGCAGAGCAGCCAGGTGTGCACGCCGAACAGGACCCAGCCGAGGACCGTCCAGCCGACGGCCTTCAGCGTGACGGCGAGGCTCACCGGGTGCTCCAGCGGCGGCCGGCGGATGAGCCGGAGCATCGTCCCCAGCGCCCACGTCACGATCTTCGGGTGCAGCAGCACCAGCAGGACGGGTGCCAGCAGGAACAGCCACCAGTACTCGTCCCGCGCCGCCTTCGACGTCAGCGGCAGTGTCACCGCCGCGACCATCAGCCCGCAGGCCGTGGACGTCGCGACCGCCAGCATCGTCGAGCCGAAGCTGCGCTCCGGCGGCACCTTGTGCTCGCGGGTCATCTCGATCTGCGTGACCAGCGCCCACACCTTGCCCGGCACGTACTTGCCGAGCTGGGAGATCCCGGAGATCCGGAAGATGGCCCGCACCGGCAGCGGCGACCCGAGCCCGGCGAGGAACTCCCGCCAGCCCAGCATCCAGATGAAGAGGCCGGCCAGGCCCGCCGCCAGCGCCCCGGCGAGCGCGGCCCAGGACATCTGCTCGAACGCCCGCACCGTCGCGTCCCACTGGGAGGCCACGCTGTAGCCGCAGAACGCCAGCGCGAGCAGCACCAGCACCACCCGCAGCGCCCGCACGGCGACGACCTTCATCCTCACCCGCCCAGCCTAGGCGAACGCGACCTCCCACCCGCCCGCGCGGCCTAGAGTTGGGACACGATGAAGATTTCCGATGTGGTCGCCTTCATGGGGCACCAGGTGCACGTGTGCCGGTACCGCGAGGCGGGGACGCTGCTCGACTGGCTGGGCCGGGACCTGCGCGGCAAGCGCGTCCTCGACGTCGCGGGCGGCGACGGCTACTGGGCCGGCCAGGCGCGCAAGCGCGGCGCCGACGCCGTCTCGATCGACCTCGCCCGCGGCAAGATGGTCTACGGCCGGACGCTCGCGAACGCCCCCGCGCTCATCGAGTGCGACGCGCTGCGGCTCCCCTTCGCGGACGGGACGTTCGACGCGATCCTGTCCGTCTGCGCGATCGAGCACTTCGACGACGGCGGCAAGTCGCTGGACGAGATGGCGCGAGTGCTGAAGCCCGGCGGTGAGATCTTCATGTCCGCCGACGTGCTGAGCCGCGCCGACACGTGGCCGAAACTGCGCGACGCGCACAAGGCCAAGTACCACGTCCAGCACACCTACACCCACGACAGCCTGCGCAAGCTGATGGACGAGCGCGGCCTCGACCTGGTCAAGCACAGCTACCAGTTCCGGACGGCCGCCACGGAACGCCTCTACCTGTCGCTTTCCACCTACGGCGGCAAGGTCGGCTTCAATGCCGCCGCCCCGCTGACCCCGCTCGTCGCCCTCGCCGACCGCAAGGCCCCGAACGAGCGCGGCAGCATCGTGCTCGTCCAGGCGCGTAAGAGGTAGCGATCGGGTAGGGGCCTCATCGTGAATCGCGTGCAACGGGGTCACCCGAGCGTGCGCCCTGCGGGCGTAGGCTCGGAGGGTAAAGAGTGATCTACACCACCGCGCTTGGATGGGGGAATGGACCGTGGCGCCTCGAATTCTCCTCGACGCCACCGCCGTGCCTGCCGACCGCGGCGGGCTCGGCCGGTACGTGGACGGGCTGCTGTGCGCCCTGCACGCGCAGGGCGCCGATCTCGCCGTCGCCTGCCAGCGGGCGGACGAGAAACGCTACGAGGGCCTCGTCCCCGGGGCCCGGGTGGTCGCCGGCCCGGCGACGCTGGCGCACCGCGCCACCCGCCTGGCCTGGGAACAGTCGGGCCTGCCGCACCTCGCCGAGGGGGTCGGCGCGGAGGTCATCCACCTGCCGACCTACACGATGCCGGTGAGCGCCGCCCTGCCCACCGTCGTGACGATCCACGACGTGACCCTCTTCGCCGAACCCGAGTTGCACGACCCCGTCCGCACCTCGTACATCAAGTCGGCAACCCGCACCGCCGCCCGCCGCGCGACCCGCCTGATAGCCCCGTCCCGCGCGACCCGCGACGAACTGGTGAGCGTCCTAGGCGCGGACCCGGCGCACATAGACGTCGCCTACCACGGCGTTGACCACGAGGTCTTCCACCGCCCCTCCGAGGCCGAGATAAAACAGGTCTCCGACCGCCTAGGCCTACACGGCCGCCCCTACATCGCCTACCTGGGCGCCCTCGAACCCCGCAAGAACGTCCCGAACCTGATCCGAGGCTGGGCCAAGGCTTGCGCGAACCGCCCCGACGCCCCCGCCCTGGTCCTAGCAGGCAGCGGAGGCTGGGACGACGAGGTAGACGCGGCTTTGGCAACCGTCCCCTTGGACCTGCGCGTCCTACGCCCCGGCTACCTACCGTGGCCGTCCCTCCCCGGCTTCTTCGGCGGCGCCCTGGTCGTCGCGATCCCAAGCCGCGGCGAGGGCTTCGGCCTGCCCGTCCTAGAGGCCATGTCCTGCGGCGCCCCGGTCCTCACAACCCCCCGAGGCCCCCTCCCCGAGGTAGGCGGCGAGGCGGTCGCCTACACCGAACCCGACGCACCCGGCATAGCGGACGCCCTGACGGCCCTGATCGACGCCCCGTCCCGCCGCGCCGAACTGGCCGAAGCAGCCCACACCCGCTCCCGCGAGTTCTCCTGGACGGCCTCCGCCGAAGCCCACATGGCCTCCTACCAGCGCGCAGTCGCCCAATACACCACCACCCACACCCACTAGGATCTCTCTCCAACCGCGTGGAGAAAGGAACCGAGTGGAAGCGATCCTCCTGGTGGGAGGCCAGGGCACCCGCCTGCGCCCCCTAACGATCTCCACCCCGAAACCCTTGCTCCCGGCGGCGGGAGCGCCACTGCTGGAGCACCAGCTGGCGCGAGCGCGCAACGCGGGCGTGACACGCATCGTGTTCGCCACCTCATACCGCGCGGAGATGTTCACCGAGGCATTCGGTGACGGTACGCGCCTCGGCATGGAGATCGTCTATGTGACCGAGGACGAACCGCTCGGCACTGCGGGCGCGATCCGCAACGCCTCCACCGCCCTGGCGTGCGATGCGGACAGCCCCGTCCTCGTTCTGAACGGCGACATCCTTTCCGGGCATGACATCTCCGCCCAGATCGCCGCGCACGAGAAGGGGGAGGCCGCGGTCACCCTGCACCTGACCCTGGTCGACGACGCCCGCCGGTACGGCTCAGTCCCGACGTCGCCGGACGGCCGGGTCCTCGACTTCGTGGAGAAGTCCCCCAACCCGCCTACGAACCAGGTCAACGCCGGCTGTTACGTCTTCCGCCGCTCGGTGATCGACGGCATCCCCGTGGGACGGGTCGTGTCGGCGGAGTATGAGACCTTCCCCGAACTGCTCGCCGCAGGCGAGCCGGTCTGCGGCTATGTCGAGGCCGCGTACTGGTTGGACGTGGGGACGCCCGCCGCGTTCGTCCGGGGCGTCAGCGACCTCGTACTCGGTGCGCTGGCGTCCCCGGTCGTCACGGCGAACGAGCATGGCGTCCTCCTGCTCGACGATGCCTCCGTGGCACCCAGCGCCCGCGTCGGCGGCGGCACCGTCGTCGGCGCCGGAGCGAGAGTCGGCGCGGACGCCCGCGTCGAGTCCAGCGTCCTGTTCGACGGCGTCGTCATCGAGCCCGGCGCCCGGGTCATCCGTTCGGTCATCGGCGACGGCGCCCGCATCTGCTCCGGTGTCGTCCTGGAGGACTGCGTCATCGGCGACGGCGCGACCGTAGGCCAGGGGAATCAACTGATCAACGGCGCTCGAGTCTGGCCGAATGTGGAACTGCCGGCGACCGCCGTCCGCTTCTCCCCCGAGTAGCCTCAAACGGGGAGGATGATTTCCGGTCGCATGTGATCGGATTTCGTCAAGGCTCCTCGAAAGGCGAGACCGGCGGGTGGCCCGTGACACAGGATCTGATCATCAACCTTGTGGCCTCGGGATTGGCCTTCACGCTGGGGGTGAGCGTGCGATCAGTGCGGCAGCGGATCGCGAATGCGAAGGAGTCGGCAGGCTCCCGCCGTATCAGGGAACAGCGCCATCCGCGGTTCACCCACGGTTGGCTGCTGGAGTACTACCTGCATCGCGACAGGCTCGACGATCTTTACCTGCTGGTGGACGGTAACCGCCGTCGGATCGGCCCATTCCTCACAAAGCCGTCATGGACGAATCACGGCTTCGACGAAAATGTCCTTGTCCAGCAGGAGTCGCCGCACTGCCGGTCGGACACGGAGTTGGACGAGGAGGTCCTGCGGCGACGCCGCGCTTATCTGGCGGTCGACGACGAGAACGGTGAACCCTGGAACGACCTTCTGGCCGTGGTGCGGGAGGTCCAGGAGACTGAGGAAGGCCCCCGCATAAAACTGGCCTTGGCGGAGTACTTCCAGTTCCTGTCCGCGTGCGGTGCCCTGGAGGACGAGACGTACGCCGCAGTCCGCAATCCGAGGCGCCCCACACCCATCAGGGACGCGGTTCTCGGGAGCGTGGACGACGCGGCGCACGCGCGCAGGGGAGCGAACGGCTTCGGTATGCAATGCGCGTTCGTCTTTCTTGAGGGCGGCCGGCCACGGGTCCTGATCCAGCGACGCTCGCACTCGGTGTCGATCTATGGTGGCGCGCTCGCCGTCGTTCCCGTCTTCGGCTGCCAGTCGATGGATCTGTCCGACCGGACGCCGGTCTCGGTCTTCCACAACTTCCTTCGCGAGGCTTATGAGGAGTTGTACGGAGGTGCGGAGGTCGAGAAGCGGGGAAATCGCGTGGACCCGACCTGGTTCTACCAGGAGCCACCGATCACCCGCCTCATCGCCGCCCACGAGGACGGGGGACTGGACTTCCGGATCCTCGGGTTCGGCTTCGACGCTCTGAACGGCGAAGTTGACATCTGTGGTCTCGCTTACATCCGGGACCCTGAATTTGCGCGTCGCGAACTCCCGTCACTCAAGGCCAACTGGGAGATTCAGGACATCAGCGCTTGGGACCTCTTCGGAGTTGATCTCACTGAAGCCTTGTTCGCCGGAGAGTTCTCGCCCGGGAGCGTCTATACGCTCGGGGAGGCCAGGCGTCACCTTGCGGGCTCGGAGCATGAAGGGTGACCTCTTGCCAACCGTGCATACTTTGCTCGGGTACGAACCATGAAACCGAGTTCGAATTGTCCATGGGTACTGTGGTGCGGTGCCATGGCTGCTCGCTCGTCTCCATGGTCGAGCACACTGGCGAACTGGTGCGCTGTTCTTACGACGAGGACTACTATCGGCGGGCGGGCGCTCCCGGACCCGGTTACCGCGACTACTTCGGTGCGGAGGCTGCGCCCCGGTCGGAGATCTCATCCGCGCTGGCGGACATGGTGCTCTCCCTCACCTTGGGTGCGAGACGCGTTCTCGACCTGGGGTGTGGCGGCGGGTTTCTGGTCAACGCGCTGGCCGAACGAGGTGTCGATGCGACGGGCTTGGACGGCTCCGACCATGCGATCGAGCGAGCGCGGGCGAACACGGGCGGCGGGCAGTTCACACGGGCCGATATAGGTGCATCCGGCCTCGTCGGCGAAGCGGTGTTTGACGTCGTCACGATGATCGATGTGATCGAGCACTTGCCCGACCCGGTGGAAGCTCTGCGTTGGGCGGCCGGCCTGACGGCGCCCGGAGGCGCGATCGTGCTTCTTACCCCGCGTTACGGGGGCCGCCTTCTCGCCGAGCAGGGCGCCGCGTACGTCCACTTCAACAGCGACCACATGTACTACTTCACCGAGGACACCTTGCGCACGACCATAACGCGAGCAACCGGCTCTGACATGGTCGAGATCGAAGATGTCCTCGCCTTCGTCTGCAAACAGGGCGTCTCGATACCCGACTCCATGGCGCGCAAATACAGCATGGAACGAGAAAGCATGCTCGCCGTCCTGAGCCCCTGATCGGTTCGCGAGACATGCGGCCACCCGGACCGCCGTATCGCGCCTCCTGCGGCGGGGCGGCAGGGGCCGACGTCCGTGGCGCAGGATCAAGGCGGGTGTCAGCTAAGCCCCGGGCCGTCGAGCAGAGCCAGTAGCCGAGCCGCCTGGCGTGCCAGGGTCGGCGTGTCGCGGCCGTTGTGCAGAATCCTCAGCAGCCAGAACAGGGCGAGAAGCCGTCGGCAGGTCTTGAGCCTGCCGAGTTCGGCCGCGCTCAGGTCGAAGCAGTCCAGTACGTGTTCCATGCCGTGGCCGTCCGCCACCCGTATGGAGATGTGCTCGGTCAACTCAGCCAGTTCGTAGGGACGGTCGCTGCGGCCGGAGTACTCGAAGTCCACGAGGCGCACGTCGGTGCCGTCCCACAGGAAGTTGGCCAGGTTCCCGTCACCGGTGCCGAACACAGGCCGCATCGGACGTCCGAGCACGTCCTCCAGCGCGGGCTGCCGGATCCAGGCCGTCGCTGATTCGAACGCCTTGACCACCAAGGGGTCGACCACTGGACGGGAGACAGCCGCACACCACGTCCGAACCTGCTGCAACATCTCGACTGGATGCCCGGCACGAACCGGCACGTCGTTCAGAGCGCGCGAGGGGATCGCTTCCTGAACCCGAGCGACCGTACGAGCCACGGCCGTAGCCACATCCGCGGTGAAGTCGCCCTCCAACGACACACCGTCTAACCGGGACATCACCACAGCGGGCGGCTCAGTGTGCAGGTCGGCACTGATTGGTGCGGGCGCGCTACCTGGGGCGTGCTCATGCAGCAGGGTCAGTGCACGCCACTCGCGGTGGGGCTCGTTGTTGCTCCAGGCGCGGTAGCGCTTGATCACCACATTGGGCCGCAGCTCGATCAGGTGCGTGCTCGACGTCCCGTCCACGAACACCCCCGCCCCTCGCTCTGCCGCCCCCCAAGATCTCACGGACGCCCTCGACGACGGTGCCTGTCGGGATCACGGAAGGTGGCATCGCGCCCGTGTGGCTTGCTGGCGTTCAGGGACGGGCGGTGGCCCAGCTTTCGGCGATCTGCGCAGCCGTCGATGTCGTCCTCCCGGGCTTGCCTGCTGCTCCATCGGCACCGGCAGCACGTGTGCGGTGACTCGGCGGTGCGCATTTCTCCGCGACGCAGTGCTGTTCGACCAGTAGGGTCGAGCTATGGCCGCGCACGGAGTATCGCGACAAGGGAAGCGTCTTAAAGAGCCTGTCGGGCCGAAGATTCCTGAGAGGCTCACACTTGCTCAGGTTCCGGGTGATGAGCCGACCGACGACGGCATATATCTTTCGCTGGAGTATGGCCCGGAGATCATTACGGGATTCGATGCCGAGGATGTTGAATTCGAGCGTTGCCGGTTTCGGGGGACATGTCTTTCGACGGGAACGATGCGGCGTGTGAGTATCACGGATGTCGCGTTCGAAGGCTGTGACCTGGCCAATCTCCGGATGCCCGACTCCCGGGTCTTTAATACGACGGTGGCCAACTGCCGTATGACCGGAATGCATCTCACTAGCTGCGGATTCCGTGACGTGCTGTTCGACTCCTGCCGCGCCGACCTGACATCATTCCGGTTCTCACGGCTAACGAACGTAGTGTTCCGCGACTGCAATCTGTCAGAGTCCAACTTCCAGAGCGCCGACCTGCGTGGTGTCCGGTTCGAGGGGTGCAAGCTGACCGCAGCTCAATTCAGCAATGCCGACATGAAAGGCACCCGGCTGGTCGACTGCAATCTCGACGGTGTCGGCGGAATCCAGAGTCTCGCCGGGGCGATCGTGCCGAGCGCCGACGCCCACACACTGGTGTACGCACTGTCGTCGGCGCTGGGCATCGTCATCGAAGACTGATCAGGTGCCGCTTGGCTTCAGTCTCTTGTAGCAGTCGGCGGTGTGCTTTCCCGACGGTCGCCGTGCCGGCTCGTCCCACCGCTGGACGGATTTCTCAGGGGAGTGGGGAGCAGGCAGGGGCGTGGGTGGTGTCCAAGTGGTGGGTGAGGAGTTCGGTGGTCTCTTGGAGGTCGATGAGGGGGCGGCGGAGGTAGCGGTGCGGAGTGGACCACCAGCAGAAGGTGCGGCGGTGGACCCAGACGTTGAGGGTGGGGAAGACGAGGACGGAGAGGCCGTCTTCGGTGGTGTTGCGTTGGCCTTTGAATCCGCGGCGGGTGAGGTTGAGGAGCAGGTGATGCGCGGCGGTCCCGGGGTGGACGCGGTAGTGCAGGCCGGGCCAGTCGTGGGGGAGCGGTAGGGCGAACCAGACCCTCTTGCCGAGGGTGGACGTGGTGTCGACGCGGGAGCGGGTCGGGGTGCTGCCCCAGGCGGCGGTGACTTGGCGGACGAGTTCGAGGCCCTTGCCGTGCTCGTCCAGCAGCCCTGCCCCGGATGTGTGCGGTGCGGCCGTCCGCGCGCCGTCGAAGACGGAGACGATGAGCTGGGGGGAGGGGACGGTCCGCGCCCAGATCCACAGCTCCGGGATGGTGGGCGGCCGGTCGCCCTGGGCGTGCCCGGCGTGCCGTAGCGCGTTGGTCGCGGTTTCGGAGACGGCTAGTTCACCGTCCTCGATCACGTCCCGGTCGAGCCGCAGTTCGGACATTGTCTGCCGGACGAGGCGCCGCGCCGTCGCCGGCCTGCTCTCGTCCCCCGGCAGCCGCCACGCGCACAGCCCCCCGGTCACCAGCCCCCACGCCCCCTTGACCTCCATCGAAGCCCGACCTCCTCCATGTACTGCCGCAAGTGGCACGGAAAGCGACATATGGTCACTCTCCGTTGTGTGTCGCGAGTCACATAATGGAAGGTCTAAACCAAGACCGCAACTGTTTCAGGGAAGAATCTAAAGATCATTTTGGGTTGCTTCCCCAAACGGCTTGAGACGCGACTACTCACCGGGCATGCTCGGTCACATGACAACCAGGCCACCCACGGTCCGTGAGCGCCGCCTCGCCAGCGAGTTGCGGAGGCTCAGGGAATCCACGACAGCGCTGAACTTGGAAGAGGCCGCTGAACGGCTCGGTTGGAGCAAGACCAAGCTGTCCAGGATCGAGAACGCGATCCGCAGTGTCACCGTGGGCGAGGTTCAGCAGATGCTGACCCTCTACGGCGTGAGCGGGCCGCGCTTGGACACGCTCGCCCGCTTTGCCCGTACGGCCAGGCAGCGCGGCTGGTGGGACGTCTACGAGAACAGCCTGCCTGCGGACTACGCCACCTACATGGGCCTGGAAGCTGAAGCCGAGTGGCTCAACTCCTACACGATGGGCCTCGTGCACGGCCTAATGCAGACCGAGGAGTACACCCATCATGTGGCTAAGTCGATCTTGATGCGCTTCTCGCCGGCCTCAGAAGTCGAGCGTCGCGTCACGGCCCGTATGGCACGCCAGCATGCCTGGGCGGAACGGGAAGACCCGACGCGCCTTTGGACGATCTTGGACGAGACGGCGCTCAGGCGAGTCATCGGCGGTCCAGAGGTGATGCGAGCCCAGTACAGACGCATCATCGAGTTGACCGAGCAGCCGAACGTGATGTTTCAGATCATGCCCGTAGCCGCCGGTGGGCACCCCGGAGTCGTGGGGAGCTTCGCTGTGCTGGGATTTCCCCAACGGTTCACCCCCAATGTGGTGTACGTCGAGAACATGACGAGCGCTCTCTACATCGAGGACGAGAAGGAAGTGCACACGTACTCGCTGGCGTTCGAGCAAATGGCAGCCATGGCGCTGGGCCCCGAGGAGTCGGTGGCTATGCTCGAACAGCTAGCGCGACAATGAGTGCATGGAGGGACAAAGTGTCCAGTCTCCGTCTTCATCGGACTGTCTTTCGTAAGAGCAGCCACAGCGAGGGTGCGAACGGTTGTGTCGAGACCTGTGTCCGCGACACGCGTCACCTGGTCCGGGACTCCAAGGATCCCGAAGGCGGGGTCTTGGCCCTGAAGCAGGATGCGTGGGCGGCGATGGTGTCGCAGATCAAGCGAGGTTTCTACGACCTCTGAGTCGACCCCGTCCCACGCCGCACCTTGGGCCGAGGTGCGGCGGGTTGCATTTTCGGACGTCGGTGGGCGCTCCGGCTGTTGACATCGATACGGCGATGTCCAAACGGGGGGTGACCTGTCAAGATGCCGATCTCATCGACGACTTGTGCGGTGTGGCCTGGCGGGGAGGTCACCGTGCACTCCTGGCGGCTCGTCTCCGCCCTCGCGGCGTACCTGCCGGGCGCCTAGCGTCAGGGGGCCTCCCGCGCCTGCCGAAGCGCGTCCCGGTACTCGGCCGTCCACGCCGCGTCGCGCTGGTCGGGCGGCAGCGACTCCAGCCCCGCCTGAAGGTGCTCGGCCGCCGCGTCGTGCTCGCCGAGCCCCAGCAGAGCGAGCCCGATGTTGACGTGCTGGAAGTCTGGCGTCAGCCAGTACGCGGTGTCCGGCGGCAGGCTGGACGCCGCGGCGTCCTCGAGCGTCTCGGCCTCGGCGAGCAGCCGCCGCGCGTCCGCATGGTCGCCGAGGAGGGCGTGACCGTGTGCGGCCAGGACGGCGTCGCCGAGCCGCTGCGCGGGCGCGGCACCGGGCGTGTGGTAAGCGGTGAGGAAGTGCCGGACCACGCCGCGCGCGTTGCCCTGCTGCCGGGCGAGGTAGCCCTTGAAGTTCACGGCCTGCGCGGCGAGCTCGCCCGACCCGGCGTCGTCGGCGAGGGCTTCGGCGTCGGTGAGCAGGTGCGCGGCACGCTGGTCGTCGCGGTGCTCGGCGCGCAGCCACCCGGAGAACTGGACGTACTCGGCGGCCACCGGTGCGAGGGCATCGCGTACGGGACCACGGGCCGCCTGCAGCAGGGTCGTGGCGACGTCGGTCTGGGCGAGGGTGGCGGGCAGGATCGCGGCGGGGTCGGCGGTGTCGTTCAGGCGACGCTGCGCGGCGAGGATGGTGGCGAGGGAGCCGACGACGGTGAGGTCGACTCGGGCGGGGCGTGCGATGGCTTGGGCGAGCCGGTCTCGATCGTCGGGGGTCAGCGCCTCGTCGGCGCCGAAAAGATCGTCCTCACTCATGCCGGTCACTTTCACATACAGCGGCCGGTATCGGTGACCTGGGACGAACTTCCCCGCCTCCCAATGTTTGATCATCTCGGCGAGGGGGCTGACATGGGGCAGGCCGGGCCTGTCGCGGGGGTCGGCCGCCGCGCGCAGCAGTCTTGCCAGGTCAGGCCGCGACCAGTACGGCGGGGCCTCGCGCGCCTTGCGCAGGCGTAATCCGATGGCCTTCTTGCCGGGGAACACTGCGATGCACCTTCCGACCGTCCGGAGCGGAGGGGATGTGCGTCCCCTGCCATCCCCCATCATCCCCCTCCCTGTGCGACGCCCACCGCGGTTTCACTGACAGTGACCGAAGCAACACCCCATGAATCGCAGTCAGGAGAAGGCGCGCATCCCTGGCCGCGGACACCATCCATGAGGCGCGCCATAAAAGGTCACCATGACCCGCACCACCGAGTGGACGGCCCTGGCCGCCCACGACCCGCGCGAACTGGTCGACGACGGCCTGTTCACCAAGCTGTCCGCCTACGTCGCCAAGGACCAGGGCGTCACCCGTGCCTACGCCGAGGGCGTCGTCGGGCAGGCGCTGGTGTGGCTGCGCGCTGTCGCCGAGAACCCCGGCGTGCGGCTGGCCATGTCCGAGACCGTCGACCCCGGCTGGCACGCGTTCCTGCTCCACTCGCAGGACTACACGCGCTGGTGCGAGGAGCACCTCGGCTACTACCTGCACCACATCCCGCCCGCGCCCGGCGTCACCTCGGACGAGGACGAGATCGCCCGGACGCTGCCCGCGCTGAACGCCACCGGGTATCGCGTCGACACCGAGCACTGGGCGGACGCCGCCTACCCGTGCTGCCCGCCCAACCCGTGCGTCGCCAAGGTCATCGAGCAGGCGAAGGCGTTCGGGTGCGACGCCGACACCGGCGCGCCCCCGCCCGCCGCGGACGCGTCCGGGCCGCGCAGTGCCTGACCGCATGGCAGGCTCTCCCACCATGGACCGCATCGAGTGGGAGAGCCTGCCGACCACAGCGCGCGACGCCGTTCAGCGCGAGCTGGGCTCGCCGGTGAAGGTCGAGCAGATCGGCGACGGCCGGCGTTCCGCGCTCGCCGTCGTTGCCCATCTCGCCGCCGGGAGGGTGTTCCTGAAAGGCGCACCGCTGGATCACGAGCGCGCGGCCGCGCAACTCGGCCGTGAGGCCAGCGTTAACCCGCACGTCCTAGCGGTTTCCCCGGCTCTGGTGTGCGATATGGAGGTCGGCGGGTGGCGGCTGCTCGGGTTCGAGTACGAGGAGGGGCGGCGCGTGGACTACACGCCCGGCTCACGGGACCTGCCCGCCGTCTTGGACGCCCTCGCAACGGTGGACGGCCTGAAGGTGCCCGCCGGTGTGGACGTGCAGTGGTTCGAGGGCCGATGGTCTGATTACGCCGTGGTCCCCGAGCGTCTGCCCCGGATCGCCGGGACGGCGCTGCTGCACACCGACCTGAACGCCGGGAACGTCCTGATGACCGGTGCGGGCGCGCGGCTGGTCGACTGGGGCATGGCGTCGCGCGGAGCGCCGCTGGTGAACCCGGCCGACCTGGTGGTCAACCTCATCGCGTGCGGCCACACTCCCAAGGACGCCGAGGCCGTCGTGTGCGACCTTGCCCCTTGGCGGCATGCCGCCCCCGAAGTGGTCGACTACTACGCCCGGCTTCTGGCCACGACCTGGCTGGAGGCGTTCTGGACGCCCACTCACCCGTGGGCGCGGGCGGTCGTTGACGCGGCCGTCCGGTGGGCGATGTACCGACGCGACCGACATTAAGCACGTCAAGAGCGCCCCTCGCTCTTCCACTGGGGAGGACAGGGAGTCGTGCCGGTCGGGGACGAGCGCTTGCCCCGGCTTTCGGCGAGGTGCTCGACGATCTGCAGACCGCGGCCGTCGACATCGTCCTCCCGGACCGTCCTGCGGCGGGGACGGCCCGGGCCGACCCCATGGGTTCGCGGACTCGCTTGATCCGATGGACTAGCACTGGCACTGGATGGCCCATGACCTGCGCAGGTTCAGGCTCAGAAGCAGACCGTACGCAACTACGAGGCTAACGAGCGGAGGCTGACCGAGGAGCAGGCCGGCGCTGGGGAGTGGCAGACTGGCCCTCGATACCGCCGAGGTGTGGACGTTCGGGCGGGGCCCCCGAACGGATCGGCGCGCAGGGGCTGCGCGAGATCCCCTCGCGTCGACTGATCTAGCGCACTATGGAGTACTTGCGATGAATCTCCAGGCCAGGTGGCGGTGAGTCTGACTGAACCGTCGTCCGGGGTGGCCGGGGAGGCGACCGCTGGGCGGCTCCCCGGCCGGGTTCGGGAGTGGCGGCCGCCTTGGCCGCTTGATCTTCATGGGACGGTCTCGCCGCATCGGCGGGGGCCTCATGATCCGGCGTTTCGGGTTGAGGAGGACGGGGCCGTTTGGCGGACGTCCTATACGCCGGAGGGGCCTGGGACGTTGCGGCTTCGGTGGGGCGGCGATGCCGTGGAGGCGACCGCTTGGGGGGCGGGGGCCGAGTGGTTGCTCGATGGGGTGCCTGAGTTGCTCGGCGTTGATGATGTGCCGGACGGGTTCGTCGCGCGGCATGACGTTGTGCGGGAGCAGGTGCGTCGGCGGCCGGGGTTGCGGGTCGGGCGGTCGCGGCGGGTCTTTGAGGCGCTTGGGCCGGCTGTTATGGAGCAGAAGGTGTTGGCGCCGGAAGCGTGGCGGGGGTGGGGTTACCTACTGCGGCGGTTCGGGGAGCCGGCGCCGGGGGCGCCGCATATGCGGGTTCCGCCGCCGCCTGAGGTGTGGGTCCGGATTCCCTCGTGGGAGTGGCATCGGGCCGGGCTGGAGGCCGTCCGGGCCCGGACGATCATCGGGGCCGCGCGGGTCGCGAAGCGGCTGGAGGAGGACGCCGGGGAGGCGCGGCTCAGGTCGCTGCCCGGTGTCGGGGTCTGGACGGCCGCCGAGGTTCGGCAGCGGGCGGTCGGTGATCCCGACGCCGTCTCCGTCGGCGACTACAACCTGCCCGGTCTGGTGGGCTGGGCGCTGGCCGGCCGGAAGGTCGACGACGCCGGGATGCTGGAACTGCTGGAGCCCTACGCCGGTCATCGGTACCGGGTCACCCGGCTGCTGGAATCGTCCGGGAGGCGCCCGCCGAGGCGCGGCCCCCGTTTGCCCGTCCGGGACTACCGGCGGTTTTGACCGGGTCCGGGGTGGAGCGGCGGCGCAGCCAGAAGTTGTTCGGGGTCCAGTCGAGGCCGTCCCGGCTGTCGGCGCCGAACAGGGGGCCGAGGACGGCCAGGGCGATGATGATGCCGAGCACGTACAGCATGGTCTTGCTCCTTTGGGATCGCTGAGGGGCGTTCCCGCGCGGGGCGATCGGCGGAGCCGGGGTGTCCGTCTCTTTCCGTCGCACCTACAGTTTGACTCAGTCCAACGTTCAGGTCCAGCGACCGTTTCTGGAGGGATTGTGTAAGAATCTCTTCACTATGCTGGATCTCGGACGGTTGCGGGTGCTTCGAGAGCTCAAGCTGCGCGGGACGCTGGGGGCGGTGGCCGATTCGCTCGGGTACACGCCCTCTGCGGTGTCGCAGCAGTTGGCGCAGTTGCAGAAGGACGTCGGTGTGCCGGTGGTCGAGCGGGCCGGGCGGCGGCTGCGGCTGACCACGGCGGGCGAGGTGCTCGCGGAGCATGCGGAGACGCTGCTGGCGCAGGCCAAGCGGGCCGAGGAGGCGACGGTCGCGGCCAGCGGGCGGGTCGCCGGGGTTGTGCGGCTTGTCGGGTTTCAGACGGCGTTGCTGCATGTGCTGGCGCCTGCCTTGCCGCGGCTGGCGCGGGAGTATCCCGAGCTTGTCGTGGATGTTCTGGACGAGGAGTTCCACCGGGTTCTGCAGGCGCTGGTGTTGCAGGAGATCGATGTCGTCCTGACCGATGAGTACTCGCATCTGCCGCGTCCGAGGCGTCCCGAGTTGACGTCCGAGGTGCTCGTGACCGAGATGATGCGCGTTGCTCTGCCTGAAGATCATCCGCTGGCGTTGGACGGGGCGCCGGTGCGGCTGGCCGATCTCTCGGGGTGTCGCTGGGTGACCGGGCATGTCGGGACGAACCACGCCGATCTGCTGGAGCGGACGTGTGTGGAGCTGGGCGGGTTCCGGCCTGATGTGCGGTATCGGTCGAATGATCTGCTGATCATGTTCGCGATGGTCGCTGCGGGTGGCGCCGTTTGCCTGATTCCGGACCTGGCGCTTGCTGAGCGGGAGGAGGGCATTGTTGTCCGGGATGTGGCCGATGCCCCCGTTGACCGCCGCATGGTGTTGTGGACGCGGATCGGTGCCGAGGTGCGGCCGTCGGTTCAGGCCGTTCTGGAGGAATTGCGGAGGTCGGCCGATGTGCTGGTCGAGCGGCGTCCCAGCTGTCTTCGCGGTGCGCCCTGATCAGGTCTTCCAGGACGAGAGCGCCTCGTCGATCTCCTCGCGGGTGGGCAGCCGCAGGGATTTCGGCGCCTTCTCGGGGAGGTCGTACTCGTGCGCATAGGCGGCCGTCATGGTGCCGTCGGGCGTGCGGAAGCCTGCGCGTTGCAGGATGTCGCGGGCTGAGCGCGTGCCGAGGGCCGCTTGGAACGCTTCCGCCGCGTCACGCCGCCGCGGGTCCTTCGTGATGACGGCGTAGGGGTGGTCGAGCATGAGCGTGCCTTCGTCCGGCATGAGGCTGACCACTGGGTTCGGACGGTGGGTCTCGTTATAGGCGACCACTGCCTGCTCTGTGGTGACCGCCAGGGGACGGTCGAACCGTTCGGCGCCGACCAGTCCGGCCAGGGTCGCTGTTGAGCCGCCGTTCTTGCGGAGCGCCTTGGCCACGTCCGCCTTCTTGTCGACCTGCTCGATCGCGATCATGGCGATGGTTCCGGTCATGCCGGTGCCGGGGTCGGCCACGATCCGCTGCAGAGCGAGCCCGCCCGCCTTGTCCTTGGCCAGGAGTTTCCAGCCGATGTCGAGGTCGGCGTCCTCGAACTCCTTCTCCACCGAACGCGTGGTCGCGAGCACGACCGGCGTCGAGGCCACGGACGGCGCCGTCACCGGGGTGCCCTCCCGGACGATGGTCAGCCACAGCGACGACTCCGGCACCCACGCGTCCGTGTCGCCCTCGTAGGCGGCGGGCGCGACCCGCGTGACCGAGGCGCGGACGCAGCGTCCGCTCACCCGGTGCTTCTCCACGTTGAAGCGGGACGCCACGTCGCTCAGCGCGGGCGCGATGTCCGGCTGCGCGGCGACGGTGATCCGCACCGGTGCGCCGGAGCAGGCCGGCGTGGAGAACAGGCCGGACGCCCACGCCCCGCCGACGGCGCCCGACAGCAGCAGCGCCGCGGCGGCCCAGACCGCCGGGCGCCGCCAGACCGGGCGCGTCTCCTCGTCCACGCGTCCGTCATACAGGATCGAAGACGAACCTGCGTTCACTTGCGGCGTGTCGCCCTAAACGCCCCCTCCATAAGTATCAGCCGGCGGTCTGCCCGCCATCGACCGAGAGCACGGTGCCGTTGACATATGAGGCCGCCGGCGACGCCAGCCATGCCACGGCGCGAGCCAATTCTTCGGCACGGCCGATTCTTCCCATCGGAAGGCCGCTTCCGATCTGTTCACGCATCGCTGCTGGCAGGTCAAGGGTGCCCCCGGACTCGGTAGTACCTGGGGCCACTGCGTTAACCCGGACGCCCCGTCCCGCCTGTTCCAGCGCGGCCGACCTGGTCAGTCCGATCACGCCGTGTTTCGCGGCTGCGTAGGCGGCCATTCCGCCGACGCCTCGAAGGCCAGCCGATGAGGCCACGTTCACTATGCACCCACCGTCTGGAAGTGCCGCTAGTTCATACTTCATGGCAACGGCCACGCCACGCAGGTTCACGGCCAGCACCTGGTCGAGGTCATCGAGGTCCAGGCGGTCGAGCGGCGCGATCGGTTGAGCCATGCCGATGTTGTTGACCGCCACGGACAACCCGTCCGAACGATCCACCAACTCCGCCACCGCGGCGGCGTCGCGAACGTCGAGCGCGAACGCATCGACCTTTGCGCCGCTTGCCCTCAGATCCGCGGTCAGCGCCTTCAGCCCTTCGGCGTTCCTTGCGGCCACCATCAGCGCTAGACCCGCCTGGGCCAGTTCGGCGGCGATGGCGCGACCGATCTGTCCGTTGGCTCCCAGTACCAACGCCCGCGTCACGACTGCTCCGGGGCACTCATGTGGTGGATGGACTCGTTGGTAGAGCCGGCACGGTCCCGCGGCTCGACAGCGAGGCAGAGCTTGTCCCAGATGCGCCGCATGTTGGCGAGGTCGGTCTCGTCGAGGGGCGCGACAAAGTGCTCGTAGGCCACGGCAGCGAAGGTCTTTTGCACCGCTGCCGTATAGCGGCGGCCGCTTGGCGTCAGGCTGATGAGCGAGATCCGGCCGTCGTTCTGGACCGCCTGGCGTCGGAGATGGCCTTCGTTGACGAGTTCCTGGATGACCCGCGACGCCCGGGATGGGCTGACGCTGACGAGTTCGCCCGCCAGCGTCCGCACGGATGTCGGGCCGGCTTTGGCCAGCCGGCAAAGGATTTCGCAGGTACTGAAGGAGATGCCATGGCGATCGGCAAGGGCGGCTTCGACTCGGGCCATCACGGTGGCGTGGCTGAACAGCAACGCCAGCCAGGCGGCCTCCTCTTCGTATGTGAGGGCACTTCGCCCGCCGGTGGTTGTCATATTTCCGAGTATAGCCGCCAGCAGGGTCGTGAGCAGGTAGATGCGCGCGAACCTAAATGCGTGCGATACACTCATGTGATCATGAAGGCTTATGTGAGGATCGATACGGTCGACCAGCGGGTCGAGCTCGCCGACGTCGAGGTGCCATCGCCCGACGCTGACGAGGTCGCCCTCGAGGTCCATGCGTTCGGCGTCGGCGTCCACGACCGGTACTTCATCTCGCCGGAGGTGGCCGTCCCCTACGTCATTGGTCTGGAGGCCGCCGGTGTCGTCACCGCTGTGGGCTCGGCGGTGCACGGCGTCGCGGTGGGTGACCGGGTCATGGCGACCACCATGATGAACCCGAAAGGCGGCACGTGGGCCGAGTCGGTGGTCGTCAATCAGCGCGGTGTCGCGCCGATTCCGGACGAGTTCGACTTCACGACCGCGGCGGCCATCCCGATAGCCGGCGATGCGGCCGTGGAATGCATGCACACCCTCGGAATGCAGCCGAACCAGACCCTGTACGTGGCCGGTGCCTCCGGTGCCATCGGCACGCTTGTCGTGCAGCTGGCGGCTCAGCGGGGCGTGCGAGTCGTCGGCGCGGCGTCGCCGGCCAACCACGACTACGTCCGATCCCTCGGCGCGGAGCTGGCGGTCGACTACCGCGATCCGGCGTGGGCCGACGCGGTGCGGGCTTGGGCGCCCGGGGGCGTCGACTCGGCCCTGGCCATCCAGCCCGGCACGCCTGCGTCAAGCCGGGCCGTCGTGCGCGACGGCGGGCACCTCGTCAGCGTGTCGGGTGATCCCTGCCCGTCCGAGCGGGGCATCTTCGTTGAGCAGTTCGCCCACCGGCCGGACGTGGGCGCCGACATGGCCGAGCTGGTCGAGGCGATCGCTCACGGGCGGATCAATCTCGAGATCGAGCGGGTCTACGCCTTCGATGAGGCGCTGGCGGCGCTGGAGAAAACCGAGACCCGCCACGCCCGAGGCAAGGTCGTCGTCGAGGTCCGTCGAGCGGGGACATCGGCGACGAAGGGGCACCCGGCGCCGTCGGCGGGGACCGAGCGTGGCTGAGCCGGTGCGCCTCGAGGTGTGGTCTGACATCTCGTGCCCGTGGTGCTACATCGCAAAGCGCCGGCTCGACCAGGCGCTGGCCGGCGCAGCCGTCGGCACCGATCTCACCGTGACGTACCGGAGCTTCCAGGTGTCGCCCGACGCGCCGCAGGACTTCGAAGGGTCGGCCTTTGACTTCCTCGTGCACCATAAGGGCATCCCGGCCGCCCAGGTCAGGCAAGGCATGACCCAGGTCGCACGCATCGCCGCCTCGGTCGGACTGGTCTACGACGTGGAGCGCCTATCGCCGGCGAATACGGGCAAGGCCCACCAGGTCCTGCACCTTGCCAGGGCCCGCGGCGCCCAACTGGCAATGGTCGACCGGCTATTTGCCGCTTTCTTCGCGGAGGGACGAGCGATCAGCCGAGACGGTGTGCTCGCTGAGCTCGCCGGCGACGTCGGCCTCGAAGGCGAGGAGGTACGGGAAGTGCTGCGCACCGGCGAGTTCGCCCAGGCGGTACGGGCGGACATCGACGCCGGACTCGCCCTCGGGCTCACGGGCGTCCCGTTCTACGTCATCGACGGGGTCCGCCGCCTCCCGGCCACCCAGGCCCCCGAGACCATGGCGGCGCTTCTCAAGTCCGGCGATCCGACGGTTCGGTGACAGCACAAGCCCTGCGCGCGATCACGCTTCGGCTCGAACGGCAAGGAGAGCGCTATTGGCCTCGGGGTTCTGCTGGCGGCGTTGTCTCCGCCAGGGAGATCGTCGTTCGTAGCGGGATCTCACGCGTGGCGATGATCGCCACGACGGAGACGACCGCGATGAACGCCGCGATGAGAAAGACGCCCCCGAACGCATCCGCATAGGAATTGTGGAACACCTCCTGTACCGGCCCGGGCAGTCCGCTGATGTCGAGTTTCGTCTCACCGGATCCGCCGGATATCGCCCCGGCGGGTACGCCCAGTTCGGCCAGGCCGGCCGCGATGTTCGAGGCCACCCGGTCGGTGAGCACCGCTCCGAGGATCGAGACGCCGATGGCGCCGCCGAGGGAGCGGAAGAAGGATATCGCGGCTGAGGCTGCGCCGATCTGGGTGACATCGACCGTGTTCTGTACGGCGAGGACAACGTTCTGCACCAGCGCGCCGATTCCCACGCCCATCAGCACCATGAAGACGGCGACGAGCCAGTAGGGCATCGTGTGATCGATCATGCCCAGGCCGAACAGTCCCGCCAGCATGATGAGGCCGCCGATCAGCATCACCGGTTTGATCCGCCCGGTGCGGGAGACGATCTGACCGCCGACCGTCGCCGCGAGCATCTGCGCGAGGATCAGTGGAATCGTCATGAGCCCGGCCCGCGTGGGCGAGACCCCGTCCCCGAGCTGGAAGTACTGCGTCAGGAAGACTCCGGAGCCGAACATGGCGACGCCGGCCCCAATGCTGGCGAGGATCATGAGGGTCGCCGTGCTGTTGCGCAGCACTCGGATCGGAATCACCGGCTCGGGCGAGCGGAGTTCGACGATGACCAGGAGCACCACGGCCACAAGGAACGCCGCAAGATAGGCACCCGACTGCCATGAGATCCAGTCGTAGTCGCTGCCGGCGAACGTCAGCCAGAGCATCGGCAGTGCAGCGGCGACCGTCACGAGGACGGCGCCCAGATAGTCGAGTCGTGCCTTTCCGCGTCTCATCGTGGGCAACGTCAGCTTGAACTGCAGGAGAACGAGCGCGACCAAGGCCAGGGGCACGCAGACGAAATAGCACCAGCGCCAGCCGAGGGAATCGGTGATCACACCGCCGAGGAGAGGACCGGAGACCGTCGCGACCGCCATCACCGCGCCCATGTAACCGGCATAGCGTCCACGTTCCCGCGGAGCCATGATCGTGCCCATGATCGCCTGGACCAGCGCCATCAATCCACCCATCGCGAGGCCCTGGACCGCACGCGCCACCATCATCAACGTGATGGAGGTACTCAGACCCGCCACCACGGATCCGACGACGAACATGACGATGGCGATCTGAGTGAGAAGCTTCTTATTGAACAAGTCGGAGAGCTTGCCCCACACCGGAGTGCTCACGGTCATCGCCAGCAGACTCACCGTGATCACCCAGGTGTACTGCCGCTGCGTACCGTCGAGATCGGCGATAATGGTCGGCAGTGCCGTGGAGACGATCGTGGTCGAGATCATCGCGGTGAAAAGCGCGGCCAGCAGAGCCGTCATCACCTCAAGGATCTCGCGGTGCGAGTACTGCCTGTACTCATCCATGGCGGGCACCGCGGTGGGGGATGTCGTCATCCGAAGTGGTCCTTCCTCGTCGTCGGAGATCAGCGGTTGGTGGCGCCCGGCCCGGTGGGCGCGGGCACGTCCGGATCCGGTGGGACGGCCCGGAGCGGCGCACCAGTGACCTCCCCGAGATGCCGGTTCAGCCGGTTCAGCAGCGCGATGGCCTGCTCTGCATCTGCGGCCGACCAGTCGCCGAGCGCCTCGGCGAACCGGGCGACGACCTCTGACTCACGTTCGCCGAGCCTGGTGCGCCCAGCCGCGGTGATCGAGATCAGCGCCGCCCGTGCGTCGTGTGGGTCAGGTCGCCGCTCTACGAGACCCTCCGCCTCCAGCGAGTCGACCGCGCGTGAAGTGACGGCCGCCGAGACTTGGAGACCCTGGGCGAGCTCGCCCAGGCGAGCATCGCTCTCACGTAGATACTGCAGAATGCCGAACTCGGTGCCGGCCAGACTGCGCTCCCTGCTGCGCTGACCCGCGCGCTGGAAGGTGCGCGCAATGTGCACCATCTCGGCGAGGATCCGCCCCGCATGACGATCATCGATCACATCCGCTCCTGCCCGTAGCGCGCGGATCTTGCTCCGCGACGAGACAACGGTAGCACTTTAGTTACTTGCCACAAACAACTACCGGTCTGTCGACGGGACGTGTTCACGTTTGCAGTGGTCGAGGCAAGGATCTGGTCGGTCCCGCTGCGCGCTGGCGCCTGGGGCGCCGCACCTGCGGGTTCCGCCGCCGCCCGCGGTGTGGGTCCGGATTCCCCCGGTCATCGGTACCGGGTCATCCGGCTGCTGGAATCGTCCGGGAGGCGCCCGCCGAGGCGCGGTCCCCGGTTGCCCGTCCGGGACTACCGGGGGTTTTGACCGGGTCGGCGGACGCGCGGCGGCGCAGCCAGAAGTTGCGCGGGGTCCAGTCGAGGCCGTCCCGGCTGTCGGAGCCGAACAACGGGCCGAGGACGGCGAGGGCGATGATGATGCCGAGCACATACAGCATGGTCTTCTTCTTTCTTTGGGATCGCTGTGGGGGCGTTCCCGCGCGGGGCGATCGGTGGAGCCGGGGTGTCCGCCTCTTTCCGTCGCACCACCAGGCTGGCCGCGCCGACCGTTCAGGTCCAGCGACCTTTTCTGGAGTGTTGTGTAAGAATCACTTCACAATGCTTCATCTCGATGGGTTCGGTGCGGGCTCCGCGTGGTTCGGTCTCATCCGTGCGGCGGTCGCCCGTGGTGTGGCCGTTCGCAGGGCCCGGCTCGTGTCGGAGCCGGTCACCGACTACATCCGTTTCGAGCACGCCGTATCCGGCCTGCACAATGTTCCGGCCGGGGAGCAGATCCGCTGGTTGTCCCGGCGCTGCGCCTCCGACTTGGCGCTGCCGGGCAACGACTTCTGGGTGTTCGACAACCGGTTGGTGCGGTTCCATCACTTCTCAGGGGACGGACAGCCACTCGACGACGAGTTCAGCGAAGATCCGTGGGTCATCAGCCTGTGCCTCGGCGCGTTCGAAGCGGTTTGGTCGCGGGCCGTTGACCAGGCCGAGTTCGAGCCGCGGTGACGGTCCTCGTCGTTACGAAATGTCCACATCACCGTCGTCTTCTGTCCAGGCCGCCCGTGCGGAGCTGGCCGCGCGCCTCCGCGAGATCCGGCTCGAACACGAACTGACCGGAACGGAGCTGGCCGGTAGAGCCGGGTGGCACCGTACGAAGGTCTCCCAGATCGAGCACGCGACGCGCCCACCGTCCAGGAACGACATTCTCACCTGGTGCCGCGTCTGCGATGCCGCCGACGAGGCCGAAGATCTCATCGCCCGACTCCGCGACGTCGAAGGCGGCTACGTCGAATGGAAACGGCTCGAGCGCACTGGTCTGAGACGTCTTCAGGAGTCGGCGCTGGTCGAGTTCGACGAGTGCCGGCACCTGCGCGCCTACTGCTCCCGCATCGTGCCCGGCCTGCTCCAGACCGCCGAGTACACCCGCGCTCTCCTCCGGTCGATCCAGCGTTTCCGTGACCTCCCGGACGACGTTGAGGCAGCGGTCGCCGTGCGCATGGAACGGCAGCGGGTCCTCACCCGGGGAGACCACCGCTTCGCCTTCCTGATCGAGGAGAGTGTGCTCCGCTACCGGCTCGGCGACGCCGAGTGCATGACCGGGCAACTCGGCAATCTGCTGACCGTCATGTCACTGCCCTCGGTGGCGCTCGGCATCATCCCCTTCGCCAGGACGCGTACCACCGTTCCGCGCCCCGACTTCACCATGTTCGATGCCGAGAACGTTCAGGTAGAACTTCCCTCCGCACTCATCACAGTGACTGTTCCAGGGGAGATCGCGATCTACGCGAAGGCGTTCGAGGAACTGGCCGAGATGGCAGTGATCGGCGCGGACGCACGAGCCCTGATCACTTCGGCGATCAGCGAGCTCGGCTGATTCGTCGTAACACTTGGTCACACGCCTGGCCTGTGGCGTGGCGCTCAATGGACGCTCTGTCGCAGACGACACGGACGGCCCTGATCCCGGGGTCGCCGCACCTCGACAAGCGAGGCGCGCCGCAGGAGGACATGATGACCATCACCCTGGAATCCGAGCAGATCAGGCGGGGAGCGCCTGTCATGCTCTGGCTCGACCTGACCCGCAGGTGCCAACTCGGCTGCGCGCACTGCTTCAACGCCTCCGGCCCGGCGGGCGACCACGGCACCATGGCCCGCGGCGACTGGGTCCGCGTCCTCGACCAGGCCGCCGCCTGGGGAGTCCGCCGCGTCCAGTACATCGGTGGCGAGCCGACGATGCACCCGGACGCCCTCTCCCTGACCGAGCACGCTCTCGACCTCGGCCTCTCCGTCGAGGTGTTCACCAACCTCGTGCACGTGTCCCCGCGCTGGTGGGACCTGTTCCAGCGCGCCGGGGTGTCGGTGGCGACGTCGTACTACTCTGCCGACCCGGCCGAGCACAACGCCGTCACTCGGCGTCCCTCCCAAGCCCGTACCCGCTCGAACATCATCCGGGCGGTCCGGCTCGGGGTCCCGCTGCGCGCCGGTGTCATCGACACCGGCGACCGCGACCGGGCCGAGCGGGCTTGCCGCGACCTGAACGCGATCGGTGTCGCGAGGATCCGCGTCGACCGGGTACGGGCGTTCGGCCGTGCCGACGCCGACCAGACGCCGACCACCGCCGAGTTGTGCGGCCGGTGCGGGGAAGGCCGCGCCGCCATCGGTCCACAGGGCGAGGTCTCGCCGTGCGTGATGTCCGGGTGGATGAGCGTGGGCAACGTCCATGAGGAACCGCTGGCCGCTATCGTCGGCGGGACCGCCATGGCCGAGGCCACCGCCGCCATTCGCGCCGTCCCCCGTGCGGGGGCCTGTGACCCCGATCAAGAATGCACCCCAGGACACCCGGGAAGCGAATGCAACCCTCGTACCTGACAGGAGATCCACGTTGAGTGATCTTCCCGGACCGGCCGGACTCGCCGAGGCGCTGTACCCGAACACCGGTGCACTCATCACCGTCAAGCCGACCGAGCGCGGATTCTCCTCGGACCTCACCGCCCTGGTGACCGGCGAGAAAGGCGCATGGTTCGTCAAGGCCGTCCGCAACCGCCCCGGCGGCCGTCGCGACTCCCTGGTCCGGGAAGGGCTCATCAACCCGTGCGTGCGGCCGATCTCCCCGGCCGTGCAATGGCAGGCCGAGAGCCCGGAGTGGATCGCGCTCGGCTTCGAGATCGTCCGAGGGCGGCACGCTGACCTGGCACCGGGCTCGGCCGATCTGCCCACCGCGGTCGAGCTGCTGAAGCGCATCGGCGGCCTCCCTCTGCCGGAGCTCGCCGCGGACTGGCATGAGACCCGGTGGGACCGGTACACCGACCAGCCTGAGCTGTTGCGCGGTGACACGCTCCTCTACACCGACATCCACCCGTCCAACATCCTCATCGGCGACCGGACATGGGCGGTCGACTGGGCGTGGCCCACCCGAGGCGCTGCTTTCATCGACCCGGCGGTCTTGGTCGTCCAACTCGTCGCGGCCGGGCACAGCCCCGAGCAGGCTGAAGGATGGGCGTCCGCCTGCCCGTCGTGGAAAGACGCCGATCCTGCAGCGATCGATGCGTTCGCCGCCGCCAACACGTCCATGTACAGGACGCTCGCTGACCGGCGCCCCGACGCGCCGTGGCTCGGCGCGATGGCCGCGGCCACCCGCGCGTGGGCGCACCACCGGGCGCGCATCGGCGATGGAGCACGTCCATAGCCGCGCGTTCGCACACGAAGGCTCTCGCCATGCCGACGGCGGGAGCCTCGTTCGTTCGAGCGCGAGGGGTTAGGCGCTGCGGTGGAGTTCGCCGTTCTTGAGTTTGCTGGTGAACGTCTTCCAGGCGGTTGGGGTGAGGATGAGGGCGGGGCCGGTGGGGTTGGTGCTGTCGCGGACGGCCACGATGGCGGGGATGTTGGTGGCGACCTCGACGCAGGTGTTGCTGGCGTCCCCGCTGTGGCTGCTCTTGAACCAGTTGGCGCGGGACAGGTCGATCTGGGTCATGTGGATTGGACCTCTACTGTTTGGCAGCGGTCTCGATGAGGTCCGCTGACTCCTGCGGGCTGAGCGCCAATTCGCGAAGACGCTCAAATGCAACATTACAACGGGTCACCAGGTGAGGGTTCTCGAGGTACACGGCCCCGTGGAATCCCTCGGTGTAAGCGACGTCCGGGTCCGCCGCTTCGGCGAAACGCAACAGGATGAAGGCGCCGTCGAGGCCGACGTGTGCTCCAGCGGAGACCGGTAGGACCTGGACGGTGATGTTCGGTCGGCGAGTCTCCCTAAGGAGGCGGTGCATCTGGTCGCGCTGGACCTCGGGGCCGCCGACCTGGCGGGTGAGGACGGCTTCGTCGAGGATGACGTGGAGGTCCGGCGGGTTCTCGGTGCGGGTGGTGATCGTCTGCCTGGCCAGGCGGGCTTGCAGGCGGCGTTCGATCTCTTGGGCGCTGGTGCCGTCCATGTTCCCGGCGGTGAGCAGCGCGCGTACGTAGTCGGGCGTCTGGAGGAGCCCAGGCACGACCTGGGGTGCCCATTCGCCGATCATGGAGGCTTCGTCCTCCAGCGCGACGTACGGGCTGGAGAGGACGTCGGCGTAGTCAGTCCACCAGCCGCGCTGATCGGCCCGTTCGGCGAGTTCGAGGACCATTTCGCGTTCCGGTGTGACGATGCCGTAGATGTCGAGCAGGAGGGCGACGTCGCGTGGTGCGGCCTTGTTGCGGCCGGTTTCGAGGTGTCCGACCTTCTGCTGAGACCACCCGAGCCGGGCGGCGACCGCTTCCTGGCTTAGACCCGACTTGCGGCGGAAGTCGCGGAGCCAGCGGGCCAGTCGTCGTGCGCGTACGGACGGCACGTAGGCGGGTTGTCTGGATGGCGCCAATGCAGCCTCACCAAGATCAGTTGTGTACGGGGGCTTCATGGCCGATTCGGCCGAGATTTTCGCCGTAACCACTTGCCTGAAGTAGTAACTCCAGCGATAGTAGCACTGCTGCGCATCGCTCACTGATGGTGACCAGGTGTCGACACTCCGTGTGGGATCACGTTGCCATAGCCGCCCGGGGTCCGGCAGGCGCTTTCCGGAGTTGGGCTGGTGCACAGGGCGCTCGGTGAAGGTGAGTACCTGTCCACAAGCACCATCGAAGAGAGGGGGCCGACGCCAGGTTGAATGCCCTCCGTCCGCCTCTGACCAGGTGGACGGTGACCCTGACGCGGTCAGGGGCGGGCGGCTGGCGCGGCCCCGGAACGGACGAGCATGCCCGTACTTCTGGAGACCGTATCAGGCCCCGGCAACTGTGAAACGATCATGGACGTGTCCTGGCCCGCCGCGGAGGCAGCGGCGGGACGTGCCCGCCGCTGTGTGCGCGGATGGCTCGGCGACGTCCAGGACCTCGACATCGGCGACGTCGAACTGATGGTCTCGGAACTCGTCACGAACGCGTGCGAGCACTCCGGTGCAGCCGGCCGCCCCGACGGCCGGGTGCGGCTGGTCGCGGTCTGCGACCCGGGCGGCCTGCGGATCGAGGTCACCGACGTCGGGGGCGGGACTACGGTTCCGGCGCCGCGGCGTCCGGACGCCGATGACATCCGGGGCCGCGGCCTGATGATCGTGGAGGCGCTCGCGGACCGCTGGGGCCACCTCACCGCCCCGGACACCGGGGCCCGGATCGTCTGGATCGAGGTGGCGAGAAACGCCGCCCGGTGAACGTCCCGATCGCCCTGGCGTTCTTCCTTGGGGTGGCGACGGGCCTTGCGGCCGTCGCCCTCCTGGCGGGGCGTCAGAGGCGGGGCGGACGCCACGCCATCGGGCCGCCTCGACGCGCTCAAGGGAGCCGGCACGGACGCCATACCTATTGAAGAGGAGACAACCCCATGTCGAAGCAGCTTCGTCTGACGGCAGCGGTCCGGGCACCCTGATCACGCCGTCGAGATCGGGAGTGCCCGCAGCCGTCCGAAAGTGCCTATGCCGTCCGTGCGGCGGGATGCCTCCAGGCGTTCCGCCGGCACCTCGCCGTAGAGGGTCAGGCGCTGCTTGGCCGGACGGCCCGCGCGCCGGGCGATCGCCTCCAGGTCGCTGATGGGCTTGAACGAACCGTTCTCCGACCCGGCCATACGGCTGATGGTCTCCTCCATCAGCGTCCCGCCCAGGTCGTTCACACCCCCTTGCAGGACGCGCGTGCACAGTTCGTCACCCAGCTTCACCCACGACGTCTGGATGTTGGGGATCGCACCATGCAACAGGATCCGCGCCAAAGCATGGACGGCCACGTTCTCCCGAACCGTAGGCCCAGGACGTGCCAGCCCAGCGAGATAGATGGGCGAGTTGTGGTGGACGAACGGAAGCAGCACGAACTCACTGAATCCACCCGTCCGCTCCTGGATGGACCTCAGCAGCTTGATGTGCGCGACCCAGTGCGACGGCGTGTCCACATGCCCG
This sequence comes from Actinomadura sp. BRA 177, assembly GCF_013372625.1. Classification (GTDB taxonomy): domain Bacteria; phylum Actinomycetota; class Actinomycetes; order Streptosporangiales; family Streptosporangiaceae; genus Spirillospora. The sequence continues at coordinate 39,908 of NZ_JABXFD010000499.1, forward strand.
TACATCATCGTGGACGTCGTCGGGATACCGATCTCATGCGCCGTGGTGACGACCTCGACCCACTGGTCGGTGGGCAGTTTCCCCTTGGTCAGCACCCAGCGCACGTCGTCGTCCAGGATTTCGGCGGCCGTCCCAGGAAGCGAGTCGACCCCGGCCTCCTTCGCCGCCTGCAACCACTCACGAATCGACAGGTCGGTCCGGGACGCGCCGTTCACGACCTCCATCGGGCTGTACGAATGCAGGTGGATGTCGGGTGCTCGCCGCTTCACCTCACGCGCGAGGTCGAAGTAGGCGGTGCCCGGTAGATCCGGGTGGATGCCGCCCTGCATGCAGATCTCGGTCGCGCCCGCCGCCCATGCCTCGTCCACCCGGTCCCCGACCTGGCTGAGCGACAGCGTGTAGGCGTCGGCATCGGTCCGACGCTGCGCGAACGCGCAGAACCGGCAGCCGGTGTAGCAGACGTTGGTGAAGTTGATGTTCCGCGTCACCACGTAGGTGACGTCGTCCCCGACAGTGTCTCGCCGAAGCTCATCGGCCAATGCGGCGAGCGCGTCGAGTTCAGGCCCCTCAGCGTGCAGAAGGGCGAGCGCCTCGTCGTCCGACAGTCCCGCAGGGTCCTGCTCCGCGCGCGCGAGAGCAGCCTTGACGTCGGCATCGAATCGCTGAGGCGCGGCCATGCGCTCCTTCAGCGCATCCCAGTCGCCATAGACCTCATCGAAATCGTCGCGCCGGTCATTGGTCCGCCCGGTCGTGTCGATCGACGTATGCAGATCCGTCCGCCCGGACGCTTCGAACCCACCATCAGGCTCCTGCCAAGGACGCCCCTCAAGAACGGCGTCCTCACGCGCCAACCCGGTCTCCGGGTCGGCCAGAGCAGCAACGTGCCCGATCAGCCGCGGATCGAGCCACGGCTCACCCCGCTGCACGTAATCCGGATAGATCGTCAGCCGTTCCCGCAGCGAGAACCCAGACTCGGCGGTCCGTTCCGTCAGTTCGTCGATCTGCGGCCACGGCCGCTCCGGATTCACGTGGTCGGGCGTCAGCGGCGAGACCCCGCCCCAGTCGTCGATCCCGGCCCGCAGCATCAGCGCGTACTGGTCGGCGACGAGGTTCGGCGGCGCCTGCACGCGCGCCTTCGGCCCGAGGACGAGCCGCGTCACCGCGATCGTCGCGGCCAGCTCCGCCAGCTCCGCATCGGGCGTGTCGCGCATCTTCGTGTCGGGCTTCGCGCGGAAGTTCTGGACGATCACCTCCTGGATCGCCCCGTACTCCCGCATCGTCCGCCGGATCTCGAAGATCGCGTCCGCGCGCTCCTCGATCGTCTCGCCGATGCCGATCAGGATCCCGGTCGTGAACGGCACGTTCGTCCGTCCCGCGTCCTCAAGGACACGCAGCCGGACGGCCGGGTCCTTGTCCGGCGACCCGAAGTGCGGGCCGCCGCGCTCGCTGAACAGCCGCGTCGCCGTCGTCTCCAGCATCATGCCCATCGACGGCGCGACCGGCTTGAGCCGCTGGAAGTCGCGCCAGGTCAGCACACCCGGGTTCAGGTGCGGCAGCAGCCCGGTCTCCTCCAGCACCCGGATCGCCATCGCCCGCACATACGAGAGCGTGTCGTCGTAGCCGTGCGCGTCGAGCCACTCGCGGGCCTGCTTCCACCGGTCCTCGGGACGGTCCCCGAGCGTGAACAGGGCCTCCTTGCAGCCCATCTCGGCGCCCTGCCGCGCGATCTCCAGCACCTCGTCCGGGCTGAGATAGGGCGACTCCACCCGGTGCGGGACGGTCGCGAACGTGCAGTACCCGCAGCGGTCCCGGCACAGGCGGGTCAGCGGGATGAAGACCTTGCGGCTGTAGGTGATGACGCCCGGCCGGCCGGCGGCCTCCAGACCGGCGTCCCGGGTGCGGGCCGCGTAGGCGAGCAGATCGTCGAGCTGCGCCCCGCGGGCCTGCAGCAGTGTGGTGGCCTCGGATCGGTCCAGTGTCTTGCCGTCACGCGCGCGGGCCAGGGCCCGGCGAAGAGCGGAGCTCGTGGCGTCCATGCGGGCACTCTATGCCAATCGTCATATTTTCCACCGCGCCGGGTCCCCGGAAAGACCCGCCACCGAGACCAGCCCCGGCCCCCCACGATCTATTCCCGCTCAGCGCACCTCGATGAACGCGTCGGCGCTCCGGGCCGGACGGTCGCGCGGCGGCGCCGCCGCGTGCCCGACCCCAACGGCGCCCATGGGGTCCCACTCGTCCGGCAGGTCGAGCACATCGCGCACCACGTCGCGGCAGAACATCGTGCTCGACACCCAGCACGACCCGAGACCCTCGACCGCCAGCGCGACCAGCAGGTTCTCCACTCCCGCGCCCGCCGCCACGACGAACATCTCCCGTTCGGCACACGACCGGCGCTCGTCCGGATAGTCGTGCGAACCGTCCATCACCAGACAGGGCACCACCAGATACGGAGCCCGCCGCAGCACCTCGCCCCGCCGCAGCCGCTTGGTGATCGACTCCTCGGAGAACCCGTCCCGCCGCAGGTCGGCCTCCCAGGCGTCGCGCATCGCGTCCAGCAGCCGCGTCCGGGACTCCGCCGACTCCAGCAGGACGAACCGCCACGGCGTCGTGTGATGCGGCGCCGGCGCGGTGATCGCGGCATCCACGGCCCGCCGCACCGCCGCCGGATCCACCGGCTCCTCGGTGAACTCCCGGATCGTGCGCCGCGCCCGCAGCACATCGGCCGACCCGAACCGGAACATGTCCTCCTCGGGGGGACGCACCAGCACCCGAGCCCCCGGCCCGTCATCAGCCGTCACAATCCCGGTCAACCCACGCACAACGGCGATCGGCACCCCGTCGAGCTTGCCCTTGACCAGTTCCCCGGCAGCCGCGATCTCGTCGGCCACAGCCGTAATCGTGGCGTCGAGCCGGTTCCCATAGGAGTCGTCCCGCCCGCGCAGATCGCTGAGCGGCTCCAGCCCGGCCACCCCGATAGCGGCGTCAATCAGCCCATTCCGCCAGGGCCGCCCCAGCGTGTCGGACACGATGACGCCCACGGACACACCAGCCCGCTCGCGCACCCCGGCCCGGATGCGCCGCGCCGAAGCATCAGGATCCTCCGGCAGCAGCAGCACGGTCCCCGGCTCGGTGTTGGACGCGTCCACACCGGCCGCCGCGAGCACGAGCCCCTGCCGCGTCTCCACGATCCGCGTCTCGCCCCGCGCATGCGTCCGCCGCGCCACCACCCGCACGGTCTCGGCGTCGATGGCCTTCTCCCGGTCGTCCGCGACCAGGACCCGCCCCTCCGCCTTACTGACGATCTTGGACGTGACGACGAGCACATCACCGTCCTGAACGGCGTCTACCGGCACCAGCGCGGCGATGTCATCGCCCTCGGCGACCTCGGGCAGCCCGGGAACGCCGAACACCTCAAGCCTCACGCGCCGTCCTCCACCCGCTTGAGCTCCACCGCGAGATCCAGGGCCGCCCGCGCGATATCGGCCGTCGCCTGGTCGTCGCTCATCAACAGCGGCCGGGACCGCACCTCGATCCCCTCAACCCGCACATCAGCGTCGGCCGAATCGACGAGCCACCCGTCCAGCAGCCCGAGGCCGTAAAGCTCGGCGACCGCCCGGGCCGACGTCTCAACCCCGATCGCGCTCAAACAGGCATCGGCCATGCCCCGCACCGGCGCCCCGCCGATGATCGGCGAAACCCCCACCACGGTCTTCGCGGCGATGGCGTCCCGAATCCCGGGAACCGCCAGGATCGTCCCGATACTCACCACAGGGTTGGACGGCGGGAAAAGCACCACGTCAGCGGCCTCGATCGCCGCGAGCACCCCAGGCGCCGGCTTCGAATCCTCCGCGCCGACCGCCGCGATGGACAACGCCGGGACGGACGCGCGCATCCGCACCCACCACTCCTGGAAGTGGATCGCCCGCCGCCCCTTGTCGTCCTCGATGACCACATGCGTCTCGACCTGGTCATCGGTCATCGGAAGGAGCCGCACCCCCGGCTTCCACCGATCGCACAGCGCCTCGGTGACGGCCGACAGCTTGTACCCGGCCGCGAGCATCTGCGTCCGGACGATATGGGTGGCGAAGTCCCGATCCCCGAGCCCGAACCACTCGGGTCCGACCCCGTACGCCGCGAGCTCCTCCTTCACGGTGAAGGTCTCCTCGGCGCGCCCCCACCCCTGCTCCTCGTTGATGCCCCCGCCGAGCGTGTACATCACGTCCCTTATCACCCTCTGACGCCTCCGACGAAGAGGCTAGCGGAGACTCCTCTCGCTCCACCTGGATTCCACAAAAAA
>NZ_JABXFD010000240.1 GCF_013372625.1 Actinomadura sp. BRA 177
ATGGTGCTGCGCGCCGCCGCCGACCGGGCGCAGCTGTCGGAGGTGTCCCCGCACACGCTGCGGCACTCGTTCGCGACCCATCTGCTGGACGGGCCGGCGACCCGGGCAGCGCGCGCGGCCTGCGCGACCGCGCGCTGCTGGAGCTGCTCTACGGGTCGGGCGCGCGGATCTCCGAGGCCGTCGGCCTGGACGTCGACGACCTCGACCTGCGGGACGGGTTCGCCCGCGTCGCCGGCAAGGGCGGCAAGGCCCGGGTGGTGCCCATCGGCGACTACGCCCGCGAGGCCGTGGACGCCTACCTGGTGCGCGCCCGGCCCGGGCTCGCCGGGGCGGGACGGGGCGGCCCGGCGCTGTTCCTGAACGCGCGCGGCGGGCGGCTGTCGCGGCAGGGCGCCTGGATGGTGCTGCGCGCCGCCGCCGACCGGGCGCAGCTGTCGGAGGTGTCCCCGCACACGCTGCGGCACTCGTTCGCGACCCATCTGCTGGACGGGGGAGCCGACGTCCGCGTCGTCCAGGAGCTGCTCGGGCACGCGTCGGTGACCACGACGCAGGTCTACACCCTGGTGACGGTCCAGCTGCTGCGGGAGGTGTACGCGACCTCGCACCCGCGGGCGCGGAGCTGACCGCCGGCGGCCGCGCATCAGGGGACGAACGGGACAGACCGGTCGCGGCACAAATCGCGACGTTCGGCGCGCGTCGGCTTGTGGCCCGGGATCGACGCCCCTAGAGTCCCCGTTCTGACGGCATTTCCGGCCGCCGGGGAGGGATCTGGTGACCAGCACCGACAGTGCGGATGGAGTCCTGTCCTCCGCCACCATAGAGACCGATCCGAGCCGTGCCCTCGGACCCACGCAGCGGCCCCGGCCGGTGTTCCCGGAGCCGGAGCCGCTGGGCGAGCACGGGCCCGCGCGGATCGTGGCCGTCTGCAACCAGAAGGGCGGCGTCGGCAAGACCACCACGACGATCAACCTGGGTGCGGCGCTCGCCGAGTACGGCCGCCGGGTCCTGCTCGTCGACTTCGACCCGCAGGGCGCCCTGTCGGTCGGCCTGGGCAAGGGCGACCCGCGCCAGCTGGACGTGACGATCCACAACCTGCTGCTCGAACGCGACACCGAGTGGGAGGACGTCGTCATCGAGACCGGCGTCGACGGGATGGACCTGCTGCCGAGCAACATCGACCTGTCCGGCGCGGAGGTCCAGCTCGTCCACGAGGTCGGGCGCGAGTACATCCTGCAGGGCACGCTGAAGTCGGCGATCCCGCACTACGACTACATCCTCATCGACTGCCAGCCGTCGCTCGGCCTGCTCACCGTCAACGCGCTGGCCGCCGCCGAGGGCGTGCTGATCCCGCTGGAGTGCGAGTACTTCGCGATGCGCGGCGTCGCGCTGCTGATGGAGACCATCGAGAAGGTGCAGGGCCGGATCAACCCGGACCTGGTCATCGACGGCGTCCTCGGCACCATGTACGACTCGCGGACGCTGCACACCCGCGAGGTCCTCGGCCGCATCGTCGAGGCGTTCGGCGACACGGTCTTCCACACCGTCATCAACCGGACGGTGCGCTTCCCCGACGCGACGGTCGCCGGGGAGCCGATCACGTTCTTCGACCCGAACTCGATGGGCGCGAACGCCTACCGCAGCCTGGCCCGCGAGGTCCTCGTCCGGTGGGCCGCCGAGGCGGAGTGACCGGGCCCGCCGTCCGCTGAGTGCGAGCGGCGCGTCCGGCATGGGACGATGTGGCCGGTGAGCACAGCGCGGGAGGAGCACTCCGCTACCGTGAGCGACGTGGACGAGACGTCGCCGGAACCGGGGCGGGGAGGCGAGCAGGGGGCCGAGGAGGAGCACGGCTTCCGCGTCCACCTGGACAACTTCGAGGGCCCGTTCGACCTGCTGCTCGGGCTGATCTCCAAGCACAAGCTCGACATCACCGAGGTGTCCCTGCACAAGGTCACCGACGACTTCATCGCGCACATCCGCTCCTACGGCCGGGACTGGGACCTCGACCAGGCCAGCCACTTCCTGCTGGTCGCCGCGACGCTGCTGGACCTGAAGGCCGCGCGGCTGCTGCCGTCCGGCGAGGTCGACGACGAGGACGACCTGGCGCTGCTGGAGGCCCGCGACCTGCTGTTCGCGCGGCTGCTGCAGTACCGCGCCTACAAGGAGGTCGCGCAGGTCCTCGCCGCGCGGATCGCCGAGGCGAGCCGGCGGTTCCCGCGCCTGGTGCCGATGGAGCCGAAGTTCGCGAACCTGCTGCCGGAGGTGCTGCTCGGCCTCGGCCCGGACCAGTTCGCGCGGCTCGCCGCGAAGGCGCTCACGCCGAAGGCGCCGCCCGCGGTGTCGGTCGAGCACATCTACCAGCCGAAGGCCAGCGTCAAGGAGCAGGCCGCGATCGTCGTGGCGCTGCTGCGCAGGCTGCGCCGGACGACGTTCCGCGTCCTCGCGGCCGACGCCGAGGGCACCTACGAGGTCGTCGCGCGGTTCCTGGCGGTGCTGGAGCTGTACCGGGAGCAGGCCGTCACGTTCGAGCAGGACGAGCCCCTCGGCGAACTGCACGTGACCTGGACCGGCGCCGACGACGGTGACGTCGAGGTCGGCGACGACTACGAGGGCGCCCCCAAGAAGGACGACGCCGATAACGACGACGCCGACAAGGACGACTCCGGCGAGGCGCGGAAGAAGGACGAGGACGACGATGACTGAGGCACCCGGCGCGGAGGCGCCGGACCTTCCGGGGCTGCGCGCCTCGATCGAGGCGATCCTGCTGGTCGTGGACGAGCCGGCCACGGTGATGACGCTGGCGCAGCTGCTGGAGCGCCCCCGCGGCGAGGTCGAGGAGACGCTGCGGGAGCTGGCCGCGGAATACACCGAGCAGGGCCGGGGGTTCGATCTCAGGGAGGTCGCCGGCGGCTGGCGGTTCTACACCCGGGACGTGTGCGCCCCGGTCGTGGAGCGGTTCGTCACCGACGGGCAGCAGGCGCGGCTGACGCAGGCCGCGCTGGAGACGCTCGCCGTCGTCGCCTACCGGCAGCCGGTGAGCCGCGCCCGCGTGTCGGCGATCCGCGGCGTCAACAGCGACGGCGTCATGCGGACGCTGACGCTGCGCGGCCTGGTCGAGGACGCCGGGCAGGACCCCGAGTCGCAGGCGCACCTGTACCGCACGACCGGGTACTTCCTGGAGCGCCTCGGCCTCCGCGACCTCGACGAGCTGCCCGAGCTCGCCCCCTACCTGCCCGATGACCTGCCTGACGACATAGTGGATAGCTGAGGACACGTGAGCGAGAACGAGGGCGTCCGGCTGCAGAAGGTCCTGGCCGAGGCCGGGATCGGCAGCCGCCGCCACTGCGAGGAGCTGATCGGCGAGGGCCGCGTCACCGTGGACGGCAAGAAGGTGTTCCGGTTCGGTGAGCGCGTCGACCCGCAGACCGCCGTGATCCACGTGGACGGCAAGCGGGTCGAGACCCGCGCCGAGATGCGGTACTACGCGATCAACAAGCCGCGCGGCGTGGTGTCCACGATGTCGGACGAGCGGGGCCGCAAGTCCCTCGCCGACTACGTGGAGGTGCCCGAGCGGCTGTTCCACGTCGGCCGGCTCGACACCGACACCGAGGGCCTGATCCTGCTGACCAACGACGGGGAGCTGTCGCACCGCCTCACCCACCCGTCCTACGGGGTGTACAAGACGTACCTGGCGGAGATCCACGGCCCGATCCCGCGCGACCTCGGCAAGCGGCTGCGGGCGGGGCTGACGCTGGACGACGGGCCCGCGAAGGCCGACAAGTTCCGCATCTTCGACCAGGTCGGCCGCCGCGTCCTGGTGGAGATCACGCTCCACGAGGGGCGCAAGCACATCGTGCGGCGGCTGCTGAAGGAGGCCGGGTTCCCCGTCCAGCAGCTCGCCCGCATAGAGTTCGGGCCGATCAAACTGGGGTCGCTGCAGCCGGGCGGGATGCGGGCGCTGACCGTGCGGGAGATCGGCGAGCTGTACGAGGCCGTCGGGCTGTAGGACGTCCGGGCACGAGAGGGGAGACGACTGTGGCGGTACGCGCGGTCCGCGGGGCGACGCAGATCGACGCCGACGACCGGGACCAGATCCTGGAGGCGACGACGGAGCTGGTCGCCGAGGTGATGTCCCGCAACGGGCTGAGCACCGACGACGTGATCAGCGTCATCTTCACGGTGACGCCCGACCTGACGGCGGAGTTCCCGGCGCTCGCCGCCCGCAAGCTCGGCTTCCACGAGGTGCCGCTGCTGTGCGCGACGGAGATCGGCGTTCCGGGCGCGCTGCCCCGGGTGATCCGGCTGATGGCGCACATCGAGACGGGCCGTCCCCGGGCGGACGTCCAGCACGTGTACCTGCGCGGCGCGACGGCGCTGCGCCTCGACATCGCGCAATAGCGCCCGAGCGGAGCGAGGCAATTGGTAGAGCGCAGTAGGGTTTCCGGGTGAGCGAGGACGAGAGGGTGGCGCGGCGGATCGTCGTCGTCGGGACGGGCCTGATCGGGACGTCGATCGCCCTGGCGATGCGCGAGCGCGGCGCCGAGGTGCTGCTGACCGACCGGGACTCCGCGGCGCTGGCGCTGGCCGTGGAGCTGGGCGCCGGGGAGGCGCTGCCGGACGGGGCGCACGAGGAGCCCGCCGACCTGGCGGTCCTCGCGGTGCCGCCGGCCGCCGTGGCGGTGACGCTGCTGGACGCGCAGAAGCGCGGCCTCGCCACCGCCTACACCGATGTGGCGAGCGTGAAGGCGCTGCCGCTCGCGCAGGCGGCCGAGCTGGGCTGTGACCTGACGACGTTCGTGGCGGGGCATCCCCTCGCCGGGAGCGAGCGGTCGGGCCCGAGCGCCGCCCGCGCGGACCTGTTCCTCGGCCGGCCGTGGGCGCTGTGCGCGCCTCCGGAGGCGACGCCGGAGACCGTCGCGGTCGTCACCGGCCTGGCGAAGGCGTGCGGGGCGATGCCGGTCCAGGTGGACGCCGCCGAACACGACCGCGCCGTCGCGCTCGTCTCGCACGGCCCGCACGTGGTGTCGGCCGCCGTTGCCGCCCGGCTGACCGGCGCGGACGACGTGGCGCTCGGCCTGTCCGGGCAGGGCGTCCGGGACGTGACGCGGATCGCGGCGAGCGACCCGCGGCTGTGGATCGGCATCCTGTCGGCGAACTCCCAGCCCGTCGCGGACGTGCTGGAGGCCGTCGCCACCGACCTGGCGGTGGCCGCGTCGCTGCTGCGCGACGGCAGCGAGGAGGCCGCCGCGCACGTCGTGGACCTGCTGCTGCGCGGGAACGCGGGCCGGTCCCGCATCCCCGGCAAGCACGGCGGCGACCAGCCCGCCTACGCGACCGTCCAGGTGGTCATCCCGGACCGCCCCGGCGAACTGGCGATGATCTTCCAGGCGGCGGGGATCGCGCAGGTCAACATCGAGGACGTGACGATCGAGCACTCGCCCGGCCGCCCGCTGGGCGTGCTGGAGCTGTCGGTCGTCCCGGAGGCCGCCGAACGCCTCGCGTCCGAACTCCGCGCCCGCGGCTGGTCCGTCCCCGGCTAGTCCCCGGGACCGGTAGCCTGGTTCGCCGGGGCTTGTCCGAGGGGACACCTGCGCTCCGGTGCGGCGACGAGCGCCGCCCGCTTCGCCCGCCGACCGGGGTCGGCGGGTGCTCGGACGAAGAAGAGAGGGAGCGATCGTGCCGCTCGTCATCGCCATGGACGGACCCTCCGGTTCGGGCAAGTCCAGCGCGTCCAAGGGCGTCGCCCGCGCGCTCGGGCTGCGGTACCTCGACACCGGGGCGATGTACCGCGCCATGACGTGGTGGATGCTGGACAACGGGGTGCCGGTCGAGGACGGCGCCGCCGTCGCGGCCCGCGCGTCCGACCCGGAGATCGCCTGCGGCACCGACCCGGACGCGCCCGCGATCGCGGTGGACGGGACGGACGTGTCCGGCCCGATCCGCGAGCGCACGGTGACGAACGCGGTCAGCGCGGTCAGCGCCGTCCCGGCGGTCCGCACCCGGCTCGTGGAGCTGCAGCGGGAGATCATCGGGGCCGGCGGGATCGTGGTGGAGGGCCGCGACATCGGCACGGTCGTCGCGCCGGACGCGGCCGTGAAGGTGTACCTGACGGCCAGCGAGGAGGCGCGCGCCGCGCGCCGCGCGAAGGACCTGGCCGCCGACCCGGGCGCGTCGGTGACGGTCACGCAGGCCGAGCAGGCGCGGCGGGACCGCCTGGACTCCACCCGGAAGGCGTCGCCGCTGACGAAGGCGGCCGGCGCGCACGAGATCGACTCGACGGAGCTGAGCCTCGCCGAGGTCATCGAGGCGGTTGTCCGCCTCGCCAAAGAGCATGAGTGAGCTGTGAGCGATTACGACATCGAAACCGTCGACGCCGTCGAGGACGTCGCCGACGACGCGGGCCCCGCGCCGGTCGTGGCGGTGGTCGGACGGCCGAACGTCGGCAAGTCCACCCTCGTCAACCGGATCCTGGGCCGCCGCGAGGCCGTCGTGGAGGACGTCCCGGGCGTGACCCGCGACCGGGTCGCCTACGACGCGACGTGGAGCGGGCGCCGGTTCACCGTCGTCGACACCGGCGGCTGGCTGCCCGACTCGTCCGGCCTGGCCGCGGCGATCGCCGAGCAGGCCCGGCTGGCGGTCGACCTCGCGGACGTGGTGATGTTCGTGGTCGACGCGACCGTGGGCGCCACCGACGTGGACGAGGCCGTGGTGGAGATCCTGCGCCGGTCCGGCAAGCCGGTGGTGCTGGTCGCCAACAAGGTCGACAACATGGGCACCGAGGCGGACGCGGCGGTGCTGTGGTCGCTCGGCATCGGCGAGCCGCACCCGGTCAGCGCCCTGCACGGGCGCGGCAGCGGCGACCTGCTCGACGCGGTGCTGGACGCGCTGCCCGAGGAGCCGCCGGCGGAGACGTTCGGCGCCGAGGGCGGGCCGCGCCGGGTGGCGCTGCTGGGCCGCCCGAACGTCGGCAAGTCGAGCCTGCTGAACAAGCTCGCGGGGGAGAACCGCGCGGTCGTCGACTCGGTCGCCGGCACGACCCGCGACCCGGTCGACGAGCTGATCGAGCTGGGCGGCAAGACCTGGCGGTTCATCGACACGGCCGGGATCCGGCGGCGGCACCGGGAGAACCAGGGCGCCGACTTCTACGCGACGCTGCGCACCCAGTCGGCGCTGGAGCGCGCCGAGGTCGCGGTCGTGCTGGTGGACGCCGACCAGCCGCTCGCCGAGCAGGACCTGCGGATCATCTCGATGGTGGTCGAGTCGGGCCGCTCGCTGGTGATCGCCTACAACAAGTGGGACCTGCTGGACGAGGAGCGCCGCCACTATCTGGAGCGCGAGATCGACCGGCAGCTGCACAACGCGCGCTGGGCGCCGCGGGTGAACATCTCCGCGAAGACCGGCCGGCACATGGAGAAGCTGGTGCCGGGCATCGAGACCGCGCTGGAGGGCTGGGGCACCCGCGTCCCGACGTCCAAGCTGAACCAGTTCTTCGCCGACCTGGTGAACTCCCACCCGCACCCGGTGCGGGGCGGCAAGCAGCCGCGCGTGCTGTTCGCGACGCAGGCGGGCGTGCGGCCGCCGCGGTTCGTGCTGTTCACCTCCGGGTTCCTGGAGGAGGGCTACCGGCGGTTCATCGAGCGGCGGCTGCGCGAGGAGTTCGGCTTCGCCGGGACGCCGCTGGACATCACGATGAAGATCCGCGAAAAGCGCGGCAAGGGCCGCAAGTAACGGAAATATTCGCGTCGCGGCCCGCCCGGGACCTTTCCCGGACGGGCCGCGGCATGTCAGGATGCACTCTACGGGACGCGAGTAAGTCTTCCATTACTCGCTGATCCCGTGACGGACACCGGTTTCGTCCGGGAGGCCAGCTCTCCCGGACCCCAGGGCGCGGGTCGAGGGGTGCGACGTGAAGCTCTTGCTACTGCTCTCGGTGGCCGCGGTATGCGTGGCCCTCAGCTTCGCCTGGCGGGAGCCGTGGATCGGCGGCGTCGGGCTGCTGATCGCCTTCGTGGCCATGTTCACCGACCGCGACGACGTCCGGACGGACGACGAGCGCACCAGCTACGAGACCACCAAGTCCGTCCGCAACATGCGCACCCGCGACCGCTGACCCGTCAGCGGTCGTAGCGCGGCTCGCCCGCCACGTGCTGGTCGCCGGGCCGCGCCGGCGGGGCCTGACCGGGCTGGTTCTCCCGCGCGTACCGGCCGTGCACGATCGGCTGGGTGGTGCCGGCGCCGGCCGGTCCGGGCTCGTCCGCCCAGGCCCGTTCCCGCGCGCCGACGACCGCGAACCGGCCGAGCGCGAACGCGGCGAGGAACACGATGACGACGCCGAGCCCGATGAATCCGGACAGCTGCTCGGCGACGACCTGCCCCTTGCCGGTGCCGAGCGGGGCGCCGATGCCCGGTACGTCCCACAGCGTGGCGAGGAACGCGCCCACGGCGAACCAGGCGCCGCCGAGCGCGGCCAGCCAGCCGCCGAGCATCGCGGCGGCGCGGTGGGCGCTGACCAGCAGGATCAGCCCGCCGAGGACGGCGGCGGCGCCGGGGGCGATGCTGAGTTGCAGCCGGTCGGTGGTGTAGACCCAGGTGTCGTCCGGCGCGAAGCCGAAGCCGAAGTAGGGGCCGACGAAGGGCAGCAGGCCGCCCCACAGCCCCAGCAGGACGAGCAGGACTCCGCTGAGGACGCCCCGGGTGCGTGGTGCTCGCATGGTCCCAGCCATGATCATTCCTCCTGACCGGGCGTCTGATTCTGTTTTGAATCACCGTTTACCCGGAGCGGGCCGGTCCACACGGCCGGAAGACCCACACATGGCCCAAAAGGGGGCATTTCCATGGAAAGCGACAGCATGGTCGTCCACCGCCGGGGGCCGGGTGCCCGCCCCAGCGGACGCATCTGCGAGTGTCATGTCATCAGATGGTTAGCATTCTCTGGGTAGTTGGTGTTGTTTCGCTCGTATCTGCATGTGGTTAGGATTGGCCGGTGACCACGTTCAGGATCAGTGAGGCGGCGGGGCTGCTCGGCGTCAGCGCCGACACCGTGCGGCGCTGGGTGGACGGCGGGCGGCTCCCGGCGTCCCGCGACGAGCACGGGCACCGGCAGGTGCCCGGTGCGGAACTGGCCGCCTTCGTGCGCGACCAGGCGCGCGGGGCGGCGCCGTCCGACCAGCCCGAGCGGTTCTCCTCGGCGCGCAACCGGCTCCGGGGCATCGTCACCGACGTCGTCCGGGACGGGGTGATGGCGCAGGTGGAGATCCAGGCGGGCCCGTTCCGGGTCGTGTCGCTGATGAGCCGCGAGGCCGCCGACGACCTCGGCCTCCAGGTGGGCGTGGTCGCCGAGGCCGTCGTGAAGTCGACGAACGTCATGGTCGAGGTCGCGGAACCGGGAGCATCATGATCAAGCGCACCGCGGCCGCGGCCGCCCTCCTGCTCACCGTCCTCGCCGGCTGCGGCGACGTCGAGGACGCCTCGTCCGGGACGGGCGGTGCGAGCGGCGGCGGGACGCTGACGGTGTTCGCGGCGGCCTCGCTGACCGAGACGTTCACCGCGCTCGGGAAGACGTTCGAGGGCTCGCATCCCGGCGTGACCGTCCGGTTCAACTTCGGCGGCAGCTCGACGCTCGCGCAGCAGATCACGCAGGGCGCTCCGGCGGACGTGTTCGCGTCCGCGAACCCGGCCACGATGAAGACGGTGACCGACGCCGGCGACGCCGCCGGACAGCCGCAGGTATTCACCAGGAACCGGCTGGTCATCGCCGTCCCCAAGGACAATCCCGGCAACGTGGCCAAGGTCGGTGATCTGTCGAGGCCGGGGCTGAAGGTGGTCCTGTGCGCCGTGCAGGTGCCCTGCGGCGCCGCCGCGAAGACCGCGCTGGACGCGGCCGGGGTCCAGGTCGAGCCCGCGTCGCGGGAGCGGGACGTCAAGGCCGTCCTCACCAAGGTCGGGCTGGGGGAGGCCGACGCCGGGCTCGTCTATCGCACCGACGTCAAGGCGGCGGACGGCGAGGTCACGGGCATCGAGTTTCCGGAGGCGGCGAAGGCCGTCAACGACTACCCGATCGTCGAGGTCGCCAAGGCCCCGAACAGCGCGCTCGCCAAGGACTTCATCAAGCTCGTCCTCGGCGAGCAGGGCAAGGCGGTGCTGACGAAGGCGGGCTTCGAGGCGCCGTGAAAACCGACGCGGTGCCGGGGCGGCCGCCGTGGATGCTGCTGCTGCCCGCGCTGATCGGGCTGGCGTTCCTGGTGCTGCCCCTGGTGGGCCTGCTCGTCCGGGCGCCGTGGTCGACGCTCGGCACCCGGCTCGCGCAGCCGCAGGTGCTGGACGCGCTGCGCCTGTCGCTGCTCAGCGCCACTCTCGCCACCTGCTTGTGCGTGCTGTTCGGCGTCCCGCTGGCCTGGACGCTGGCCCGCGTCCGGTTCCCCGGCGTCCGCCTCGTCCGGGCGCTGGTGACGGTGCCGCTGGTGCTGCCGCCGGTCGTCGGCGGCGTCGCGCTGCTGCTCGTGCTCGGCCGGCGCGGCCTGGTCGGCGGCTGGCTGGACGCCACGTTCGGGATCACGTTCCCGTTCACCACCGCCGGGGTCGTGCTGGCCGAGACGTTCGTCGCGATGCCGTTCCTGGTGATCAGCGTGGAGGGCGCGCTGCGCGCCGCCGACCTGCGCTACGAGGAGGCCGCCGCCACCCTCGGCGCCGGCCGCTGGACGATCTTCCGCCGGGTCACGCTGCCGCTCGTCGCGCCCGGCGTCGCCGCCGGCGCTGTGCTGTGCTGGGCGCGGGCGCTCGGCGAGTTCGGCGCGACGATCACCTTCGCGGGCAACTTCCCGGGCCGGACGCAGACGATGCCGCTCGCCGTCTACCTGGCGCTGGAGACCGACCCGCAGGCCGCGATCGTGCTCAGCCTCGTCCTGCTCGCCGTGTCGGTGATCGTCCTGGCCGCCCTGCGCGATCGCTGGGTGAGCACGACATGAGCGACGGCCTGGAGGCTCACCTCATCGTGCGGCGGGCGGCGTTCGACCTCGATCTGGTGCTCACCGCCGCGCCGGGCGAGGTCGTCGCGCTGCTCGGCCCGAACGGCGCCGGCAAGAGCACCGCGCTGCGGGCGCTGGCCGGGCTCGTCCCGATGGCGGGCGGGCACGTCCGGGTGGACGGCGAGGACCTGCGCCCGCTGCCGACCGACCGCCGCCGCATCGGCATGGTCTTCCAGGACTACCTGCTGTTCCCGCACCTCAGCGCGCTGGAGAATGTCGCGTTCGGGCCGCGCTGCCGGGGCGCCGGCCGGCGCGCCGCCCGCCGCGTCGCCGCCGAGTGGCTGGACCGCGTGGGCCCCGCGGAGTACGCCTCGACGCGCCCCCCGTCCCTTATACCCCACTGACGCTGCCGACGAAGAGGATCGTGTAGCTCTCGGCGCTCGCCACAGCCTGAAAACAGAAAACACACCAACCACAACAA
>NZ_JABXFD010000653.1 GCF_013372625.1 Actinomadura sp. BRA 177
GCGTGGGCGCGGCGGATGGCCTCGGCGAGGGGGGTGTCGGCGGTGACGAGGGCGGCGCGGCGGGCGAGGCGGCGGGCCGACAGCAGGGGGATGCGGTCGCGGACGCGTTCGGCGCGGATGGCCTGGGTGGCGCCGACCCAGATGAAGGAGGCGATGAGGGCGGACCAGAGGAGGGCGAGCCAGCCGATGCCGCCGTCGGCGGCGGTGGTGGTGTAGGTGGCGAGGTAGGCGCCGACGATGAGGCAGCCGATGGCGACGGCGCGGCCGACCCAGCCGGCGAAGATGGCGCCGCTGCGGCTGCGTCCGGTGGCCTTCCAGACGGCGGCGCGGACGAGGCGTCCGCCGTCGAGGGGGAGGCCGGGCAGGAGGTTGAACAGGCCGACGAGGAGGTTGGCGAAGGTGAGGGCTTCGAGGAGGAGGAGCGCGACGCCGGGGAGGGCGAGGGTGGCGTGGGCGAGGAGGCCGAGTCCGGCGAGGACGAGGTTGGTGAGGGGTCCGGCGAAGGCGATGAGGAATTCGCGGCCGGGGGTGGGGGCTTCGCGTTCGATGGCGGTTTCGCCGCCGAGGACGTGCAGTGTGACGGAGCGGACGGGGAGTCCGAAGATGCGGGCGGTGACGGCGTGGCTGAGTTCGTGGACGAAGACGGAGCCGTAGAGGAGGACGGCGTAGGTGAAGGCGACGAGGTAGCTGAGGGGGCGTTCGACGACGTCGTGGACCTGGCCTTCGAACATGACGGTGACGAGGACGGCGACGAGGAACCAGCTGGGTGAGACGTAGACGGGGACGCCGAGGACGCGGCCCATGGAGAGGCCGGGGCGGGGGGTGCGGCCGTCGTCGTGGCCGGGGCCTCCGGCGGGTGTCCTGCCCTGGGTCGGGGGCGCGCTGTTCGTCACGCCCTCGATGCTACGGCCCCGGCGGGCGGGTCGTGCCGCCCGGTCCGGCGCTCCTCCTCCCGGCTGGCGAGGA
>NZ_JABXFD010000159.1 GCF_013372625.1 Actinomadura sp. BRA 177
GGGGGGGGGCGGGGGGGGGGGCGGGGGGGGGGGCGGGGGGCGCAGAGCGGGGTGGGTGGGAGGGCGGGGTGGGGGAGGGGGGGGCCGGGGGCAGGGGGGTGGGGGGGCGGGGGGGGGGCGGCGGCGTGCGGGGGGGGGGGCGCGGCGATGACAGTGGAGAGGCGGCGCCCGAGCAGGGGGGGGTTCGGCCGGACCGTGAGGGCGGTGGTGAGCGCGATGGCGTTGAGGGTGGCGGGCAGCGCGGCGCAGCACGCGTCATAAGCGGGTTGCAGTTGCAGGCATTCCAGGGCGAACTGGGTCGGGCGCAGCACTTGGCTGGTCTCGAACATGAAGGCCATGGTGTTGTCGATCTTGTGCGGCGCCAGGTCCACGTTGATAGCCTTGGTGCAGGTCTCGCCGTCCGGGCCGTGGGCGCTCATGCAGCTGTGCAGCGACGCGCCGCCGGGCAGGAAGCCTTCGGCCTTGGCATCGTAGGCGCCCTGGATCAGGCCCATGTATTCATTCATCAGGTTGCGGTGGAACCACGGCGGACGGAAGGTGTTCTCGGCCACCATCCAACGCGGCGGGAAGATCACGAAATCGAGGTTGGCCAGGCCATGCACGCTGGTGGGTGAGGTCAATACGGTGAAGATCGACGGGTCCGGGTGATCGAAACTCACGGTGCCGAGGGTGTTGAAGCGGCGCAGGTCGTATTTGTACGGCACGTTATTGCCGTGCCAGGCGACCACGTTGAGCGGCGAATGGTCCAGCTCGCAGGCCCACAGCTCACCGAGGAATTTCTGCACCAGCGTGGTGGGTTGCTTGAGGTCTTCGTAGCGGGCCACTGGCGTCAGGAAGTCGCGGGGGTTGGCCAAACCATTGCTGCCGATAGGGCCCAGGTCGGGCAGGCGCAGCGGGTCGCGCTCGCCCGCGCGCTGGCCGTCGACCCGGGCCTGCTCCTGCTGGACGAGCCGCTCGCCGCCCTCGACGCGCACACCCGGCTGGAGATCCGGGCCGCGCTGCGCCGCCACCTCGCCGGGTTCGCGGGCGCGGCCGTGCTCGTCACCCACGACCCCCTCGACGCGATGGTGCTGGCCGACCGCATCGTGGTGATCGAGGGCGGGCGCCTCGTCCAGGAGGGGACGCCGGCGGACGTCGCGCGACGTCCCCGCACCGGGTACGTGGCGCGGCTCGTCGGGCTGAACCTGTACCGGGGACGGGCCGCGGGCGGGACCGTGGTGATCGGCGGCGGCGCCGGGACCCTGGACACCGTGGACTCACCCGACGGTGAGGTGTTCATAGCCTTCGCGCCATCCTCGGTGGCGCTGTACCGGACGCGTCCCGACGGCAGCCCGCGCAACCTCTGGCGCGCCCGCGTGGCGGCGGTCGAACGGCAGGGAGACCGCGTCCGGGTGCAGCTGTCCGGGCCGCCTTTCGACGCCGTCGCCGACGTGACTCCGGCCGCCGTCGCGGAACTCCGATTGGCGGAGGGCAGCACGGTGTGGGCGGCCGTGAAGGCCACCGAGACCCACGTATACCCAGCTTGAGCGCGGCCTCACCCGAGCACGCCGAGGTGGCGGGCGTCACGTCCGGCACCGCGTGAGAACAATCACAAATCGGGCAAGAAGCCCTAAATGCGGACGGGATTGGTCCAGACCAAATGGCAAAAACGACGGGTCTTGTTCATCATGCAAAGATCTGCGAACAGCTGAAGGAGTAGCCCGTGTCCATCCAGGTCCCCGGCCTCGACCAGGCCCCTACCGACCACACCGAACTGCTTGAGTGGGTGCGCGGGATCGCCGAGCTGACCAAGCCGGACCGCGTGGAGTGGTGCGACGGCTCGGAGGAGGAGTGGGAGCGGCTGACCGGCCTCCTCGTCGAGCAGGGCACGCTCACCCGGCTCGACCCGGCCAAACGGCCGAACAGCTTCCACGCCGCGTCCGACCCCACCGACGTCGCCCGCGTCGAGGACCGCACGTTCATCTGCTCCGAGAAGGAGGCGGACGCCGGTCCCACCAACAACTGGGTCGCGCCCGCCGAGATGAAGGAGACCCTGGGCGGTCTCTTCGACGGCAGCATGAAGGGCCGCACCATGTACGTGGTGCCGTTCTGCATGGGCCCGCTCGGCGGGAACATCTCCCAGCTCGGCATCGAGATCACCGACTCCGCCTACGTCGCCGTGTCCATGAAGATCATGACGCGGATGGGCGCGGGCGCGCTGAGGCTCATCGAGGAGCGCGGCTCGTTCGTCAAGGCCGTCCACTCCGTAGGCGCGCCGCTTGAGCCCGGCCAGGCGGACGTCAAGTGGCCCTGCAACTCCACCAAGTACATCACCCACTTCCCCGAGACCCGGGAGATCTGGTCGTACGGGTCGGGCTACGGCGGCAACGCCCTGCTGGGCAAGAAGTGCTACGCGCTGCGGATCGCCTCGACGATGGCGCGCGACGAGGGCTGGATGGCCGAGCACATGCTCGTGCTGAAGCTGACGCCGCCGGCGGGCGAGACCCGCTACGTCGCCGCCGCGTTCCCGTCGGCGTGCGGCAAGACCAACCTCGCGATGCTGGAGCCGACCATCCCCGGCTGGAAGGTCGAGACGATCGGCGACGACATCGCCTGGATGCGGTTCGGCGACGACGGCCGCCTCTACGCGATCAACCCGGAGGCCGGGTTCTTCGGCGTCGCGCCCGGCACCGGCGAGAGCACCAACGCCAACGCCGTGAAGACGCTGTGGGGGAACAGCATCTTCACCAACGTCGCGCTCACCGACGACGGCGACGTCTGGTGGGAGGGCCTCACCGACGAGCCGCCCGCGCACGTCACCGACTGGAAGGGCAACGACTGGACGCCCCGGGGGGTGGCGGGGCGTAGCCAAGGGGGCGAAACACAGTCCGAGACCCCGGCCGCCCACCCGAACGCCCGCTTCACCACCCCGGCCGGGCAGTGCCCGATCATCGCGGACGAGTGGGAGGACCCGAAGGGCGTCCCGATCTCGGCGATCCTGTTCGGCGGCCGGCGCGCGTCCGCCGTCCCGCTCGTCACCGAGTCGTTCGACTGGCAGCAGGGCGTGTTCCTCGGCGCCAACATCGCGTCCGAGAAGACCGCCGCCGCCGAGGGCGCCGTCGGTGAGCTGCGCCGCGACCCGTTCGCGATGCTGCCGTTCTGCGGCTACAACATGGGCGACTACTTCGGCCACTGGCTCGACATCGGCAAGGCCACCGACGCCGAGAAGCTCCCGCGGATCTACTACGTCAACTGGTTCCGCAAGAACGCCGACGGCAAGTTCATCTGGCCCGGCTTCGGCGAGAACAGCCGCGTGCTGAAGTGGATCGTCGAGCGGCTCAACGGCAAGGCCGACGCCGCCAAGTCGCCGATCGGGCACCTGCCGACGCGGGAGGCGCTCGACACCGACGGCCTCGCCATGGACGACGCCGACCTGGAGACGCTCCTGTCGGTCGACACCGAGGTGTGGAAGCAGGAGGCCGCCCTCGTGCCGGAGTTCTTCGAGAAGTTCGGCGACCACATGCCGCAGGCGCTGTGGGACGAGTACCACGACCTGGTGCGCCGCCTGGAGCACTGACCCCGGGGCAGTGCCGGCACGGGGCCGGTCGCGGACTTTGCCGAGTCCGCGACCGGCCTTGGCCTTTCCGGTGGGAGGCGGGGGCAGCAATGGGGATATGTCCCCATCCCGGGAGGCCGGAATGTTCGACTCGATGACCCGCCACTGGTGGGTGCTCGCGCTGCGCGGCGCGTTCGCGATCCTGTTCGGCATCATCGCCTGGGCGTGGCCCGGCATCACCGTCTGGGCGCTGGTGCTGCTCTTCGGCGCGTACGCCCTGGCCGACGGCGTGATCGCCGTGACGCACGCGGTCCGCGGCGCCACCGGCGGGACCCGCGGCCTGCTCCTGCTCGTCGGGATCGCCGGGATCGCGCTCGGCATCGCGGCCCTGGTGTGGCCGGGAATCACCGCGTTCGTCCTGCTGATGCTCATCGCCGCGTGGGCGGTCGCCGTCGGCGTCCTGGAGATCGTGGTCGCCCTCGCCATGCACAAGGAGCTGCGCGGCGAGTGGGCCTACATCCTGACCGGCGCGGTCTCGCTGCTGTTCGGGATCCTGCTGTTCGCCTGGCCGGTCTCCGGCGCGATCGCGTCGTCTGGCTGATCGGGCTGCTGGCGATCCTGTCCGGCGCCGCCATGCTCGGCGCCGCGTTCCGGCTGCGCCGCCTCGGCCGCCGCGCCGAGCGCCACGCCCGCACGACCCCCGCCACCCGCCACTAGGGGAACCTCAAGCGGAGTTGAGGTCGCGTAGGATGCGGGCCATGGCGCGGCTGGAGCACCGGGTGCACGAACTGACCGTCGGGCAGCCCGCCGAGCGGAGCGGCGTGGCGGTCTCGGCGCTGCACTTCTACGAGTCCAAGGGGCTGATCGGCAGCCGCCGGACGGCCGGCAACCAGCGCCGCTTCACCCGCGACACGCTCCGCCGGGTCGCGTTCATCAAGGTGTCGCAGCGCGTCGGGATCCCGCTCGGCGACATCCGCGACGCGCTCGCCACCCTCCCCGAGGAGCGCACCCCCACGGTCGCGGACTGGGCGCGGCTGTCGGAGACGTGGCGCAGCGACCTCGACGCCCGCATCCGGCAGCTCGAACGGCTCCGCGACGACCTCACCGACTGCATCGGCTGCGGCTGCCTGTCGATCGGCAAGTGCGCGCTGGCCAACCCCTACGACCGGCTCGGCGACGAAGGCCCGGGGCCGCGCCGGCTCCTCACCGAGCGCACGGCCGCACCGGCCGGCGGCGAGGCGGACGCGGTCCCCCCGGAGTGCGCGAACGTCTGCACCCCGGGGGAGTGACCGCTACTTCCGGCGCTGCGGCCGGATGTGCGGCTCGAATCGGCGCGGCGCCGGTTCGCGTCCGGGCGGCTGGGTCACCGGCGGCGGCGGCTGGACCGGCTCGATCGGCAGCTCCACCGGGTCGTCACCGAGCGTGAACCGCTCGCCGTGGTGCCACAGCTTGAGGCCCGGGCCGTCCAGCAGCTCGTAGCGGGTCTCCTCCGCGGTCACCCCGACCTTGATCCGGTTGCCCCGGTAGCGCAGCCGGAACACCAGCCGGCTGATCCCGCCCGGCAGCCGCGGCGCGAACCGCAGCTCGCCCCGGCGGGCCCGCATCCCGCCGAACCCGGCGACGAGCCCGCTCCACGCGCCCGCCATGGAGGCGATGTGCAGCCCGTCGCGGGTGTTGTGGTTCAGGTCGTGCAGGTCCATCAGCGCCGTCTCGCCGAGGTAGTCGTGCGCGAGGTCCAGCTGGCCGACCTCGGCCGCGACGACCGCCTGCGTCTGCGCCGACAGCGAGGAGTCCCGGACGGTCAGCCCCTCGTAGTAGGCGAAGTCGTGCTCCTTCTGCTCCTCGGTGAACGCCTCGCCGCACAGGTGCAGGGCGAGGACGAGGTCGGCCTGCTTGACGACCTGCTTCCGGTAGAGGTCGAAGTAGGGGTAGTTCAGCAGCAGGGGGTAGTGGTCGGGCTTGGTCGCCGCGAAGTCCCACCGGGCGTGGTTGGTGAAGCTCTCGCTCTGCGGGTGGACGCCGAGCCGGTCGTCGTAGGGGATCAGCATCGCCGCCGCCGCGTCCCGCCACGACGCCGCCTCCTCGGCGTTCACCCTGAGCCGGTCGGCGACGTCCGGGTGGCGCATCGCCATCTCGGCGGCCTCCTGGAGGTTCCGGCGCGCCATGAGGTTGGTGTAGACGTTGTTGTCGACGATCGCGCTGTACTCGTCCGGGCCGGTGATGCCGTCGATGCGGAACACGCCGCCGACGTCGTGGTGGCCGAGGCTCCGCCACAGCCGCGCGGTCTGCACCAGGATCTCCAGGCCGATCTCCCGCTCGAACTGCTCGTCCTGCGTGGCGTCGAGGTACCGGACGATGGCGTCCGCGATGTCGGCGTTGATGTGGAACGCCGCGGTCCCGGCGGGCCAGTAGCCCGAGCATTCCTGGCCGCGGATCGTCCGCCAGGGGAACGTGGCGCCGTGCAGGCCGAGCTGCCGGGCGCGCTCGCAGGCCAGCGGCAGCGTCATGTGCCGCCAGGCGAGCGCGTCCTTCGCCGCGCCGGGGGAGGTGTACGTCAGCACGGGCATCACGAACGTCTCGGTGTCCCAGAACGTGTGCCCGTCATAGCCGGGACCCGTCAGCCCCTTGGCCGGGATCATGCGGCGCTCCGCGCGCGCGCCCGCCTGCAGGACGTGGAACAGCCCGAACCGGACCGCCTGCTGGATCTCCGCGTCGCCCTCGACCTCGACGTCCGCGCCCTCCCAGAAGTCGTCGAGGTAGGCGCGCTGCTCGGCGAGCAGGCCGTCCCAGCCGGTCTGCCGCGCGCCCGCCAGGGCCCCGACCACCTGGTCGTGCAGCGCGGGCCGGGACCGCCGGCTCGACCACCCGTAGGCGATGTACTTGACGATGCGCAGCTTCTGCCCCGGCTCCAGCCGCGTCGCGACCGTCAGCCGCCCCACGTCCGGGGCGCTCTCGGTCTCCACCCGCATCGACTCGGGGCCCTCGATGTCGTGCGACATGCCGGCGCCCATCCGCAGCCCGCTGTGCCGCGTCCGGTGCAGCAGCAGGACCTTGGTGCCGTTGGCGAAGTGCTCCTCGCTGACGAGCGGGCTGTCCAGGATCGCCGACGAGCGCGGGTCCTTGCCGCCGCCGGGCAGCGCCTCGTTGGCCACGATCTCGGACTGGGCGACCACCCGGACCGCGCTGTCCACCGGCTCGACCTCGTAGCAGATCGCCGCGATGGCCCGCTGGGTCAGCGACACCAGCCGCACCGACGTCACCTTGATCGTCTTGTCGGCGGGGGAGGTCCACTCGACGTGCCGGGTCAGCGTGCCCTCCCGCATGTCCAGCACCCGCTCGTGGTGGTGGACGCGGCCGTAGCGCACGTCGAGCGGCTCGTCGTCCACCAGCAGCCGGATCACCTTGCCGTTGGTGACGTTGATGACCGTCTGCCCCGACTCGGGATAGCCGTAGGCGGTCTCGGCGTGCGGCAGCGGCCGCAGTTCGAAGAACGAGTTCAGGTACGTGCCCGGCAGCCCGTGCGGCTCCCCCTCGTCGAGGTTGGCGCGCATCCCGAGATGCCCGTTGGACAGCGCGAACACCGACTCGCTCTGCGCCAGCCGGTCCAGCCTGAGCTCCGGCTCCCGGACGCACCAGGGCTCCACCGTGAACACCGGCCGCTCCGCGGTGCTGTGCCCCCGCTCGCTCACACATCCTCCAGCAGTTCGGACAGGTCGTCGACCACCACATCGGCGCCGTGCTCGGCGAGCGCCTCCGCGTGCGCCTCGCCCAGCCGGTTCACGCCCACCACGTACGCGAATCCGCCGGCGCGGCCCGCCTGGACCCCGGCGAGCGCGTCCTCGAACACCACCGCCCTCGCCGCCGGGACGTCGAGCTCCTGCGCGCCCGCGAGGAACATGTCCGGGGCCGGCTTGCCCGGCAGGTGCCGCTCCGCCGCGACGACGCCGTCCACCCGCGCGTCGAACAGGTCGGTGATGCCGACCGTCCGCAGTACCTGGACGGTGTTGGCGCTGGACGACACCACCGCCGTCTTCAGCCCCGCCTTCCGCGCCGCGCGGACGTAGTCGATCGAGTCGTCGAACGTCTCGACGCCCTTCTCCTCGATGAGCTTCAGCACCAGCGCGTTCTTCCGGTTGCCGAGCCCGCGGATCGTCTCGGTCTCCGGCGGGTCGTCGGGGTCGCCCTCCGGCAGCGTGATGCCGCGCGACTCCAGGAACGAGCGCGTCCCGTCCTCGCGCTTCTTGCCGTCCACGTAGCGGCCGTAGTCGGCCACGGGATCGAACTCGGTGAACGGCGAGCCCGTCCGGCCGGAACGTTCCCGGAGGTAGCCGTCGAACATCTCCTTCCACGCCGCCGCGTGGACGGACGCCGTCCGGGTCAGCACCCCGTCGAGATCGAAGAGACACGCCGCCGCCTCGTCCGGCAGTCCCAGCATCCGCACCCCCTGGAATGTCACCATCGAAGTGAGAGTTGTCGATGATCAGTTACCGCGCGACCCGTTCCCGCAACGAGCGCGGACATGCCGCCCGCGCTCGAACGAGGGGGATCATGCCCCGCGTACAACCCCTTGGTCAGGGTCGCACACGAGGAGGAGTGAGCCAATGGACAAGGCGCGAATCGGCGTCACCGGGCTGGCGGTGATGGGCCGGAACCTGGCCCGCAACCTCGCCCGGCACGGGCACCCCGTCGCCGTCCACAACCGCACCGCAGCCCGCACCAAGGCGCTGGTGGAGGAGTTCGGCGACGAGGGGACGTTCCTGCCGGCCGAGACCGCGGAGCAGTTCGTGGCGTCCCTGGAGCGGCCCCGCCGCCTCGTCATCATGGTGAAGGCGGGCGCCCCGACCGACGCGGTCATCGACGAGTTCGCCCCGCTGCTGGAGCCCGGCGACATGATCGTGGACGGCGGCAACGCCAACTTTGCCGACACCCGCCGCCGCGAGTCCGCCCTCCGCGAACGCGGCCTGCACTTCGTCGGCACGGGCATCTCCGGCGGCGAGGAAGGCGCGCTGCACGGCCCGAGCATCATGCCTGGCGGTTCCGCCGAGTCCTACGCGGCCCTCGGCCCCCTCCTGGAGGACATCTCCGCCAAGGTCGACGGGACGCCCTGCTGCACCCACGTCGGCCCCGACGGCGCCGGGCACTTCGTGAAGATGGTGCACAACGGCATCGAGTACGCCGACATGCAGCTGATCGCCGAGTCCTACGACCTGCTCCGGCACGCCGCCGGCCTCGCGCCCGCCGAGATCGCCGAGGTCTTCCGCACCTGGAACACCGGCCGCCTCGAGTCCTACCTCATCGAGATCACCGCCGAGGTCCTCGCGCACACCGACGCGTCCACCGGCAAGCCGTTCGTGGACGTCGTCCTCGACCAGGCCGAGCAGAAGGGCACCGGCCGCTGGACGGTGCAGACCGCCCTCGACCTGGGCGTCCCCGTCGGCGGCATCGCCGAGGCCGTGTTCGCCCGCGCCGTCTCCGGCCACGCCCCCCTCCGCGAGGCCGCCCAGCACCTCCCGGGCCCGTCCCGCACGGCCACCGCCGGCCCCGGCTTCGCCGACGCCGTCGAGAAGGCCCTCTACGCGTCCAAGATCGTCGCCTACGCGCAGGGCTTCCACGAGATCCAGGCGGGCAGCGCCGAGTACGGCTGGAACATCGACCTCGGCGCGATGGCCACGATCTGGCGCGGCGGCTGCATCATCCGCGCCCAGTTCCTGGACCGCATCCGCGCCGCCTACGAGGCCGACCCGCAGACGCCGACCCTGCTCACCGACGCCCACTTCGCCGAGGCCCTCGGCGACGCCCAGGACGCCTGGCGCGACGTCGTCGCCACCTCCGCGCGCCTCGGCATCCCGGCGCCCGGCTTCTCCACGGCCCTCGCCTACTACGACTCCCTGCGCGCCGACCGCCTGCCGGCCGCCCTCACCCAGGGCCAGCGCGACTACTTCGGCGCCCACACCTACCGCCGCGTCGACCGCGAAGGCACCTTCCACACCCTCTGGGGCGCTGACCGGACCGAAGTGACTACCTGAGACCCGCAACAGAGTTCCCGCGCGCGCTCTGGCGAACGGTGACCTTCCCTAGGGCGCACCCAAGGAAGGTGACTGCAGTGGGGGGTGATTCGCGGTTGGTCCGTTGTGGCTAAACGTGATCGAATGACGACCAAGAGTCCTCGGGGCGTGCCAGGTTGAGGTGTCGCACTCCCGCGAACACAGGACAAGAAGGAGAGGTAGCATGCCGGTCATGTCGCCCAAGCCCCTCGAACAGGTCACCCTCGCCGACCTGGCCACCAAGGACGACTTGAAGAACCTCGTCACCAAGGACTACCTCCACCAGGAGCTGAACTCCCTCAAGCAGGAGCTCAGGCAGGAGTTCCGCGGGGAGATGGGCTCGCTCAAGGAGGAGCTCCGCGGGGAGATCGGCTCGGCCAAGCGGGAACTCCGCGGGGAGCTGGGCTCGGCCGTGAACCTGATCATGGGTGAGCTGGGCAAGATGTCCGCTCGCCAGGAGGAGATGGCCGGGACGCTGGCCCGCCTCGTCGCCAAGTCCGAGGGCGTGATGCAGTAACCGACACGTGTGTGCCCCCGGGGGAGTGCTCCCGGGGGCACAGGCATGTCCGGGCGTGGCTCACGGCTCGTCCGGTTCCTTCTCCACCCCGGCGATCGGGTCGCCGTCCCGCGTCCCGCTCGCGGCGTCCGACTCGTACCCTTCGTCGGCGCTCTCGGTCCCCGGCACGACCCGCTCATGAGCCTGCTCCTCCATCCCCGAACTGGCTCCAGGCCCCCTGTCCGCCGGATCGTCCTTCTTCATCGCGCTTCCCCCTCCAGGTGAGCGGTTCGTCCCGTCCAGCCCTTTCTTGCTCGTCCAGCCCCGCGCTAACCCGCTCGTGAGCGCCGGTTGCGGGATTCGGGTGGTCTGCCGCGCGGGAGGCAAACGTGGCAAGGCGGACACTGGAACACCTGGACACCATTGCTGCGGCGCCTCCCTCGGGTATCCGGACCGTAGGGTTGGCCGGGTGCGGATACCGGGGGACGGGGAGATTCGGGCGCTGCATGAGAGGTTCGCGCCGGGGCGGGAGGCGTTCGAGCTTGTTTGGACGCACTGTGTGATCGTTTGTGAGATCGCTGAGCAGATCATGGCCCGCGGCGGGCTTGAGGTCGATGCGGAGCTTGTGCGGGCCGGGTGTCTGTTGCATGACGTCGGGGTCTACCGGCTGTACGACAGCACGGGGAAGTTCGACTACACGCAGTACGTCCGGCATGGGGTGCTTGGATATGAGCTGCTCAAGCGTGAGGGCTTTCCTGAGGTGCTCTGCCGGTTCTGTTCCTGTCATACCGGGATGGGGCTTACTCGGGACGACATCGTGCGGCAAGGGCTTCCTGTGCCTCCTGGCGACTATGTGGCCGAAAGCGGCGAGGAGCGGGTTGTCATGTATGCGGACAAGTTTCACAGCAAGACCAATCCGCCCACGTTCGTGTCTGCGGAGACCTATGCCGTTCATGTGCGGCGGTTCGGTGCGGAGAAGGTCGCGGCCTTCGCGGCGATGCGTGAGGCGTTCGGGGAGCCGGATCTCAAGCCCTTGGCGGCCGCGTACGGGCACGCTCTGGTGTGACGCCCGGTGTGCGCCCGTATGACGTGACCGGCTGAAGAGGCCCAGGTCAGGGGTGCGATCTGGGTTGGGTGTTACGGCGGCGCACAGTCCGGGGTGGTGACGCCGGCGCAGGGTGTTCTCGTTCGGGCGAGATGGACGGGGAGCGAGGAGCATGCGGACGATCGTGGAGTTGGCGCCGGTGGTCGGCGGGTGCTGAATGTGGTCGCCTTCGCCGGGCGGAAGCGGGCGCGGTGACGCTGTCTCCTATACACAACAGACGCTGCCGAG